>CASDXV010000014.1:23213-67463 GCA_949285255.1 uncultured bacterium | reverse complement strand
GTGCCGGATGAAAAAATGCTTAAAATCAAAAACGCAGTTGCAACAGGGATGCCCTTTTTTGTTAAAAATATTAATATAATCGGAGGCAGAACATGCCACCAGTAGAACTGATTTGCAAAAGGAATTCTATCCAACCTGCCAAAAGCCATATCTCCGTCGTTTACATGCCAGCCCCAAATAAAAGTTATGACCAAAACTAAACTTGCAAAAAGCCAAATAAGCCATGCCGGTTTTTCTCTCGTTGTGCTCAGAAATGTACCCAGAGTCTGTATAACGTCATTTGAAACGCAAGAATACAGCGAGAGCGAAAAGCCCAGTATCATATATATTTCATTTAGTGAGATTGCATTCATCATACTTCACCAAAGCTATTTTATCAGAAAACTTAAAATATCAAAGTAAAGAGTTGTTAACTTCATATTAAGTTTATATAAAGTTTTTATAATGTGTAGAAATTACACTTGCAATTTATAAAATTTTGTTTTAAAATTCTATTGTGAAATAAATCACGAATACGAATTTACAAAAAGTAGATTCAAAAAGAGCGGAGAGCACAATGTTTTTCAAATTTAAAAAGAAACAATCTCAAAAAGAGCTATGTAATAAGGAGAACAACATGACACAAGAAAACATGGAAATTGAAAAGGTTCAAAACGAAGAACCCAGACAATTAGTTACAAGCGCTGAAGACTTAGACCAAGTAATTGAGAGAGCAAAAGTTGCACAAAGAGTTTATGCAACATACACTCAAGAACAAGTGGACAAAATCTTTAGAGCAGCAGCCCTAGCTGCAAACAAAGCAAGAATTCCTCTTGCAAAAATGGCTCATGAAGAGTCAGGCATGGGTATTGTTGAAGATAAAGTTATTAAAAACCACTTTGCTTCAGAATACATCTACAACAAATACAAAAACTGCAAAACTTGCGGAATTATTGAAGAAGACAAAGTTAACGGTATTAAAAAAGTTGCTGAACCGATAGGTGTTTTGGCAGGTATCGTACCTACAACAAACCCGACTGCTACAGCAATTTTTAAATCATTAATAGCACTAAAAACAAGAAACGCTATAGTATTTTCACCCCACCCGAGAGCTAAAAAAGCAACAATCAAAGCTGCTCAAATCGTTCTTGATGCAGCAGTTGCAGCAGGCGCTCCAAGAGATATTATCGGCTGGGTTGATGAACCTACGGTTGAGCTATCAAATCAACTTATGCACCACCCCAAAATCGATATGATTTTGGCTACAGGCGGTCCCGGCATGGTTAAAGCAGCTTACTCATCAGGTAAACCGGCTCTTGGTGTTGGCCCCGGCAACACTCCTGCAATTATTGATGAAACAGCAAATATTAAAATGGCTGTATCTTCAATTCTTTTATCAAAAACTTTCGACAACGGTGTAGTTTGCGCTTCAGAACAAGCCATCATTGCTGTTGACAGTGTTTACGAAGAAATTAAAAACGAACTTATATACAGAGGCGCTTACTTCTGCAACGAAGAACAAAAACAAGCCCTAAGAAACACCATGTTCCCTGAAGGCAGATTAAATGCGGCTATCGTTGGTCAACCTGCATACAAAATTGCTCAAATGGCAGGTTTTGAAGTACCTGAAGACGCTAAAGTTCTTATCGGCGAAGTTAGCGACTACTCAATGGATGAACCATTCGCACACGAAAAACTTTCTCCCGTACTTGCTATGTACAGAGCTTGCGATTTTGATGATGCCGTAAACATTGCATTTACTCTTGTTGATGCAGGCGGCGCAGGTCACACATCAGTTCTCTACACAGATGAAAGAAAAAGAGAAAGAATTGAAAAATTCGCAAAAACACTTCACACAGGTAGAATCTTAATCAACTCACCTGCATCACAAGGTGCTATCGGCGATATTTACAACTTCAAATTAGACCCGACATTAACAATCGGTTGCGGTTCTTGGGGCGGCAACGCAGTCAGCGAAAACGTCGGTATTAAACACTTACTAAACTACAAAACAGTAGCCGAAAGGAGAGAAAACATGTTATGGTTCAAAGTTCCGCCGAAAGTATACTTTAAACGCGGTGCAACTGATTTAGCACTTCGTGAATTAAAAGGCAGACAAAGAGCATTTATCGTAACAGACAGATACTTATTCGATTCTGGTACTGTTTACAACGTAACAAAAGTGTTAGAAGAAATCGGCGTTGATTTCCAAATATTCTTTGACGTTAAACCTGACCCGACACTATCTACAATTAATGAAGCAATGCAGATGGTTAACGTATACAAACCCGATGTAATCATCGCTCTTGGCGGCGGTTCACCGATTGATGCCGCTAAAGTTATCTGGTTAATGTATGAACAACCTGAAACAGTATTTGATGATGTCGCTATGAGATTTATGGATATCAGAAAGAGAATCTGCGACCTTCCAGCTCTTGGCAAAAAAGCTACAATGGTTGCTATACCTACAACATCAGGTACAGGTTCAGAAGTAACACCGTTTGCGGTTATCACTGATGACAAAACTCACATCAAATATCCTCTTGCTGATTACGCTCTAACTCCCGAAATGGCAATTATCGACCCCAACTTCGTTGATTCTATGCCTAAAGGACTTTGCGCAGCATCAGGTATTGACGCACTAAGCCACGCACTTGAAGCTTATGCAAGCTCAATGGCAACTAACTTTACTAACTCACCTGCCCTTGAAGCTGCTAAGTTAATCTTCAGATACTTACCGCGTTCTTACAAATTCGGTAAAGACGACCCGATTGCAAGAGAAAAAATCCACTATGCTTCAGCTCTTGCAGGTATGGCTTTTGCTAACGCATTCTTGGGTGTTTGCCACTCAATGGCTCACAAACTTGGTGCAGCATTTAACATTCCTCACGGTATTGCAAACGCTATGCTTTTAAACCAAGTAATTCGTTTCAATTCAAACGATTGCCCGAGAAAACAAGCAGCATTCCCTCAATACAAGTTCCCTAACGCAAAAGCAAAATATGCTCAAGTTGCTGACAACTTAGGATTGGGCGGAAACTCTGATGATGAAAAAGTAGAATTGTTAATAAGCGCTATCACAAATCTTAAGAAAGAACTTGAAATACCGCTTTCTATAAGAGATATGGGCGTTAGCGAAGAAGAATTCTACGCTAAATTAGACAACCTTGTAGAGCTTGCATTTGACGACCAATGCACAGGTGCAAACCCTGCATATCCTCTAATGAAAGAAATCAGAGAAATGTACATCAAAGCCTACAACGGCGAAGTTTAGATAAACAACCCATGCCGGATAGTTTCTTGCTATCCGGCATTTTTTAAGGCAATGAAAGAAAAAATTTCAGACAAAACAATAAATCGTCTTACACTGTATCACTGCATTTTAAGTGATTTTATAACTTCGGGAATTGAAACAATCACCTCTGTTCAAATCGCTAACTTGCTAAAAATTGACGACTCACAGGTAAGAAAAGATATCTCGCTTTTAGAAAACAGCGGTAAATCTCGTGTCGGCTACATTGTTAGCGACTTAAAAAAATCTATAGAAAAGACACTTGGTTTTGCACACCCCAAAAACGCCTTTATAGTAGGGGCAGGTAACTTAGGTCTTGCGCTTGCAAAATATGATAATTTCCTAAACTATGGGCTAAATGTCCTTGCCCTATTTGACAATGACCCTCTAAAGGTAGGCGTTACCATTAACAAAAAAGAGGTTTTTCACATCTCAAGGCTCCCTGAGTTAGCTAAAAAAATGGGCGTTCAAATGGTACTTTTAACAGTGCCCAGAATTGCGGCTCAGTCAACCGTTGATTTTCTTGTTGATTCAAACATTAAATATATATGGAATTTTTCCCCGTCAGTGCTTAGAGTTCCTGATGACATTGAAGTTTGGAACGAAAATTTGATGGGTAATTTTTTACATTTTTCATATAAAATTTCTAATTAAAATACGCATCAAAATACCCGTAGTAATTGGGCGTTGCGCTTGACGAGGAAGAGCTTTGCTCGCCTGAATTATTTAATTTTTCCCTAAAAGAATTAAACACATTATCATAACTAAAACCGTCTTGTGCAGCTTTTTGTTCGTATCCGCCGTAGTTAGCGCTAAAATAAGCATCAAGCGCAAATTTGTCGGCAGAGTTATCAGAATTATCAGTGTTATTTAGTTTGTCTTTAAAGCCGCTCATTACATCATCATAACTTGTAGCATTGTTTGCAAAGTCTTGCGCATATTCCCCGTAGTTACCGGTGTAATAGTTGTCAAAGCTGTATAAAGAGCTGCCTGAAAGATTTATAGAGGAAGAGTCGCCCTCGCCCCAATATTTTTTGAGAAATTTTCTGTTACCCCAAATATCGGCATCCTCAGGCTCAACTCTATTTGGTTCAAACCAAAAGCCTTTCTCATAATATGGTGAATTAAAACTAATAGCATTATCAGACATAACTCTCTCCTTGTTATGTCTTAATAAAAACATTTTTAATTAAAAAATTGCCAAAATAAAAAGACCCTATCTAAAGAAGGGTCTTTTTATATAATCTTAAAAAACTTATATAGCTTTTTTAACTTTTCCTGCTCTGATACAAGATGAGCAAACATGAACTCTCTTAACAACACCGTTGATTACAGCTTTAACAGAGTGAAGATTTGGAAGCTGTCTGTGTACATGTTGTTTATGAGAGAAAGAAATTTTTGCTGCTTTGATAGATTTTTTTCCGCATATTTCGCAAACAATTGACATTTCTACATCCTTTCAAGTGATATTATCTTACACTAATGATAAAATAAAAATTCAGAAAATCAAGTATAGAAATGTTAAGCAAGTTTTTTACTGCTGATAAATCCAAACATCAAAATTCTGAGCCCTGAACTTTGACGCTATCTGCTTCGCGGTTGTTAAATCCTGATAAGAACCGACTTGAAGAGCATAAATATCTCCAACTTTTCTTATAAAAGGAGTTGTCCCTTGGTTATATTCTCTGACTGAATCTTGTGCCGCTCTTGCATCTTCAAAGGTTGCATATTTACCGATTAGAACTTTTGAATAAACAGAAACATTACTTTCTTGAACTTGTTTTTGCTCTTGCGGTTTATTAGGTTGATTTGTTTCAATTTTTATCTTAACTTCATCATCCCCAACTGAGCCTGATTCTTTAATCTTTGCAAACTGTTCAAGGTCAATAACTTCATTGTTTTCTTTTTCACTTGAAACTATTTTTGCCTCACTTGGTGCATTTTCTTCAAGTTGAATAAGTTTTAAGCGCTTATCGATAAGTTTTTTTGCATCGGCTCCAAAACCTTCAGATAGTATAGACTCGCTTGTAGCTTGAGCATCAGCGTTTCTTCCGTATTCAATATCAATTTTAGCCGAGTATTTTCTTACAACTTGTACCACAACAGCAAAAATAATTGAAAAAGTTATAATAAAAATCCACAGTGCAATTTTCAACCTTGAAAGGCGTTTTTGCTTTTCAATTTGAGGATTAACTTTACTTTTTTTATAAGTAAGGTAATCAGGAGAATTCATACTCATTATTCAATCACCCCTCTCACCTTGCATCTGGCGTTATCGATGCTTTTTACCTCATTAACAAAAGATGCCATTATTTCATTTGCAAAAACATCAATGTCATAAATTCCCATATCACTAAGACAAGAAACCTCAATCGGCGCACCGTCCGATATTATATTTAGTGCCGTGTGAATTAAAGAAGAAGTTATAGAGGCTGTTGCTATTGAAACAGAGAGTTTTTTATCTTCAAAAAACAAATCGTCACCAAATCTTTTAGTAACAATTCCTCGTTTTTCAAGAGTTTCTTTTATTATCAAAACAAAAAGCCTCTGGCGCCAAACCATTTCAGATAAGGGCACACCGAAACATTCGATGATAAAATTAAGCATTTTTTTTGAATAGATAGGTTCAATATTTATAACATCTTCAATATCCACCATCTCATCAAGCTTAACGTCAACTTCACCAACAAACGCTACTATAGCGTCCCCGCACAGATTAAAATTTTTATAAATCCAATGAGGAGAAAGCTCTCTACCTGTGTATTTTATTTCTTTATCGATAAATTTCTTCTTCATATCCACAGTTTAATTCTGGTTTAAAAAAAGAGATTTAGCAAGTCTTTGTTAACACTTTTTAAAATCGCTTCGCGCAAACGCCTACAGGACTCGCATTTTCCGCAATGTTTAACTCCTGTTCTATCTTTTGAATTGTAACAACTCTTTAACAAGTGAAGCGGGGCGTTTTTTTCTGTTGCAAGGTTTATTATTTCATATTTTTCAAGCTCTTTTAGGGGGGCAAGGATTTTTGGTTTTTTTAAAGTTGAATACTTAAAAGCCTCCTCGGCGCGGTTTAGAAATTCTTGCGAATTATCAGGAAAAGTCCCAGCCTCTTCTTTATTTGCACCGATTATTATATAATCAAAACCCAAAGAGTCAGCATAACTTGCAGCAATATTTAAGAATAAACCGTTTCTGTTTGGCACCCAAACTGCTTTTGCGCTATTTTCATCTAATTTATCAAATTCTAAATTTTTGCTCGAGTCACCAAGTGCGCAGTTTGTTATTTCAGCCAAAAATGGCAGGTTAATGACTTTATGCTCAATATTATAAAATTCTGCGATTTTACCTGATGCCTCAATCTCTTCATCTGCTGCAAGTTGAGAGTAATTAAAAGTAAGCGCAAGCTCTACTTTGCAAAAATCATTCGCAGCGGCAACGCTTACCAGACTGTCTAAACCGCCTGACAGTAGAACAACGGCCTTTTTACTCATCCTCTTCATCCTCTTGAACTTCAAGCAGGACTTCTTGCGCTTCTTCTTTGCAGGAAACATCGAGCGTATCGTCTGAAATAATTCTTATAAGAGCGTCTTTGCCTTCCATATTGTATAGAGCAATAACGGCGTTTTTCCTTACTTCATCATCCCCATCATAAAGCATTTTCCATATCAAATCGCTGGCTTCATCGACAGATGAGTTCATTAACGACTCAATAGCATTAATTCTAACCTGAGGCGATTCATCGCTCAGTGCTTCTTTTAGCACAGCTATCGCTCTTTTATTGCCTGAAAAATCAATTTTATTAAGCGCTTCTATAATGCGTTCTTTTAAAAAAGTAAACTTATCAAGAAAACTCTTTTTAGCCTCTAAAATCCCCACAAAAGCGTCAAGCGCACGAGCATCCCCTATCATACCGAGTGCAAGCGCTGCAGACTCTCTAACGTACACCGACTTTTCATTTTCATCAGACACCACGTCTATTAAAGATTCAACCGCATTTTTATCTCCAATTTTACCCAGCGCTTCAGCGGCTGCAAGGCGGAACTTATAGTTTTCGTTTTTGTTATTTAAACAATAAAGAAGCGGTGTAACGGCTTTTATGTCTTTGTAATTTGAAATAGCTTTTATACATAGTACTTTAAGGTTTATGTATTCGGCAGAATCGGAAAAATCTTTTGCATCACAATCCAATATAAAATCTATTAAATCGTTAAGATTATCAGGATGTCTTAGCTTATCTATCTCTCTTATAAGCAGGCGTAAAAAATTAGGGGACTTGATTTCCCCCAAAAGTTTTGAATAAATTTCAGACAATTCGTCCTTGTTGAATTCTTCTTTAAGAGTCAAAAATACGGGTTCAAAATCACCCTGAGATTTTTTAATCTCATCTTCTATCTGAAAGATGACCTTACAGGATAACTTCTTCTCGCTCATCAATTGACCCAACATCATAACCTTACTACAAGTATAAATGAGAAAAATAAAATTTCAATATGTGCGATATTAAGTTTGTGTTAAAATTTCACTATGCATCACACTTCCGACTTAAAAAACATTAAAGAACTGCTCTATAAAAGGGAAGAGACCCTAAGTAGCTTTGCACAGAAATCGATAAATTCAAAAGGCAGAAACAAAGAAGAAAACGACATAGACCCTTTTAGAACGGAATTTCAAACAGATAAAGACAGAATTATTAACTCAAAAGCGTTCAGGCGGCTAAAAAGAAAAACTCAAGTATTTTACACGCCTAAAAATGACCACCTAAGAACACGTCTTACTCACACGCTTGAAGTGTCACAAATTTCAAGAACTCTTGCAAACGCCCTTAACCTGAATGAAGATTTAACAGAAGCCATTGCTCTGGGGCATGACTTAGGGCATGCGCCTTTTGGTCACAGCGGTGAAGAAGCTTTAATGGAAGCTACAAAAAACGGCTTTAAGCACAATGTTCACGGTGTTAGAGTAGTTGAAGTGATTGAGGGTCTAAACCTTACAAAAGAAACGCTTGATGGGATTTTAAACCACACGGGAATCGGAAAACCTTTTACCCTTGAAGGGCAAATTGTAAAAATAGCAGATAGAATTGCATATTTAAACCACGATATAGAAGATGCCATAAGAGAAGAGGTCATTACATACAATGACATCCCGGAGGAGTTTCAAAATTATCTTGGTAACACAAAATTTGAGCGTATAAATACGGTTATTAAAGACATTTACTTAAACAGTGTCGGGCAGAGTGAGATAAAAATGTCCGAGCTTTGTGTAAACTTTTTAAACAATTTAAGGAGCTGGATGTTTAAAAATGTTTATTTTAGTGATAAAACAAAGCAGGAAGAAAACAAAATCAAAAAGATAGTTTCAGAATTGTTTGAGTATTACAAAAATCTTTACGGTGAACAAGGTGCAATTGACTATGTTGCAGGCATGAGCGACCAGTTTGCCATTGTAACCCATAAGGAAATATGTCGGAAATAACTTACAGCCAGGCAGTAGAACAAATAAAAAACAGCCTTGATATTGTAGATGTGATTTCAAAATATGTCGTATTAAAAAAAGCAGGTCACAACTACAGCGGCTTGTGCCCGTTTCACAACGAAAAGACACCTTCTTTTGTCGTTACTCCGTCACGTCAAATTTTTAAATGCTTTGGCTGCGGAGAGGGCGGAGATGTTCTTGCTTTCCTTATGAAAATAAACAATCAAAACTTTAAAGAAGTAATAGAAGAGCAAGCTGCAGCCTTAGGAATTGAGCTGCCCAAATCTTCTAAAGACTCATCTAAATACAAAGAAGAAAAAGAAAGACTTCTCGGTGCGATGGATGAAGCTATGAAGTTTTATCATAACAATCTTTTAAAAAACGACCGTGCTCTTGAATACCTTGAAAAAAGAGGGGTCGGAGAAGTTGCGATAGGTAAATTTTTCTTAGGACTTGCACCAAATTCCAATTTTGAACTTAAAGAATATTTAAGAGAGAAAAAATATACAAACGATGAAATGTATAAAGCAGGTCTTTTGTATGAAAAAAACGGAGATTTCTTAGACAGGTTTAAAAACAGAATTATTATCCCCATTATGGATGTAAACTCAAATACAATAGCTTTTGGCGCACGCGCGATTATGGACGGACAAAATCCAAAATACCTTAACTCGCCTGATTCATCTATATACAATAAAAGCTCTGTGCTCTTTGGTCTAAATCGTGCAAAAGACTACATAAAACAGGAAGACTCAGTTGTAATTATGGAGGGGTATTTTGATGTAATATCCGCCCACTGTGCAGGAGTTCAAAACGCAGTAGCTTCCTGCGGTACCGCTCTTACCCCGCAGCATATAAAACTTATTGCAAGATACAGTCCCTCAAGAAAAATCTATCTTGCCTTTGATTCTGATAGTGCAGGTCAAAAAGCAACAAAAGCGGGAGCTGAAGTTATAAAAAACATATTCTCAAGTCTTGGCGATATTAAACAGTACGATTCAAGTTACAGTGAAAATAGTGACTCGGTTTGCGAAATTCACGTTGTATCTCAGGTTGGCGGCAAAGACCCTGATGAATTTATAAGAGAATTTGGAGCACAAGAGTACAAAAAGCACATACAAAACGCCCCGTTGTTTCTTGATTACAGACTGGATAAGACACTAAAAGATATAAAAGATGATATAACCCCGCAGGAAAAAAGTGAAGTAGTACAACAGATAGCTGATATTTTATCTGAAATTCAAAATCCTGTTATTTTATCCGATTACATTAGAAACACTTCATATAAAATTAACATTGATGAAGAGATATTAAAAAATCAAGTACAAAAAGCAAAAAGAAAAGCCATGCTGCCTCAGGGAGAAGTTGATATATCACAAAATGTACAAAAAACTTCAAACCGTGCAGCAAAAGACCTAAACACACGATATACATTAATGGAAAATAATCTTATAAAACTTGCTTTTGTTGCAAACACACCTGAAAAAAGAAATTTTTATTCACATGCAATAAGCACCTATAAACCCAAAAACGAAGCTAATCTTAAGATTATTACATCTATTGACAACGCACTTCGTGAAGTAAATAATATTGATGAACTAGCAAAAAAACTTTTTTGCGAGTTTTACAACAGTACTGACATTCAACAAAAACTATCGGATGAAATTTTTTCATCAACAGAATATGAGAATCTTAACTATGAAAATTATATACAAGCCGTTAATGAAACTTTTGAAAGGCTTAACAACATAGATAATAAGCTTAAAAAACACGAATTAAGGCAAAAAATAAAAGACAAGAGCCTGAGTGAAGACGAAAAGCTTAAAATACTTTTCAAACAATTTGAAGCAAACAGAATGGAGACACCTTAATGAGCAGAAAAAAAAGTTCCGATGATTCAGTTATAAGCGTAGTTGATAAAAATACCGACATGATTGCAGATGATAACTATTTTGACACTGCAGGACTTGAAACGGATAATATCAGCAACATTATAAGCAGTCATGGTGTGAGCACAATTGATGCCAACTTGACAGGCGGATTCTATGATAAAGAAGACGATGAGGACTCGCAAGACGGCGATATCACTCCTCCAAGAGGCATATCTGTTGATGACCCCGTCAGAATGTATTTAAGAGAAATCGGAAGAATAAAACTTCTTACAGCTGATGAAGAAATAGACTTGGCGAGAAAAATTGTTGCAGGCGGAAATCAAGGTGCTGTAGCAAAAAGAAAACTTGTACAGGCAAACTTGCGCCTTGTGGTTTCTATTGCAAAAAAATACGTTGGTCGCGGCATGCTCTTTTTAGACCTTATTCAAGAAGGTAACTTGGGTCTTATTCGTGCTGCGGAAAAATTTGACCACGAAAGAGGTTATAAATTTTCTACCTATGCAACTTGGTGGATTAGACAAGCTATAACCCGTGCTATTGCCGACCAGGCAAGAACAATAAGAATCCCTGTGCATATGGTTGAAACAATTAATAAACTTAAAAAAGTTACAAGAAAACTCGCTCAAGAATTAGCAAGAAAACCCACCGAAGAAGAATTATCGGTTGAGATGGGTATATCTATCAATAAATTAAGAGAAATTATTAAGGTAGCTCAAGAACCTCTTTCTCTTGAAACTCCTATAGGTAAAGAAGAAGATTCTCGCCTTGGTGATTTTATTGAAGATAAAGACGCTGATGCACCTGTTAAAACTGTAGCGCACGAACTTTTAAGGGAAGATTTAGCTGAAGTTTTAGGCAGTCTTTCCGCTCGTGAAAGAGATGTTCTAAGACTGCGTTTCGGTATGGATGATGGCAGACAAAGAACATTAGAAGAAGTAGGACAGCTCTTTGGCGTAACTCGTGAACGTATAAGACAAATTGAAGCAAAAGCACTTAGAAAACTAAGACACCCCAACCGTTCAAAAAGACTTAAAGAATACATTGAAGTTTAAAAATTCAAACGGGTCATATGACCCGTTTTTTAATATTTGTTTACAAAATATCAATATTATCTCTTAAAAAATTTTTATAAAGTTATAAGAATCTAAAGAGAGAGGATTTTATCATGTCAACAAACGGCGTTTACGGGCAAATGCAAGCTTGGTTAAATAAACACGGCGAAAATATGAATACATATTCAAGTGCTATGGATAATATTGAAAAACAACTCAATGAAATATCAGAAAAACTCCAAGGCAGCCTGAGCAGAACAGAAAAAAGCGACATATCTTCTAAACTTAATGATTTAGAAATACAACAACTTGAAGCACAACTTGACTATCTTAAAGGCGAAAAAGAAGCAGGACAAAAATTTAACTTCATGGAAGGAGATTATGACCCGAGCGATGCCGAAACTTTTGTCCCAGCGTATGTTGAACAAACAGGCAAACTTGCCCAAGGTGATATGGAAGCCTGGGAAACAGACGGCGAAGACGGTATAAGTCTTGAAGAATACACAAATGCTCAACTTGGCTCACCTGATTTAGAAAATATGGAAGAAGAAGAATACAGTGCAGCAAGCGCTTATGCTCAAAAATCATTTGAGGCAATAGATGTTGATGGCGACGGCGTATTGGAAAAAAATGAACTGCAAGGCTTTTATGCAGCATTAGATAACGCAGATGGAGCGGTTGACGGACAAATAGATATGAACTCAATCGGTACAGATTTAACCTCAGATAAATTTAAAAGAAATATCCAAGAATTTCAAGCGTATCTTAACAAAGAAGAAGAATAAAAAACAGATTTTTAAATATTAAGTTATATTGCAAATACGGTTAAGTTTTGTAACAAAAAAGCAATTTTACTGAAGATTGGCTCAAAAAATTACGTTTTATATAATAGGTATATAAAACAAAATTGCGAGGCAAATATGAGCTACACCATTCAAAGCGGCGACACACTCTGGAAAATTGCAACCGAACAATGCGGTGCAACAGGTAATGATATCCAAAAAACAATTAATGAAATTGCTCAATTAAATAATATCGAAAACCCTAATTTGATTTTTACTGGTAAAAATCTAAAACTTCCGGGTGATACATTCCAATCATCAGGCACTACACAAGGCAATGTAAATAATAATCAAGTGGCAACAGCCAGCGTAACTCCTGCTGACAGTGAGCAAGGGGCACAAGGAAACGACTTCAAAGAAAATAACAGCAAAATATTTGAAGAATTTGAAAAATGGAGAAAAGCCTACGCAGAAGCCATGGAAAATTATGAAAAGAACGGTGACCAAGAAGCACTTGATGAAGCATTGTCATCTATCGGCGGAAAAAGTTTTGATTTCAACAAAGATGATAATTATCAAGACAATCTAAAGAGCATTGCAAACGGTATGTTTAAATCTCTAAGTAATGGAAACGGTATTACTTATGATGCTTTCTTAAACTGGTATACTCAAGGAATAACTTCAAGTGAACAACAAATACTTTCTGAAAATGAAGACCGTTTCAGAGAAGCATTTGATAAAATGGATGCTAACGGCAACTCTGTCCTGGATTCTGATGAAGTAGAAGATATGTTTGAAGCATTTGATAAAATGGATAAAACAATCGATGGTATGATATCAAATGCGCAACTCACAGACCCGAACAAAATGACAAAAGATAAATTCTAAAAAGCGGTTTAAAACCGCTTTTTTTATGCGCAATATTGTTGTATAATGCGTCTATGAAAGAAAATAAAGCAAGGTTGTATGTGATAACAGGTCCCTCAGGCGTCGGCAAGGGGACTGTTTTGAATAAATTTTTTGAACACAACAAAGGTAATATTATCTACTCAATATCTGCTACCACTCGCACCCCAAGACCTCAGGAAAAAGACGGGGTAAATTATTTTTTTATAACAAAAGAAGAATTTGAAAGAGAAATAGAAAACGGCGATTTTCTCGAGTGGGCAAAGTATTCTGATAATTACTACGGTACAAAAAAAAGTTTTGTTCTAAAGTGCCTAAACGAAGGTAAAAGCGTAGTTTTAGAAATAGAAGCACAGGGTGCTAAAAAAGTTATGGAAAAATACCCCGAGTGTGTGTCGATTTTTATAACTCCGCCAAATTTAGACGAACTTGAAAAACGCCTTAGAGGCAGAAAAACAGAAACAGAAGATGCCATTCAAAAGCGCCTTGAAGCGGTTAAAAGAGAGCTTGAAGAGTCTAAAAATTATAAATACTTAATTGTAAACGACAAAGTGGATGAAGCTTTTAATCAGCTGCAGCAAATCTATGAGAAAGAAAGTGCCCTATGAAAAACATTCTCATCGGTATAACTTCATCTATTGCAGCATATAAAATCTTAGAACTTATAAGGATGTTTAAAAGAGCAGACTATAATGTAAAAGTCGTTGCAACTCCGAATGCTCTTAACTTTGTTACACCCTTAAGCATTGAAACACTCAGCAATAACAAACTGTATGTTTCACAATTTGACCCGCGCAATTCGGTTGAACACATCAGCCTTTGTAATTGGGCGGATGTATTTATACTAGCCCCCTTAAGTGCAAACACTTTAAGCAAAATAGCAAACGGCATATGTGACAACCTTTTAACTTCAGTGTTTTGCGCGTATTTAGGGCACAAAAAACCGATAGTTTTAGCCCCTGCAATGAATACAGGCATGTGGGAAAATCCTTTTGTACAAGAAAATTTAAAAAAACTATCCGGTTGCGGCTGCAAAATCCTTGAACCCGAGAGCGGTTTTCTTGCCTGCGGCACAGAGGATAAAGGCAGATTGTGCTCGCTTGATAAAATATTTAACTCTATTAATGAAAATAAACCCCTAAAAGGCAAAAAAGTAGTAATCACTGCAGGCGGCACAAAAGAACCCATTGACCCTGTAAGGTATATTACAAACTCATCATCGGGCAAAATGGGTCTTGCACTTAGCGATTGTGCTTATAATTTAGGGGCGGATGTTGTTCTTGTATCAACTTTTGCAGTTGAAAAACCATACAAAACCGTCATTGCACAAAGCAGTGATGATATGCTTAATAAAACAAGGGAATATTTCATAAAAGAGACTGCGGATTATCTTATTATGGCAGCCGCGGTAAGTGATTTTAAAGTAAAAAATTACTCAAATTCAAAAATCTCAAAAAAAGAAACAGGGCAAACTCTAACACTTGAACTTGTTCAAAATCCTGATATATTAAAGACAATGTGCGAAGAAAGAAAAGAAAACCAAAAGGTGATAGGTTTTTGTCTTTCAAGCGAAAATGTTGTTGAAAACGCGAAAGAAAAAATAAAAAATAAAGGGTGCGATTTTATAGTTGCAAATGAGGCAAAAACAGCCCTTGGCAGCGATGAAAACGAAGTCTGGATAATAGATAAAAAAGATAACATTGAAAAAATAGAAAAAACAACCAAAAAAAATGTAGCGCTTGCAATTTTGGAGAAATTATATGATTAAAACGGATGAAATCATTTCAAAAATCGAAAAGTACGCCTCCCCCGAGCTTGCAGAAAGCTGGGACAATACGGGCTGGCAGATTAATCTTCATCATGATTACACAAATCGCGTACTTGTTGCACTTTCTTTTACAAAAGAAGTCCTTGAGCAAGCAATAACAAATGATTGTGACCTTATAATAACTCACCATCCGCCGATTTTTCATAAATTAAACAAAATAGACAACAACGTGCTAATTCAAGCTATCAAGCACAATATCTGTGTTTACAGCGCGCACACAAACCTTGATAAAACATACGGCTCTACAACTGACGCACTTTGCGGCGTTTTGGGTCTTAAAAATCTTGTAACAGTTAATGATTACATTAAAATTTCACACCTAAAAGATGAAATAGCTCTTGATGAGTTCGTTTTAGGCGTTAAACAATCACTAAATTCAGACAGGATTAAGCTTATTAACCCAAACGGCGTTCAAACAGTCAGAAACGTGGCAGTAAGTGCAGGAGCAGGCGGCGGCTTTATTGAGGCGCTGAGTGACTATGACATTGACCTTTATATCACAGGCGATGTAAAATTCCACGCAGCACTTGAAGTTGAGGGCTTTGCCGTAGCTGATATAGGACACTTTGAATCAGAACTTCCCGTACTGCCTCTAATTCAAGGGCTGATTGCAAAAACGGGAGTAGAGACAATAATTGCACGCGAACAAGTGCCATGGGTTTATATTTAAGGAGAGAAAATGCCGCTTAGATTTTTAACATCGGGAGAATCGCACGGACAATGCCTAAATGCCATAATAGAGGGCATTGGCGCTAATTTTGAGCTGGATTTTGACTTTATAAACTCGGAACTTAAAGCCCGTCAAGGCGGCTTAGGACGCGGCGGCAGAATGAAAATAGAAAATGACACCATTCATTTTAACTCGGGTGTAAGGTTTTCTAAAACCACGGGCGCTCCAATTTGTCTTGAAATAAAAAATCGCGACTGGCAAAACTGGCTCATACCAATGAGTGTAGAAGAACTTGATATAAATTCGCTAACCCAAGAAGAAAAAGAACTCCTTGAGTCTAAAAAAATCGAGCACGTACGCCCCGGGCATGCTGATTTTGCAGGAGCAATTAAATACGACCAAAAAGACATAAGAAACATACTTGAGCGCTCAAGCGCAAGAGAAACAACAACAAGGGTCGCAGTCGGTGCAATATGCCAAAATATTTTAAAAAACTTTGGCATAACCTTTCAAGCGCGCGTTATATCACTTGGCGGAGAATATGACCCAAATAACTATGAGCAAAAAGTAAAAGAAGCGCAAATGGAGGGCGAGAGCCTTGGCGGAAATGTCGAAATAACAATAAAAAATCTCCCCGTAGGGCTTGGAAGCCACGTTCAGTGGGACAGAAGACTTGACGGCAGACTGGCGCAAGCCGTTATGAGCACTCCTGCAATAAAATCCGTTGAAATAGGTCTTGGCTCAGATTGTGCTAATAAAAAAGGTTCGCAGGTGCACGATGAAATTTTTTCTGACGGAGAAAAAATATACAGAAAAACCAATAACTCAGGCGGCATTGAAGGCGGTATGACAAACGGGGAAGATATAGTCATAAAAGCCTCAATGAAACCCATTCCCACAATGAAAAAAGCGCTAAATTCCATAAATATCAATACAAATGAGGCGGTATCAGCCCACTTTGAGCGCGCCGACACCTGTGCGGTGGACGCTTGCGCCACGGTTGTAAAAAATATGTGCGCCATTGTTATTTTAGACGCATTTTTTGAAAAATTCGGCTGCGATAATTTTAATGAAATAAAAAAGAATTTTGAAAACAATGCAACAAAAATCTAAAAACATAATTTTAACAGGTATGATGGGTTCGGGCAAAACAAGCGTCGGGCTTGAGCTTGCAAAAATTCTCGAGTGTGATTTTTTTGACCTTGATGAAATAATTGAAAAAAAATACGGCAAAATAACACAAATTTTTAAAGACAAAGGCGAAAATTACTTTAGAGAAATCGAAACTTCAGAGCTAAAAAATTTTAAAAACAACGGGGCTTTTGTTCTCTCAACAGGTGGTGGGGCAGTACTAAAGGAAGAAAATCTTGAAATTTTAAAGTCGCTGGGAGAGGTCTTTTACCTCAGCGCAGATATTCAGACAATATATGATAGAGTAAAAGAACAAACACAAAGACCGCTTTTAAATACAAAAGACCCAAAAAAAACAATTGAGGATATTTTATCTTCAAGGCTTGAAAAGTATGAAAAATCAGGCGAAAAAATAGTTACGGACAACAAAAATATTGAGCAAATCGCACGGGAGATTTATGAAAAAATTATGCGTTAATTTAAAAAAAGAAATTGATACATCATATCCTATAGTAATTGAAAACAACATTTTAAAAAATATTGAAAGCTATCTTGAAGATAGGAGATATTTTCTTGTCACAAACAATAAAGTTGCAAAAATATACGGTGATTTTTTAAAAAAATTTGATAAAAAAAATACAATAATCATTAAAGACGGTGAAAAATATAAAAACCTAAAAACAATAGAATATATTTTAAACAAATTACTTGATAATAAAATTGAGAGAAAAGACTGCATTATAGCCTTTGGCGGGGGCGTTATAGGTGATATGGCAGGCTTTTGCGCTTCAAGCGTTCTAAGGGGAGTGGATTTCATTCAAATTCCGACTACTCTTTTATCTCAAGTAGATTCCTCGGTAGGCGGCAAAACAGGTTTTAACGACAAACACGGCAAAAACCTTATTGGTGCATTTTTGCAGCCAAAAAGAGTTTTAATTGACCCGTTGACACTAAACACCCTCTCTTACAATGATTTTCAAAGCGGTATGGGCGAAGTTATAAAATACGCTTTTATTGAAAACAGCTGCGGAGCAAAAAAGTTTTTCAATCTTTTTGACACTTTTGAAAAACTAAACCCAAATACCCTGAAAGATAAAATTGAAGATATAATCTACGCTTGCGTAAGCATTAAAGCGGCAGTTGTAGAACAGGATGAAAAAGAAAAAAGTCTAAGGGCACTTTTAAATCTTGGTCACACGTACGCTCATGCTATTGAAAAACTCACAAACTACAAAACACCCCACGGTCAAGCAGTAGCGCAGGGTATTAAAATGGCTCTTAAAGCGTCACTGTTGAGAAACTTCATTGATGAAACTTACTACAACTACGGTGTTTCAATTATCGACAAATACAATCTTGCGCCAAAAAGCGTAAAATTGAACCCCAACAAAGCTCTTGAGATTATGAAGTCGGACAAAAAAGTCCGCAACTCAAAGATTAACCTTATACTGCCTCTGACATTTGCTCAAGCAAAATCCTTTGACGATACAGACGAGCTTTTGATAAAAGAGACTCTGACTTAGCGGCATTACCGAGTCTGTCCATAACATCGGCCGCATCTTCATAATTTTGAGCAAGTATTTCATAAGTTTCTAAATCAGGGCTAAAAGAATTTATTGCTTTTACTGCATTTTTGTAATTTTCAAGTGCCATAGCGTCTTCGCCTATGTATTCGTAGTTCTTTGCAGCGCTTGAGTATGTTTGAGACAAAAGAAGTGAGTTATTTGCCTCTTTTGCGGCCTCAACAGATAACTCCGTGAGCATTTGAGTATTTTCAACATCAAATCTGCCTGCGTAAACTGACGCCATTTCAGATAGTATTTTTGTCTGCGCGCGCAAATTATCCGCCTCACCGCCATAGGCAACTGCGTCTTGATAGTGCTCTATTGCAGGCTCAAATTCAACATAATCATCATAAATTCTTGCCATTTTTACATGTGCTTGAAGTTTTAAGTTATTATCATCACACTTTGTAGCCTCATAAAAATCACGAAGCGCGTAATTTACATAGTCATAATCATCAAAAATCTTACCGCGCTCAAAGTGAAGTGCGGCGCGTAGGTTTTTATTTGTTTCGGGAGTAACTTCGCCAAGTGCGTCGTTTAGTGTCTCAAGTGCTGCAGCGGGGTCATCTTCAAGCGTCAAAAGAGTTTTTGCCTCTTTTAGAGATTTTGATATAACCCTATCATGTTCTGTAGTTACATACTGGGGTTTTTTGGGTTTTGTATCTTCTACTGTAGCAGTTTCAATCTGTTCTTGCTGCTCAAGAAAAGCACTAACAGGCTCAGTTTCAACAGGCGCAGAGGTCTGCTCAATAATACTAACAGGTGTGAAATCATCCTCTTCAACTTCTTCTATCGCAGGTTGAGCTGATATTTGAGGTTCTCTTCTAATTACAAAATCAGGAAGCGTATACTGTTGTTCAGGTTCTTTTTGTACATCCTGTTTAACTTCAACTTGAACAGGCTCGGTTTCTTGCTCCTTTATTTCTCTTGCAAAAGGTTGAATCTGTTCAAACTTGTCTTGGATATTTTCTTGCTCAACAGGTGTTGTAGCCTCTTTTGGTTTTTGTTTTTTCTTATCGGGAATATCAAGTTGAAAATCAGGGTTAATATGTGTAGGGTCAGCTTTTAGTTCAATATTTTGCATAAATAAAGCGTCAATCCACCCTTCAACCACTCTTGAGGGTTTATTTAAGCTTTTTGCAATATATTCATCAGAAATTTTTGAAGCGTTTTTTAAGTTAGAAACAATGATATCTCTTGAAGGGTTTGCCTTTTGGGATTCTTTTTCAACAAGAGATAAGTAAGAGCTAACCTCTTGAGAAATATCATCGGGAGCGTTAATAGCAAGGATTGTGCTTTTAAAATCGGTTACAATTTGAGAGATATTAATTGTATTTTTTGTATAATCAATAGCAACTTTTGCCCCGTTTGGAAACTGTCTGCTATTACCTGAGCTTCCTTGTTCATAAGAAACTGGAGCCTGTTGCTCTTGATTTTGAGCATCAGAAGTTTGAGAGGCATAGCCTTGCCTTGGGTTTCTGTATGTTATATTTATAGGATTAATTGAATTGTACAAAGTATATCCCCGATTTTATCTTGAAACCTGATACTCCCATTAATAGTATAGAAGAAGAGTATTTTATAGTGTTCATACAAACGACCGAAATATATGGAGCAACAATAATAATTTAATAAAATTCTATTAAATTTCAAGCATGGGATATAAATTTTTGTTAAAATATTTTGTGAAATTCTTATGCTTATTGCATAATATATGTAAAAAAGAGGATATTTAAAATGGCAGAATATGTTTTTAAAATGAAAAAAGGTGAAGTTGAGATTGAACTTTCATCTGATGATGCGGAATTTGTTGAACAACAACTTGCCAAATGGCGCGAAGAAATACTTAAAAAACAAGGGTAGAAACAAATGAGCATATATCGCCTTAGAGTAAAATGCAACAACGCACAGGTTGAAGTTGTTGCCAAAAATGGTACTATACTTGCAAGAGAGATGGACAGGTATCTTGAGAGTTTTTTGGGCAGAAAAATAAGTACCCAATACGAACCTGTGCAGCAAAATTATTATCAACAGCAAACATCCTACAGTGAACCTCGGATGGAAGAATTCAGCCTAAATCAACCGCATATGCAGCAGGAATACCATGAAGCACCAAATACTATCGGTGGTCAAATTCCCGCTTTAAATGAATTTATAGCGTCTAATAAAGGTTATGACACATTCTCGGAATTTATTATTAGTGCTTATTACATGAAAAAGGTTCTAAATAATGAATTTTTTACACTAAAAATGCTTAACTCAAAATTCTACCCTGCAACAGGAAGTTTGGTTGACTTTTACATAATTGAAGAAGCCAAAAATAAAGGCTTTATAAACACCTGGAATGATGAGGGTACAACCAAGTACACTCTTAATGAAGAGGGTGAAGCTTATTTTGTAAATCAACTGCGCGGGTAGCAAATGAATATAATTTGGCTTTCTTTAATAATCATCTCTTTTATTTTTGCTGCAATAAACGGCAGAATGGAAGAGGTGGTAAATGCCATGTTAAAAACATCCCAAAGTGCCGTTATGGTAGCATTTTCGCTAATTGGTATTATGGCTTTTTGGCTTGGTATCGTTAAAATAGCTCAAAAATCGGGACTTATTGACCTTTTTTCAAAAGCAATAGACCCAGTTATGAAAATAATCTTTAAAGACACAAAAAAAAATTCTCAAGCATACTCAAATATCGCACTTAACTTTAGCGCAAATGCTCTTGGACTTGCTAATGCCGCTACTCCTTTTGGTATTAAAGCAATGCAAGACTTGCAAAAAGAAAACCCTAACGACAAAAAAGTTGCAACAAATGCCATGTGTACTCTGCTTGCAATGAATACCGCAGGGTTTCAGCTTGTGCCGGCATCAGTGTTAGCCATACTTATAGCTTCAGGTGCAACAAACGCTGCTGAAATAATTTTACCCACACTTATTGTTACCTCAATATCTTTTGTAAGTGCAATTTTAATTTCAAAAATACTGGAGAGGGTGTTTTAATGAAAGAAGTTTTAAACACAATCTCTGTCTGGATTTTGCCCGTTATAATATGTGTAATTTTGCTGCATGGGTTATATAAAAAAATCCCGCTCTATGAAACTTTTTGCGATGGAGCAAAAGAGGGCTTCTGGGTAGCGGTTAAAATTCTTCCCTACCTTGTAGCTATAATGGTTGCAGTATCAATGTTTAGGGCCTCAGGAGCGCTTGAGTTTTTATATGAAATTTTTAAAACCCCTCTTGAAGCGCTAAAAATTCCCTCTGACACTCTTGCTTTAATGATAACAAGGTCACTATCGGGAAGCGCAACGCTTGGTATTTTTAGCGACATTGTAAACACTCACGGCGCAGACTCTTATGCTGCAAAACTTGCAGCAGTTATAACAGGAAGCTCTGAAACAACTTTTTATGTCATAGCGGTTTACTTTGGCGCAGTAGGCATTACAAAACTAAGACACGCGCTTTTAACAGGTGTTCTTGCAGATATGGTAGGAATAGTTTGCGCGGTTATTGTTTCAAGATTTTTCTTTTATTCGTAATAACCAATGTATGGTAAGTTGCGATGAAGCTCGCAGTAGTCAAGTCCAAAGCCTACAATAAACTTATCGCCCACGTCATAAGCGCTAAAATCAGGCTTTACGGGGTATTTTCTTGCACATTTTTTATCAAACATAACAGCAAGCTTGACATCTTTTGCCTTGCATTTTGAGCGAATAAAGTCTAACAAAAAGTTTAGCGTAAGCCCTGTGTCCATAATGTCTTCTACTACAAGGACATTTTTACCCTCAAGCGGAGGCAGGGATAAATTTAGTGCAGAAACTTTGCCTGAAGATTTTTGCGCATCGCCATAGCTTGAGAGGCTTACAAACTCCATTTTTACAGGCATTTTAAGGTGTTTTGCAAGCTCACAGAAAAACATCACCGCACCTTTTAGCACACAAACTATTGTAAGCTCGTTTTCTATACCATAGTGCGCGTTAATCTCCTCCCCAAGCTCTTTTATCCTTTTTGCAAGTTCACTTTCGCCAATTAGCACTTTTAATTCTTTATTATCAGACATATCTACTCCGCAACTTTTACCCTGTAACACTTTTTATCTTTATCGGCCTTTACTTTATTACTTATTTGCAGACCGACGATGCACAAAACTTCATTTCCACAGGTTAATAATAGCAAATTATCACGCTTTTGTCTTGGTATTTTTTCGTTAATTAAATAGTCTTTAAGTTTCATTTTGCCTTTTTGCATACCATAAGGACAGAAAATATCCCCCTCGCGCCTTGTCCTTAAAATAATATCTTTGCTAAAATCAAGACTCAGATATTTATATCCCCCGGAATTTTTAAAATCATCGTGCAAATCAACTTTTTCAATGACAACAGTTTTATTTGCGATATTATACACACCCTCTTTTTTTATTAAAATCTCATCGGTGCATTTTTTCTCTTTTTTGCTTTTGTATATCCAACCCCCCGAAACTTCAAGAAAAAGTTCAGAGTTAACGGATTTTTTACCTTTTTTAGATGACACAAAATCAACATAAGATTTAACCCTTTTAAAATCACGATATTTTAGCTCGTCTGCCAAAAAATCATTCATAACTTCAAGTTTTAGCGCCTCACTTAACAAGAGAAATTTTTCAAGATGAATTTTATTGTTTTTGTAAATATCGCTTTTAGTCTTATTTAATGTATCTAAAATAATCTCAGACTGGAGTTTAGAGAGATTTGATAAATTGCAAAGAGAATTTATTACATCAGGGTTAATTTTTTGCGCAAGGGGCAAAAGTTCTTTTCTTATAAGGTTTCTTGAATACTTTACATCATCGTTTGAGCTGTCATTAACGTATTGTAAATTATTTTCTTTAGCGTAGAGTTCAATTTCTTGCCTTGTAACATCAAGCAAGGGCCTGTAGAAAATATCTCTCTTCTCGCTTATAGCACAAAGACCCTTAATGCCGGTGCCTTTAATTATTCTATAGAGCACGGTTTCTGCGTTGTCGTTTTTATTGTGCGCAAGCATTATGAAATTTGAATTAAACTTTTTAGCACATTTTTCAAAAAAATCATACCTTGCTACTCTGGCTGAATCTTCAGTTTTTTTAACATCACTGCTTAATTTTTCACTATAAAATTCAAGTCCTGATTTTTTTGCAAATTCTTTTGAAAAATTTTCATCACGCGAAGACTCTTCACCTCGCCAGTTGTGATTAAGGTGTATTACTATAGGTTTTTTTGGCAAAAGTTTTGCAAGAATATGCGTCATTACAACACTGTCACAACCGCCTGATAGAGCGCACAAGACATTACCTGTGACATTATATTGATTAATAAAATTTTGAACTTTTAAAACAATATCACTCACTGCAAGCCTCGCAAGCATTTTTTACAAGTTCTGATGCAATTTTTAAAGCTTCATCTTGGTTTTTATCTTGAACAGATTTTCTTGCATAAGTTCCAAAAGCAAGTGCCAGAGGCGAGAGAGAAAACTTGGCGCAGAGGTCTTTTGTATGAGCATTTATACCACCGCTTAAAATTATTTTCTTCTCATCAATTCCTAAATCCCTTAGAGCAAGAGCAAAAGCAACACTCTCAAGGCTTGATGAAAAATCACCAGAGCCCCCGTTCATGGATTTTCCATCCGCTTGAACAAAAAAGTCACTGTTGTCTTTTAAAATTTCTTTTGCCTGATTAAAAAGCTTAAGAGCTTCATCTGTTGAATAGTTTTTTCTTGATATACAAAGACTTATTGCGCCTTTGTATTTTTTAGAAATTTTGCTTAAAAGCTTTAGGACTTCTTTTCTGTTTGCAACACTTGAATGCAGCTCGATGCAGTCTATTTTTTCGTTATTTTTAATGAGTTTTTTAAGCTCTTTAAAATAATCTGTTTTATCATAAAGTTTTATTGCCCCATAGGAGCATTTTTTCTTGCATATGCCGCAGCCGATACATTTTTTCTCGTCGATAACAAGGTTGCAAATAGCTCCTTGCGGACAGACTTTTTGACACTTTAGGCATTTTTTACACTTTTGGCTTAAAATCTTTGCCTTTTTACCGTGAACATCCCCCTCAACGGGTACTGACACACAGTATTTAAAATTATCAGAATTAAAATTTGAACTTATAAGAGCATTATGCAAAACAGGCAACATAAAAGGTGACACATCAAACATCCAAGCCCCTGCTTGAGCATAGAGCTTTGCAAGGGCTTCGACGTTTTTTTTATCTGAATTTCCTAATCCGAAAATAAGCTTAAACATTAAACGGGCAGGTCACCTTTAACATCGGCTACTGCAGCACCATCCAGTTCAAACACTTTGCAAAGAGCGATAACTGCTTCTTTTGCATGGCATTTTTCCACAAGACAGCTGATTTTTATTTCAGATGTAGAAATCATTTTAATGTTTATGCCAAGCTCAGCAAGAGTTTCAAACATTTGAGCAGCGATACCGGGACGGTCAATCATGCCTGCGCCTACGATAGAAACTTTCGCAATGTCTTCATCAAGGTGAATGTTGCTTGGGTTCATTGTCTTTTTAATTTCAGGTGCAACTTCTTCAAATTTTGCCACATCACCTTTATCAATTGTAAATGCGATATCATTAGTGTTACCGACACTTCTTGCATAAGATTGAATAATCATATCTACGCTAAGTCCGCTATTTGCAAGTAATGTAAAGAGTTTACCAGCGTTACCCGGTTTATCGGGCACATCACAGATTACTATTCTTACTTGCGAGCTGTCACATGCAAGACCTGTAACGGGTTTATGTAATTCCATTTTATCTACTCCTATTATTAATGTTCCTAAATCGTCAAGTTTAAAAGAGCTCCTAACTCTCATCGGCACACCGCAAAGCTTTGCCGTTTCAACAGAGCGGGGGTGAAGAACATTTGCACCGACTCTTGCAAGTTCAAGCATTTCTTCATAAGAAATAACTTTAAGTTTTTGAGCTGTTGGTACAACCCTTGGGTCAGTTGTATAAACACCCTCAACATCAGAGTAAATGTCACATCTGTCAGCGCTAAACGCTGCAGCAAGCGCAACAGCTGATGTATCAGAGCCGCCTCTACCCAGTGTTGTAATCTCGCCGTCATCTGTTATACCTTGAAAACCTGCAATGATAACTATTTCATCGTTATCAAGGTGTTTTTTTACTCTTTCTTGTTTAATATCGACAATTCTTGCTCTTCCGTGGTTTGGTTCAGTCATTATACCAACCTGCATGGCATTTAAGCTTATTGCCTTATGGCCTTTTTGATTAATTGCCATAGCAAGTAATGACATAGAAACCTGTTCCCCTGTGGATAAAAGCATATCCATTTCTCTATCCGGAGGGGTGGTTGTTATTTCTTTTGAAAGTTTAATAAGGTTATCTGTCGTATGTCCCATAGCAGAAACAACAACTATAACTTTGTTGCCGTTTAATTTCTCCCTAATAACCGCGTCGGCTACGTTTTTGATTTTTTCGGCGTCGGCAACGGATGTACCGCCGAACTTTTGAACTACAATTCCCATTTTTTAACCTTCACTATCTTTGTTGTCGTGCTTCTTTTGATATTCATCCTTTACTTTTTGAACCCACGAATCTTCCCCGTGAGTACTTAATATCTTATCACAAACCTCAATTATTTGGTCAAGCAAATAATTATTTTGCTCCATTTCTTCAATTTTCAGATAAGCAAGGAGGTTTAACATCATAAATTCTTTTTTATCACCGTGAGTTTCTTTGTATTTTTCAAGCTCATTCATTGCCTCTTTTGGCTTATTAGTTTTTATCATACATTCAATAAGCGCAAATTTTGCAGAAAGAAAGTCAGGATTAACCTCAAGCACTTCTTCAAATTTTTCTCTTGCATCATAAATATTGTTTTCTTTTAGAAGTATTATAGCGTACGCCATAATGACATCGGGGTTTTTCTTATCAAGCATATAAGCACTTCTTGCTTTCCTTAGAGCAAGTGCGCTATCGCCTATTTGAGAATATGCATTTGCAAGATTTAAAAGAGCGCCCGTGTTTTTATCATCGTACTCAGCGGTTTTTTCCCAGTATTTTATCGCCTTATGCACATCACCCTTCAGATGATAAGCATTTGCAATATTAAAATACATATGCGTAAGCTTGGCGTCATGAGCTATAGCGTTTTTGTAACATTCAATTGCCTCATCAAATCTTGAATCTTTTAAATACAGTTGCCCTAAATTAAACATAGAAACCGTATGGTTAGGATTTAGCTCCAGTGTGCGCTTAAGCGCCCCATATGCTTCCTCTCTTAAATCAAGTTTTAAATACGAAAGAGATAGAGCATAATAAGCGGCAAAGTTACTGCTATCAAGCTCAATTGCTTTCTTTAGAATATCTATAGCTTCTTGCCACATATCAAAAGCCTGATAAGCAACGGCATTTGAATATAAAAGCTGATAGGAAACAAGTCCTGCTTTTTTTGCTTCCTCGTAAGTTTTAAAGCACTCGTCTTTGTCTTTTTGTGCCATATAGCTTTCAGCTATTATTATATAGTTTTCTATTTTTGTAGGGCTTGCGCTCTTTGATTTCTTGGCAAAGTTTAGCGCAAGTTCAAAATTTTGAACCTGATAGTAGCAAAAAGCAAGGTGATAAAGAGCTTCTGAGTGAAAAGGCGAGATTGAGATAACGAGTTTAAATTTTCTTATCGCCTCTTCAAAATCTCTCATCTGAGAATATAAAATACCTGACAAAAACACACTCTGAGGCTCTTGCGGGTTAAAAGCGTAGGCATTTTTAAAACTGTTTAGCGCATTTTCAACTTCGCCGATTTTAGCAAAAAATATTCCTTGATTTAAATATGTTTGAAAGCTTCTCGAGTCGTATTTTAAAGAAAGCTTAAAAGCCCTTTTAGCTTCTTTTATATTATCTGTTTCACCGTAAGCGCTGCCTAAAAGCGCCCAGGCTTTAGCACAGGTGTCATCTATCCTTATAGCTTTTTTAAAAAATTCAATAGCTTGAGTAAAATCAGCTTTTTTAGCGCACATTATACCAAGGTTAACATAGGCATCGGGAGTAGAGTTAACCATATTTGCACTCAGCTCAAACTTCTCAAGCGCCTCTTTAGTGTTACCCTCCTGCGCAAGCTGCATACCCCAGTTCACATAAGCATGTGAGGGCAGAGAAACCTCTTTCCCTGCAGCCTTATAGTCATTAACTATAGTGTTAAACTTATTTACCTGTTTTGCTATTTTTTGAAAAAACTTAAGCATTAAAATAATTTTACTATGAATTTAAAAGTGTATCAACAACCTCGCGAAAAGCGCCGTCGCCGCCTGAGTTTTGAGTAATTTGAATACCCTCTTTTACTTTTACTATAGGATTAGCATTTTTTGGAGCGATTTTGTATTTAACGCAGTCAAAAGCTGCTATGTCATTTATATCATCACCCATGTATAAAACTTCATCGTAAGAAAGGGAGTACTTTTCCATAATCTCTGTTAATACAATGCCTTTTTGACGAACACCGCCATGGATTTCAGCTATATTAAATTTATTTTTGAAATAGTTTAGAATATTTGAAGTTTCACCTGAAATAATTGCAAATTTATAGCCTGCTTTTATGAGCCTTGAAACACCCATAATATCTGAAAAATTTATTTTTTTAACCTGCTTTAAATCCTCATCTATATACACTGACCCATCGGTAAAAACTCCGTCAAAATCTGAGGCAACAAGTTTTATATCTTTAGATAAATTTAGCATTGTACGGTTTTCTTTCTTCTTAATTTTTTAATTATTGGTAATTCTGACTCATAGACAACCTTTTTACCGTCCCCTTTTATAGTGTTTAAAAGCCTAATATCGCGCACAAGTCGCCTTAGTCCTTCAGGCTCAAGGCTTGCAGGGTGGTCTGAACCCCAAAGGGTTCTATCTGTTGTGATATGCCTTTCAACTACGCAAGCACCCATAGAGGCAGCAAGAACCGAGGGGAAAACCCCTTTTTCATGCCCACTGTAGCCTATAGGGCAAGAGTATTTTTCAATATAGTTTGGAATAACATTTAAGTTAAGTTCAGACTCTTGACTCGGGTAAGTTGAAGTGCAATGCAGCAAAACTAAATTATCCTGCCCCAAAAGCTCTATAGCATGGTCAATTTCAGCTTGAGTACTCATACCTGTAGCAAGCAAAATCACTCTTCCCTTGCTTTTTGTATGCAAAAGCAAATCATCATCAGTTAAAGAGGCAGATGAGATTTTGTAGCAAGGAGGGTTGAATTGTTCTATAAAATCAACCGAAGCTTCATCCCAACAAGAGGCAAACCACAAGATACCAAGCTTTTTACAATATTCATCTATCTGCTTGTATTCATCAAAACCAAACTCTAAACCGCGCTTTAAATCCCCATTTGTATTACCAAAAGGATTTGGACGCTCCATTTCAAGTTCGTGTTGAGTGTAGACCACTTCAACTGTTCTTTTTTGAAACTTAACAGCGTCAACGCCTAAATCATGTGCCATTTTTATAAGTTTTTTTGCAAGCTCAATATCACCGTTATGATTTATGCCGATTTCAGCTATTATAAAACAATGAGTTGGGTCGCCAACATTATATTTTCCGATTTTAACAGTTTTCTTCATCATCAAACTCCATATCATCCGGTAAGGTTTTTGAGTACTCAAGCAGCTCTTGCTCGCTAAATTCTCTTAAAAGAGTGATTTGATTTTCTGTTGCGCCAAGCATTAAAGTTTTGCCGTTAACTAAAACTATGTATATATTTTTCCCTCTGCCTAAAGGCATGGAAGATAGGATATTTACCTTATTTAGTGAGGAATTTTTTAGGGCTTTTTTATTGATTTTTGAGCCCACACCTATTAGTTTTTGATAAATAAAACCTGTTAAATAAATTAAAAATATAACAAATATTAAACCAAAAATCATAGTAAAATAATTTGGCTCATATGTGTCATGTTTTAAAACTTCCTGTAGCTCAGTGCCTGCATAAGGGCCTTCTTGCGCAATAGCTGCAAGGCTTGTAAAAAAAGTAAAAAATAAAGACAAAAGAGTTTTAATTTTTTTATCTCCTAAAATTTGAACCTATAACATCTGAAATAAAAGGTAAATACGGGTATCTTCCAAAGAAAGAAAATATTGCAAGGTAGCAGATTACCAAAAATATTATAAGACCCCAGAGCGAGTAACCAAAATAAATCGGAGTACCTGCAAAAAACATTGCAAAATCATTGATTAATTTACCTAAAAAAGGGACTGCGCTTAAGAGCCCCATTACAATTGAGCAGAAAAGCGAGAGAATATAGACAAATACCGCAAAAAATATTGACTGGTATATGTTATATGAACAAAAAGATGACATTTGATTTTTGGTTACATAACAAACAATAATCCACACGACACCCGCCATACCAAAGGTAAGGTATGACAATGCGCTTATAATGCGCTCAATTAATTGAACTCCGATACCGCCCGAGCGCATTATGCCACCTTTTTCATTATAAAGTTATTTGCAACATCAATATATATAAGCTTAATTTCAAGGTTATCAGGGTCTTCTTTCATAGCAAACCTATAGTATTTAGCAGCATTTTTAATATCATCAAGCATCATATAGGCATTTGCCATAAGGACATATATTTTTGTCTTATCAACTGCAAGTTTTAAAGCGCTTTCATAAAGCGAAATTGCTTCAGGGTAGCGTTTTTCACCGATTAAAATGTTAGCCAAAAGAAGATAAGCGTTTGGCTTAGACACATCCAACTCTATAGCGTGTTTAAAAAGCATAATGGCTCTGTCTAAATCCCCTGAATCAGCAACTGCTATTGCCCAGCAAACCCAAGCAGCGTAATAGTTAGGGTCAATTTGAGTTGTTCTTTCAAAATATTTTGCAGCCTCATCGAAGTTCTCCATTGAAGCATATGCGTTTGCTAAGCAAAGGCATGCTTTTTTGTCTGAATTGTCCATATCGTAGGCAATTTTATAGTGTTTTGAAGCAAGCTCAAACTCGTTAATTTTTTGATAAACATTAGCCAGATTTATCTCGTATTCTGCACATTCAGAATCTAAATCAATCGCTTTTTGATAATACCTTCTTGCTTCCTGATAATCCTCATTATCCTGATGAAGAAAACCAATAGCGTTATAAACATCGGCTGACTCAGGCTTTATTTCAAGAGCGTTATTATAATACCTTAGCGCATTTGCAAAACTGCCTATTTCAGCGTAAACATTTCCGAGATTGTAATTTACCGCAAAGGAAGAGGGGTCAATTTTATTTGCCTTAAGGTAATTTTCTATAGCTTTTTCGTATTCCTTTTTATAAAAATAAATACTTCCCGTATTTATAAGTGCTTGCACATCCTGCGGAAATTTCTCCAAAAGCTTTACATAAACATCAAGTGCGTTTTCATAGTCTTCATCTGCTACGTAAATATTTGCAAGAGCCCTGTAGTTTTCGTCACACTCAGGCGCATTTACTATTTTTTCTTTTAAATCTTTGATTAAAATTTCTTTGTGCATTTTTATCTCTCTTATTTTTTGTTATATACGGAAGTATTTTCAAAAATGTACCTTGATTGTGCAAGAGCAACAGACTTAAGAGAGCATATACCACCCTCATCATCATTAAAAACGCCAATTGCTTTCAACCTGTTTACAACAAGCTCGTTTAACTCATCTTTTGAGATAAACAAAGCACACTCTATAGAACAACCGTCATTATTGAAAGGACATTTTTTCATAGTCAGGATTATACTATATAATTGTTTAATTTAAAATCGTACGTTTTGTTTATTATATAATTTGTAATATGAAAATACTTTTTATAATAGATGAACTAGAGTTTAAATATTTTGAATTCAACAAACTTGTAACCAATTTTTGGCTAAATGTTGAATTTTTAAAACGCAGCCACATTGTTTATGTTGCAACAAAAAATATGTTAAATGTTTTTGAGGCAAAACCGCATTGTTTCTGTACAAAAACAGTATTTAAAGATAATGAACTCTATAAGTCAAATGAACTTATAAATACACCTCTTGAAGAGTTTGATACAGTGTTTTTCCGCCCCGACCCGCCTGTTGATATTAACTACATTAATGCAACTTATATTTTAAGTATGGTTAATCCTAAAAAAACTCTTGTTCTAAATTCGCCTGATGCCATAAGAAACAAAAATGAAAAACTATATATAAACGACTTCCCCTCTCTTGCGCCAAAAAACATTGTTACATCGGATGTCAAGTTTATAAGAGAATTTTTAAAAGAAAACAAAGAAATAATAATAAAACCGCTTAATCGCTGTTTTTCAAGCGGGGTGTTTTATCTTTATTATGGGGATAAAAACACAAATACAATAATAAATACCGCAACCGATAACGGCAAAACAACCGTTATGGTTCAAGAATATCTGCCCGAAATTAAAAACGGGGATAAAAGATTGATATTCATTTGCGGAGAAATCCTTGAATACTGTGTACAAAAAGTTGCAACAAATGACGATTTTAAATTTAACGAACACTGTGATGCAAATTTAAAACTTGGTTCAATCACAAAAGAAGAAAAAACGATAGAAAATGTAATTTCAAAAAAACTACTTAGCGACGGTGTAATAATGGCAGGACTTGACACAATAGGAGCAAAAATTATTGAAATTAACATCACAAGCCCATGCTTTTTTATAAAAGAAATTAACTCACTTTATGGAATTAATCTTGAAAAAATAATAGCAGATAAGCTGGAACAACATGTTTATAATTTTATAAACCCTCACAGAGAAAGCGTTTTCAGTAATTGTTAACATTTGTAAAACAAATGATATACTATAGCAAAGAAAAAAATTTTTTCGCTTTATACTAGTACCATGAGAATTGAGCATTTAACATCACATTTAAATTTTAATTCGTCGCCTCATATGCAACGCACAAAAAGCAGAGCATTTAAAAAAGCAGAGAATATTTCTGAGCATAAAAACACAGATAAAAACTTATACAAAAACAGACCCGCTAAAAGTGTAAACTTTAGCGGGTCTGCAAGTTTAGATACCCAAAAAATTATAAAATCAGCCCTCAAGGAACTTATAGAAGAGGGGGGTAAAGATTTTAGAGGAGTTAAAGATGCTCCTCAGTGGGCAGTAAACTTTATAAAAAGCGACAAGGTAAATCATACCTTAAAACTTGTTAAAGATAACGAAGCTTTATTTGAAAACATTATTACAATATTTCTTGCAGGCCTTCTAAAACCAATATGTGTACTTGCCATGCCAGGGGCTGAAGAAGAAGACAAGCAAATGGCAGCAACTAAAAACTTTGTAGCGGCTGTTGCAGGCTTTGTATTATCTTCATTGATACTTACACCGATTTCAAAAAGTGTTAAAAAAGTAACCAAAGATATGTCAAAATTTAAAATAAATCCTGAATATGCCAAATTAATCGACCCTAAATGGGAAGATATTGTTGTCGGCAAGACAAAAGATGGCAAAGACATTATGGGCGGATACTTGGCTGATGCGTATTCAACTTTCTACAAAAAAGTTGCAGACCTTGGAATTACACCGACAAAAGCAAAAATCACTATAACATTTATGCCCTATTTATTAAACGCACTATTTGGCAAAAGAAATAAAGCAAAAGAGGAAGCTGCAAAAAAAGGCAATTCTCAACCCATAGGACAAATACAATTAAATGAAAGTGAACAAGTATTTAAGCAATTTACGGGAGGTATAGTAAAATGAAAATAACTCCTGTTAATCAATACAAAAATAACAAAACAAACTTTAAGGGTATGGAATCTAAATACTCTCAGAAAGTTTTGGATACAATCAACTCATCAATAAAAGAATCTTTTGCAGATGTTCTGCCAAAAGCCGGCAAAGACGCCAAAGAAATGGGCAAAGTTTATGATAAAATCACGGATGGAATAGCCCATGTAATAGGAAGAGCCTCAAACACAACTTTTTCTAAAAAATGTGTAGAAGCACTTAATCACTTCAAAAAACCGTCAGCCAGAATGGCAGACTTGGCATCTTTTGCAATTACATTTTTCTATGTAAATAACACAAGAAAATCAGAAAAAATTGAAGAAGAGCGCAAAATGCCTCTTATGGTTAATAACATTACAGTAACAGCTGTATCTTCAACAATGGCGGCACTTATCGATAAAGGAAGCGACGTATTCTTAGATAGGGTAAAAGGCGCATTTTATCAGGAAAAAGGTAAACAAGTTCTTGATAAGGTAATAGAAAAAGCCCCCGAAGTCTTAGAAAAAGGTGAAGACGGTATAAAAGAACTTGGCAGAGATATTCTTAATTCAAAAGAATTTAGAAAAGGCCTCAGAGATTACACAAAACGTGTTGAAAAAGCGAAATCGCTAACCATCTTCTCATTTACGGTAAGATTCCTTGTAACAGTTCTTATGGTTCCTGTTGCAGGAAAAATTGTAAAAATGATAAAAGAAAAGACAGGCAAAGCCAAACCTGAGGAAGAAACTAAAGAAAATAAAACGCAAGAAAATAAACCGTCAGAAAAAACAGAAAACGTAACCCCTACAGAAAAAGATGACGACGACAAAGAAGTAAAAACAAAAGTCGACAACGACAATGACGACGATGACGACGATAAAGACGACGATAAAGATTAATAAATACTAAGTTTTATAAACATTTAAAGCACAAAAATTCACCAAAGTGAGGTTTTTGTGCTTTAATGTTTTTCAGTAATAGCATTAAGTTGGAGTATAAACATGATTGTCATTATGGAACCAAAAGCAACCGAGGCACAAATCAACAAGGTTGTCGACTATATTCAGTCAAAAGGTTTAAGAGTTAATATTAACAGGGGTGAGCACCTGACTGTTGTTGCAGTTTTAGGAGATAAAACAAAACTCAGCCAATCAAATATCAACTCAATTGAAGGCGTTCATGAGGTAAAATTAGTTCAAGAACCCTACAAACTTGTTTCAAGAAGCACAAAAGAAGAAGACACTATAATTACTTTTAAAAACGGAGTAAAAATCGGCGGACTTGAGCGCCCTGTATTAATGGTGGGACCTTGCAGCGTTGAAAAAGACTACGAAGGGCTTCTTAAAGTTGCAAAAGCCGCAAAAGAAATGGGCTGCCAGTTTTTAAGAGGCGGTGCTTTTAAACCCAGAACTTCACCCTACGACTTTCAAGGCTTAGAAGAAAAAGGCTTAGAATACCTTGCTCAAGCAAGAAAAGAAACAGGACTTCTTGTTGTAACAGAAATTATGGATACCATGGATATCCCTCTTGTATCAAAATACGCTGATATTCTGCAAGTTGGTGCAAGAAATATGCAAAACTTCAAAATGCTAAAAGCACTAGGTAAAATAGATAAGCCCGTTATGATTAAAAGAGGTGCAGCGGCAACCATAAGAGAATTTCTACTTGCAGCAGAATATGTTGTTTATAACGGCAATCCAAATGTAATTCTATGCGAAAGAGGTATTAAGGGCATAGATAATGACTATACAAGAAACACTCTTGATATTGCGGCAGTTCCTATTATAAGAAAATACTCACACTTGCCGATAATTGTTGACCCATCTCATGGTACAGGTAAACGCTACTTAATAGAACCAATGGGTAAAGCCGCTCTAATAGCAGGAGCGCACGGTCTTATGATAGAAGTTCACCACGACCCCGACCATGCTTCATCTGACGGTGCTCAAAGCTTGAGCATTGAACAATTCAAAGAAGTATCCAAAAAATTAAACAAACTAATCGGAAGAATTGACTACGATAACAAAAACTTTTAATAATAAGCCCTCTTAAAGAGGGCTTATTTATTAAATATCAGGATTTAGATTCAGATAGTCATTATAATCCATTCTTTTCCAAGATACATTATCCCTTATTTTTCTTGCAGGAACACCTGCAAGCACAATGTTTTCTTCTTCAAATTTTTTATTTACCAAAGACATAGCACCAACAACAGAGCCATCTGAAATTTTTGCACCCTTTAAAATAAGCGAGCGCATAGCAATCCAAACATTGTTCCCGATATAAATATCATCAGGAGGATTTATCAACTCACCCGTGTTTTTATCAAACATAACATGAGCGTCATCATTTCTTATAACGACTTCTCTTGCTATCATACACTCATTACCTATATGAACGGATTTTGTGTTTTTTGCAACCACATTTAAATCTCTGTAAACTGAAAGTCCTGAACCTACTGTTATTTTTCCGCCGTTAGCCAAACCAAATGTTGTTTTTCTTATGTATCTGTGACCTGTTTTTGCTATAGAGATAAAATTATTGTCACCAGCTATAGTAATGTGTGTTGATTTAAAGTTTGATGGCAGCTCAATTTCAACTGTATTATTATTTCCCTTTATATCAATATATAAACCCTCAAGAGTACTGTAGGGAATTATTACACCTTCTTTAATCAAGTATATATTGTTATTTTCACCTTTGACAACGGTATTTAACGTATTTTCCATTTTGAGATTATAACATTTTAAAAACTATGTACATCAACATCTTTATGTATTTTTTATTTGCGTAAATTTTACCCTTGTAATAGAATTTAAATTATGACAATAACTTTTCAGGAACTTGTATTAAATTTATCTAAATATTGGTCAAACTGCGGATGCATTATTCAACAGCCCTATGACATTGAAAAGGGCGCATCTACAATGAATCCCGCCACTTTTTTAAGGTCACTTGGGCCCGAACCATATAGCGTTGCTATGATTGAACCTTGCAGACGTCCGACAGATGCCAGATATGGTGAAAACCCGAACCGTCTTGGACATTATTTTCAATATCAGGTAATACTTAAACCCTCACCCGATAACGCTCAAGATATATATTTAAAATCTCTTGAAGCAATCGGTATTGACTTATCTAAACACGATGTAAGATTTGTTGAAGACAACTGGGAAAGCCCGACTTTAGGTGCAGCAGGTGTAGGCTGGGAAGTCTGGCTTGACGGTATGGAAATTACTCAATTTACATATTTTCAACAAGTTGGCGGCTTAGAGGTTAAGCCTGTAGCGCTTGAAATTACTTATGGCTTAGAGCGTATTGCAATGTATTTGCAAAACGTAAACTCCGTATATGACGTTATGTGGAACAATAACCTTAAGTACGGCGACATTTATTTGCAAAATGAAATTGAACAGTCTAAGTACAATTTTGAATACTCAACCCCTGAAAGATTATTCAAAATGTTTGACCTGTGTGAAGCTGAAGCCTTTTCTTCGCTTGAAGCAGGTATAGTGCTTCCCGCTTACGACTGGGTACTAAAATGCTCTCACACTTTTAACCTTCTTGATGCAAGAGGAGTAATTAGCAAAGACGAGAGAGTAAACTATATTAACCGAGTGAGAACTATGGCAGCAGCAGTTGCCAAATTATACGTACAACAAAGGGAGAGCCTTGGTTTTCCTTTACTTAAAAAGTAGATAGGAAAAATTTTTTAGCATGAGAGAGATTAACAACAACTTGCACAATTTGTGCGAAGAAAAACTTGAGGTCGGAAAAATAGGCAGCTTTGTAAAAAACCTGTTTAAGACCAAAAACCCCGATGATATGATAGAAAGCGCAAGTAAAGGCGGTTTGCAAAAAACTCTTGGCGCATTTGACCTTATTATACTTGGTGTAGGCGCTATAATAGGCTCGGGAATTTTTACCGTTGTAGGTATTGCAGCAGCAGGTTCGCCTGAGAGTGCGGGAGCAGGGCCGGCGCTTGTTGTGTCTATGATTTTAGCATCTCTTGCTTGCGTATTTTCTGCAATGTGCTACAGTGAATTTGCTTCAATGATTCCTGTTGCAGGCTCAGCTTATCTTTACACTTACGCTACTCTGGGCGAGTTTTTAGCTTGGATTGTAGGTTGGGTATTAATGCTTGAGTACCTTGTAGGCTACATAGCTGTTGCAAGCGCTTGGAGCGGATATTTAATACAGTTTTTAAAAGGTTTTCCCTTTCTGCCTTCATTTATAACAAACCCGCCTATATGGCTTATAAACGACTATTCAAGCGCAGTTTCAACACTTACTAAACAAGGTATAGACCCGACTACTGTTATACCTACAATTGCGGGTATACCCATATCAATAAATCTGCCTGCTGTTTTAGTAACTGTTTTTATGGCGGCAATTCTTGTAAAAGGCATAAAAGAATCAACAAATATGGCAGGCATTATGGTTGTAATAAAACTTGCCGTTATAGCCCTTTTTGTCTTTACGGGAATGTTTTATGTAAAACCTCAAAACTGGGTGCCTTTTGCACCTAACGGATTTGAGGGCATATTTATGGGTGCTTTTATAATTTTCTTTGCATACATTGGCTTTGATGCAATAGCTACTGCCGCAGAGGAAACAAAAAACCCTCAAAAGAACTTACCTATAGGTATTATAGGCTCTCTTGCAACCTGCACAATTGTCTATGTACTTGTCGGACTTGTTTTAACAGGTATGGTTCCAATAGGTCAAATTGATACTCACGCACCTATAGCGCACGCTATGAGAGCGGTTGGTCAAGACTGGGTTGCAGGCTTAATATCTCTTGGTGCTCTGACCGGTTTAACTTCTGTTCTTTTAGTGCTTATGTTAGCAGGAACAAGAATACTCTACGCTATGAGCCGTGATAATTACCTGCCCACAATTTTAAAAACAGTACACAAAAAATTTAAAACTCCACATATAATAACAGTTCTTGTTGCAATCATTTGTATGTTTGGTTCAATGTTTTTAAATATTTCAACCGCAGCAGAACTCTGTAACTTTGGTACATTTACGTCATTTATTATCGTATGTATTGCAGTTATTATATTAAGAAAAACAGACCCGAACAGAAAAAGACCCTTTAGAGTACCGTTCTGCCCGTTTTTCCCTCTGCTTGGAGTAATATGCTGCGGCGGTTTAATGATTTATTCAATGCAGTTTTTAACTACATCAAGGTTCTTATTCCCCTTATGGCTTGTTATAGGTGTCTTGATTTATTTTGGCTACGGATACAAAAAACAAAGAAAAATTGAAAAAGATGAAAAGTAATATAGATATAAAAGGCTTTGTTGCCAATCTGCTTGAAAAAAAATCAACGGATGAAGTCATAGAAACAGCTAAAAAATCAGACCTTAAAAAGACCCTTGGTGCTTTTGATTTAATAATTTTAGGTATTGGCGCCGTTGTCGGTACGGGGATTTTTACCATTGTCGGAAGTGCTATTGTAGGAGGCCCCGAGGGAGCAGGAGCGGGCCCTGCCATAATACTTTCTATGGTTTTAGCTGCCATTGCAAGTATATTCTCAGCCCTTTGCTATTCTGAAATTGCAGCTATGATACCCATTGCAGGCTCAGCCTACACTTACACCTATGTTACAATGGGCGAGTTTATGGCCTGGGTTGTAGGTTGGATTTTAATGCTTGAATATGCAATAGGCAATATTACAATTGCAAGCGCTTGGAGCGGTTATTTTGCACAGTTTTTAAAAGGATTTAAACACGTTTTACCCGCATTTGTAACCAATTTTCCCATATGGCTTAGGAACGATTATCGCTCAATTAGTGTAATGTGTGATAAATACGGGCTTGATGTTCACGATAAAATCCCTTTTCTTTTTGATAAAATTCCATTTGCAATAAATCTGCCTGCGATTTTTATCGTTGTTCTTTTGACATTTATCCTAATTAAAGGGATAAAAGAATCAACTCGCTTTGCAGGCGTTATGGTTGCAATAAACCTTTTTATAATTTCAACTTTTATATTTGTCGGTGCGCACTACGTGCAGCCTGAAAACTGGACGCCTTTTATGCCAAACGGTATGTCAGGCGTGTTTATGGGGGCATTTTTAATATTTTTTGCCTACATTGGTTTTGATGCGATATCAACAACCGCAGAGGAAACAAAAAACCCGCAAAAAGACATCCCTATAGGTATTTTAGGCACACTTTGCATTTGTACAATTTTATACATTGGTGTTGCTCTGGTTCTAACAGGTATGGTTCCATATAAACTGATAGACATACAAGCGCCTATAGCGCATGCTATGCACTATGTGGGCAAAGACTGGTTTGCAGGTTTTATTTCAGCAGGTGCTATTGCAGGTTTAACCTCGGTATTGCTCGTTTATCAACTGGGAACAGTAAGAATACTCTATGCTATGAGCCGCGATAAGTTTATACCCCGTTCAATGAGGGTTGTAAACAAAAAAACAAGAACGCCAAATCTGCTCACTTGGATTTGCGGTCTTATAGTTATGATAGGTTCTGTCTTTATGGACTTGAATATATCAGCAGAACTTTGTAACTTCGGCACATTTACATCATTTATCGTTATATGCATTATTGTTTTAATCCTAAGAAAAACAGACCCCGAGCGTCCAAGACCCTTTAGAGTGCCTTTTGTACCACTGTTTCCGATTTTAGGAATAGTTTTTTGCGGAGGGCTTATTATATATTCTCTAAAAACTCTAAAAACATCCTCTGCACTATTTCCTATATGGATTTTAATAGGTATAGTAATTTACTTTTTATACGGATACCCTGCTCATAGAAATAAGAATTCTAAAAGATAATGAAAACTCCCTTTCTTTATTAAAAGGGAGTGTCTAACTTTTTGACTTATGCTTAAGCTTTTAATTTTACAAGTGCATCCACAACAGCCGGGTCCCACTTGATACCGCTTTCTTTCTTTAGAATGTCAAGAGCTTGGGTGTTACTTAGTGCTTTTCTTTGCGGTCTGTCTTCAAGCAGAGCACAATACGCGTCAGCTACTGCTATAATTCTTGAACCGAAAGGAATAGACTGACCGTTAAGCCCCTCAGGCGCACCTTGTCCGTTCCAGCGTTCACGCTGATAGTGAATGTATGGAACAACCTCTGACATAAAGTTTATGTTCATCAGTAAACTTACACCTGCGTTAGGATGCTCCTGAAGCTTTTCCCACTCTTCTTTTGTAAGTTCGCCTTTTTTGGAGAACAAATCGTCACTAAGGGTGATTTTACCTATATTTTGCAGTAATCCCGCATAATATATTAAATCCGTTGTTTTTTCATTCAACTCAAGATAATGACAAATTTCTCTTGAGAGCTCTGCAGTTCTTCTTGAGTGATTATTTTTGTACTTTCCTTTGCAATCAACAGCATATGCCAGTTTTTCAACAAAAGCCTGCTGCTGGTCGCCTAAATCACCAATAATCGCCGTTAGCTGCGCACGAAGATTCTGCAGTTCTGAAGTTGAAACAACTTTTTGAGAAATAAGCCTGTTAACTTCATCAATAAGCTTTTGCAGACCTAAAGAAGTTACAAAAAGCCCCGCGGTTATTTTAATTAACTGCGCAAACTGCTCCTCAAGAGGCTTATCAATACTTCTTACAATCTCAATTGAGCCTATACATTCAAAGTTGTTTTTCATAGGAAAAACACTTATCTGCTTGCCGTCACGCTCAAATACGATGTCGTCCTCATCCGTGTGACATTTCAGAATATAATCTTCAACTTCCTTGTTGATTTCATCGTTTGAATTGCCGCGAAGTTTAAGCTCTTCACCTTTGTTGCACAAATAAATATTGCACTCATCCAAAGTGAGCATAAGCTTAATTGTCTTTGCTATTGAGTTATAAATAACATAATCTTCGTTATTTTTAAAACCTAAAAGAGAAAGGGTGTTGTCTATGGAATAAATAGATACAAGCTCTCTTAACTGCTCTTTTAAACTTTCGTTTTTATCTCTTACCTTATCACCTATTTTATGCGCAAGCTCAGGGTTTATTAAGTGTTCTGTTAAAAAATCACCTAAATTAAGCGCAAAAATTTCCTCTAACGGGTCATCATCGAGAAGATTTATTGAACGAGAGTATATTGAAACTCCTGAATCTTCACCTTCACCATTATGGTTTCTAAAGTTTTCCATAAAAATTTCCTACATGTGTTGTCTTGTGATTATACTATCGGCACAATTTAGAAAAACTTTTGGAATTTTTACAAAATTTATACTAAAGTTTACATAAAAGTAAACTTTAATTTGATATGCTACAATACAGAGGTTATGGAAGAAAAAATTCTTGTAGAAACAAAGTATTTTAAACTTAATAAACCGATAAAACTTGAATGTCAAAGAGAACTTGAAGATATTCAAGTAGCTTATGAAACTTACGGTGAGTTAAACGAAAATAAGGACAACGCTATTTTAATTCTCCATGCGCTGACGGCTGATGCGCATGCTGCTCATTATCATATAAAAGAAGATAAAAAACCCGGCTGGTGGGATACGATGATAGGAGATGGCAAGGCTTTTGATACAAAAAGATTTTTTGTAATATGCTCAAACGTACTTGGCGGCTGCAAAGGTACAACAGGCCCTTCTTCAATTAATCCAAAAACAGGTAAAGAATATGCTCTTGATTTTCCTGTAATTACCGTCGGAGATATGATAAAAGTTCAAAAAGAGCTGATTGATTACCTCGGAGTAAAAAAACTTATAGTCGTTGGCGGCTCTATGGGCGGCATGCAGGCTCTTGAGTGGTCAATTGTCTACCCGCAAATGGTTAAATCAACAATTATCATTGCCTGCACTCCAAGGCTTACAGCACAAGGCATTGCTTTTAATGCGGTTGGCAGAAACGCTATTATATCGGATAAAAACTTTAACAACGGAAACTACTACCACGGCGAGCACCCCGAGCAGGGGCTTTCTATAGCGCGCATGGTGGGGCACATAACTTATCTTTGCGAAGAAGCTATGCACAATAAATTTGGCAGAGATTTTAAAGACAAACCCTCATTTGACTTTGGTGTAGATTTTCAGGTCGAAAGCTATCTTGAACATCAGGGAAGAATTTTTGTCGACAGGTTTGATGCAAACAGTTACCTCTACATAACAAAAGCGGTTGACTACTACGACCCTGCAAGAAAATACGGCTCTCTTGAAAACGCTTTTAAAGACACAAATTCAAGATTTCTTATAATATCCTTTACCTCAGATTGGTTATTTTCAACACAACAGGCAAAAATTATGGTAGAGGCTCTTGTTAAGGCAGATAAGGAAGTATCTTTTGTAGAGTTAAAGAGCAGCTGCGGACACGATGCGTTTTTAATTGAGTGGGAAAAACAGACAAAAATTATCGAAAGTTTTTTGAAAGGCTAAAATGCTAAATTATAATGCAATTGTAAAACTGGTAAAAGAAAACTCTAAAATCCTCGACCTAGGCTGCGGCTCGGGCGCACTTTTTAAAATGCTTGTAGATAAAAAAAATGTCAAAGGCGTGGGTGTGGAAATTGATGAAAATTGTGTCATTGAAGCACTTGAAAAAGGTTTGAGCGTTATTCAGGGCGACTTGGATGAAGGACTAAAACAGTTTCCTGATAAGAGTTTTGACTATGCAATCTTAAATCAGACGCTGCAATCCACAAACAACCCCGAGCTTGTAATTGATGAAATGCTAAGAGTAGCAAAGCGCTCGATTGTGAGCTTTCCTAATTTTGCATACTGGAAAGTAAGATTTTATTTATTTTTCAAAGGAAAAATGCCAAAAAGTAAGGCTCTTCCCTACGAATGGTACAATACGCCCAATATTCACCTTTTAACCGTGAATGACTTTTTTGAATTTTGTAAAAAAAGAAATATAAAAATCGAGGAATCGGTCTACCTTACAAGAAAAAAGGCAAGAAGCGGGATATTAATTAGAACTATTACAAATTTCTTCTCCGAAGAAGTTGTGTTTGTAATTTCTAAATAAAAAAGCAGCCCCGATTATGAGGCTACTTTTATTATAAAGGTTTAACTACATAGCACCTTTTATAATTTCAACGAAGCTATCAGCTTTTAAGCTTGCGCCGCCAACTAAAGCACCGTCAATATCAGATTGCGCCATTTGTTCTTTAATAGTTTCAGGTTTAACTGAACCGCCGTATAAAATTCTTACCTTATCAGCGTTTTCTTTACCTGCAATTTGAGCCAATGTTGCTCTAATGCCTTTAATTACTCTGTTTGCTTCAGCACTATCGCAAGTTTTACCGGTACCTATTGCCCAGATAGGTTCATAAGCGATAACAACATTTGCAACATCAGTTGGTGCAACACCATCAAGAGCTTTAACAATTTGAGAAGCTATGTGAGAATCTGTTACACCGAGTTCTCTTTGCTCAAGAGTTTCACCACAGCAGATAATAGGTGTTAAACCTGCTTCGATAATAGCTTTAGCTTTTTTGTTAATCATTTCATCTGTTTCAGAGAATATTTGACGACGTTCAGAGTGACCGATGATAATAAATTTAGCATCGAAGTCTTTAATCATATCGATTGAAATTTCACCCGTAAAAGCACCTTTTGCTTCATAGTAGCAGTTTTGTGCAGAAAGTTTGATTTTTCCGCAACCGCAGGTTGCAATTTCATCAGCTACAACACCAAGAGAAGTAAATACAGGCGCAACAACAACTTCAGGAAGTGCGTCTTTATCAATATCTTTAATTGCTTCTTTAATACCGCAAACAAGTTTTTTACTTTCTTCGCGATTATTGTGCATTTTCCAGTTACCTGCAATAATAGGTCTTCTGCTCATTTTTAAAACTCCTTAAATTTTGTATCAACATGCAAATAATAGCACAAAAAGAAAGTTTAAGGAATTTTAATTTTAAACAAAGCATCACAATTCAAGCTTCGCCTAGTCGAGCTTCGCCCTGTCGGCAAGGCTCACGCCTTCCCGTTCGGGCTTGCATCCTTATGCCTGCTCGCTTT
>CASDXV010000014.1:0-23180 GCA_949285255.1 uncultured bacterium | reverse complement strand
CTTCGCCCTGTCGGCAAGGCTCACGCCTTCCCGTTCGGGCTTGCATCCTTATGCCTGCTCGCTTTCATTGGATGCAAAGCATCACAATTCAAGCTTCGCAGGTTCTTTAACCGTAAGCGGCGAATAGCGGCATGTATAGTGATAGCGCCAAGAACAGTACAATCGCACCGATAAATATTAACATCGCAGGCTCAACAAGTTTTGTAAACTTATCTATAATACCATCCAGCCTTTGGTCAATAAATATTGTACAGTGATGCAACAGTTCACCCAAACGACCTGATTGTTCACCTGTTGCAATCATAAATGTCATCATATTGGGGATTTGATTTGAAGAACGGAGAGCAACAGATAGGTGAACACCTTGCTGAACCTTAGCGGTTGCTCCAAGTATAGCATCTTTTAAAACCAAATTATCTAATGTCATATTGGCAAGATACAAACAATCAACAATAGGAATACCCGCTTCGTAAGCTACCTGCAATACAGCAAGGAAATTTGAATAGTTTGCATATCTCAATAAATCCGATAAAAGCGGTACTTCTAAGAAAAATTTGTCCACAGGGCGTTTAGTTACATCATTAGACAAAATATGTTTTATCGCCAAGACCAAAAAAGTAACAAAAACTATTGGTACAAACCAAAACTTACGAATAAACAACCCTAGTGACATGCATATCTGCGTCATTAAAGGCAACTCACGACCCAAGTTATCAAACATATCCTTAAATGCCGGAAATACAAACACCAGCATGACTGTTACAACAAGACAAGCAAGTATTATTACAAATATAGGATAAACAAGTGCACCAATTACCTTGCTTTTTATGTTATCCTGCTTTTTTAGCAAATCTAACATGCGGCTCAGTGTTTTATCCAATTCACCCGAATCTTCACCGGCTTTAACAAGGCCAACAAAAACCCTGCCAAAGACTTTTCTGTATTTTTCTAAAGTCTCGGCAAGAGTAAGACCACCTACTATAATGTTTCTTCTGAGCTCATGGGCTACACCTCTTATTGACTTTGATTCGGCATTGTTTTCCAAAAACACAAGTGTCTCGATAATTGGAATACCGGTTGAAGTCAAAATTTGCAAAGTCTGCGTAAATTCTATTTTATCTTTCAGAGAAAATGACTTTATTTTTTGCGGCAAAATAACTTTGCTGGCCTGTTGTTGAACACCCTTGTCGCTTGCAGAATCATCAGTAATTCTGGTGGGCAAAAGCCCCATTTTTTTAACCGCTTCACGCGCAGAACGAGCATCTGGCGCATCAACCTTGCCCTTTACAATGTCTTTATTATTTTTAAGTGCTGTATATGAAAATGTTGGCATTTACCCACCTTTACTCTTCTGTTGCAAGTCCCAGAATTCTTACAAATTCATCAATCGTTGTAACACCTTTTAAAATATGCTCCAAACATGCCATCTTAAGCGTTTTCATACCATGTTTAATGGCATAATCTTCAAGCTCAACATCATGTGCCCTTTGGGCTATCATTTTTTTCATTTCTTTATTTATTAGCATAATCTCAAACACGCCCGTCCTGCCTGAGTATCCTGTATCATTACAATATGGACAGCCACCCGCTTTATATATTGTAGTTTCCGTTAATTTCCTTATATCATCAGGGTTGGTAAGAATTCTTTTTGCTTCTTCAACAGTTGGCTTATATGCAACCTTGCACTCAGGACAAAGTTTTTTGACAAGTCTTTGGGCAATAACACCGGTTACCGTAGATGATATCAAATAGTCTTTTGCACCCATTTCAATAAGCCTTGTAATTGTTGCAGCAGCCGAGTTTGTGTGAATTGTACTCAATACAAGGTGACCTGTAAGAGAGGCCGAGATTGCAACCTCTAGAGTTTCAAAGTCACGAATTTCACCTACGAGAATAATATCAGGGTCTTGTCTTAAAATTGCTCTCATACAGTTTGCAAATGTGATACCGGCTTTTGGGTTAACTGCAGACTGGTTAACACCATCCATCTTGATTTCTATGGGGTCTTCAATTGTTGTAATATTAACATCTTCAGAGTTAAGAGTTCTAATTAGTGAATACAGTGTACTTGTTTTACCGGAACCTGTGGGACCTGAAGTAAGCACTATACCGTTTGGCAAAGAAATTAAATATTCTATTTTCTTTCTATCTTCTTCGGAAATTCCATCAATTTTTATTTCTTTATCATTATTTGAATCGGTTATCGCAGGGGCTAAAACCCTGATAACCATTTTTTCTTTATTACCCACAGGAAGAGTGTTTACACGGAAGTCGTGCTGACTTTTTTTATATTTGATTGAAAAGTTACCATCCTGCGCACGCCTGTGCTCGGCAATATTCATACGTGCTAAAACTTTGAAACGCGAAACAACTGCCGAATCAACCTTAGCAGGGATTTTTAATACTTCTCTTAAAGTACCGTCAATACGAAAACGCACAACGTATCCCACAAGCCTTGGTTCAATGTGGATGTCAGATGCCTTTTGGTCTATTGCAAGGGTAACAATTTTATTTGCAAATTTTGCAACAGTGCCTGACGTATCTTGAATTTCTGTTTCTACTTGTTCCCAAAGCGAAGTATCATCGACCGCCTCTGCCTTTTCACTTGCAATTTCTTCAAGCAGCTTATTTGCAGTCTCTTTTTCGTTTTCATAATATGTTTTTAAAAATGCTTCGTACTCATAATGAGTAACCATTATGACAGTAGGCTTTAGACCGGTTTGATATACAATTTCATTAATTGTTTTAGAATTGCCCGGGTCAACCATACCTACAACAAGAGATTTATCGGTCATACTAAGCGGTATAACTTTATTTTCCCTAACAAAATCCTCCGGCAAAATTGAAATTGCGGTAGGCAAGGCCTTTAGCTGCTCAGCAGAAGCAAGCTTTACGCCCATCTGAGCACCAAGAGCTTCTTTTAATTCCTTAATTGTAATAAAGCCCATTTTAACAAGCACAGAGCCCAAAGGTATGCCGAGAACTTTTGCCTCAGCTAATGCCATGGTCAACTGTTTATCATTTATGAGCCCCTCTTCAATTAAGATTTCACCAATTTTTTTTGTTGTAGGTGCGTCAACAGCATTAATATTTCCTCTGACTTCAGGGTCGTGTCCCGTTTTTGACTTATCAGTTTGCTCGTCTATAGAGGGATTATCGTCAGAAATTTTATCTACATCATCTCCTGTAGAGTCATCATCAATATTAATGTCTTCCTCTGACAAATCCAGTTGGTCATCATCGCCCAAATCTAACTCATCATCAATTTCAAAAGGTTCATCAGAATCAACATCCGATTTTTCCGATTCATTTTTCTTTTGTAGAGATTCATTAGTTTCAAAAGCAACATCACCAAAAGGATTGTTAGCGGTATCTTCTGACAAAACAGAGCCAAAAGTGGAAGAAAACTTTTTTAAAAAACCCTCAAATAAAGTGTCAAAATTCTGCTTAGATAAGAAAATAAATTCTACTTTCTTATCTACAATAGGTTTGATATATTCAATAATTTTTTCTTTATCAGCATCCGGAGACACAGCAACAAAAAAGGAGTCGCCTTGCACATTAATCGGCACAAAAGAGTACTCCTTAGCAACTGCCAACTCAAAATTGTTAGCATGCTCAAAATTAATTTTTTTAATTAGTTTATCTAATAAGTCATTTGTCATTTTATTTTTACAGGTCTACAGGTTTTATGTCAGCAATTTCTTCCGAAGAGTATACAATATGAGGGGTTATCATAATAACCAACTCTTCTTTAGATTTTTGATTTGATGAAGTTCTAAAGAAAACACCTACCAGCGGTAAATCGCCCAAAATAGGGATTTTTGTAACTTGTTGTGTTTCATTTTCTTTAATTAAACCTGCAAGGACAAGTGTTTCTCCATCTTTAATTCTTATATTATTTAATGACAAATCGCGTCTTTGTAAAAGAGTAGCAACCAATTCATCCTCACCGCTTTGACCGGGCGCATATACTCTTTCTTTTATAGTTGCAAACTCAGGTTTTACATTCATAGAAACATATCCGTCAGGACTTATGAAAGGCACAAGTTCGATTTTTAAACCTTCATCATTACCAATTTCATATGTTCTTGACATACCCGCATTATCAATTGTCGTGATAAGCTCTGACTTAACAGTTTTAACATAATCCGAAGTTAAATCTATTAAAGATTTTTGACCATTTGTAACCATGATTTTAGGATTTGTAAGTACTCGTCCTTTACCATTTTGAACAAGATATCTTAACCTATAAACAAGGGTTGAATCACCTCTGTACTTATCTACAGTATATTTTACAGTTCCCGGGTTAGCGGAATCCACTACATTATACCTATCACCCATAAAGAAAGTCGGATGGTTTGCATTTGTGCTTAACCCTTGAGAAGTATCAAATTGTAAACTTATAAACGGAGTCCACAAATTCCACTCATTAGCAAACTCTTTTGAACCTGATTCGTTGAGCTCAACAACGGACATTTCTATATATGCCATAGGTTGCTTTTTATCATTTTGTTCAATAAATTCTTTTATAACTTTGACCTGTTCATAAGAACCGCCATTTACATTGATTGTGCCAAGTTCGGTAAAGTAAACAATGGAAAGAGGTGCAGAACCAAACATAGCTAGTGAAGAACCAGAAGAATCAGTTGTTGTAGAAGACGAAGTAGAACTTTCCGAATCACCCCTTACAACACTTTCTGTTGCACGACACGCAACAATGCCGCTACCAAGTTTTACTTTCTTGATTTTGTCATCTTCATCCATTTCGGTATCTTCATCATCATCCTCAGCCAAATCATCCTCCTCTTCTGTTGAAACCTCTTTATTAATTTCAACAAAGGTACTACAAAGAAGCATTGCCATTTCTTTAGGAGTAGTGTGATTAACCTTAAATGTGTTAATCATTGGCTTTCTGTCGAGTTTTTCAACAATTTTTTTTGCAACTTCAACGTCATTTTGTGAACCGAACAACATAAGCTCATTAGTTGCGGGATTTGATGTTACAATCTTATCGTTAGAAAGACCGGTGATATTTGCTCCAAAAACATTATTATTTAAGAAGTTAGCAATATTTTGGGCTCTTTCGTATTTAACAGGAATAATCGTCAAGGACTGTTTTGTAAAGCTTAGTTTTGAACCTTGAGCGTTTGAAGCAACAATTAAATTCTTGCCGTCTTTAACATAAGTAAGCTCGGCAGAGCGTAAAACCATAAGAAATGCGTCGTTTAATGTAACATTTACAAGGTCAAGAGTTACTTCACCTGAAACAGAATTATGGAAAATGACATTCATTCCCGCTTTTTGGGCAAACATTCTTAAAACTTGTTTTACATCTGAATCACGCAAAGAAAGATTGATTTTGGAGTTTGAGTTAGTAATTTTTACATTCTCATTGAGATTAACAGCGCTGTTGCGATCTTCGTCAACATAGTTGTTTATATTTATAATATTTGATTCCGAAGAATCGTTTGAATAATAGTTTGCAGGGGTATCAAAATTTGAATATGCAAGCTTTGCACTCTTGAGTTCATCGTTATTTAGTTTAAGATTTAGACCTGCCCAAGAAGATTGAACAAGTGAAAACAACATTACCAAAACGGTAAACTTTTGAACTATTCTTTTTGTCTCGTGCGTGAACATTACTATCTAAACTCCTAGTTTGTTTTATTTATTATCTTTAATCTTGTGTACGAATTTCAACATCAGATGCTGATGTATAATCAGAACCTGCACTGGTATAATATCTTGCACCACCGGCTCCATATATTGCACTTCCATCTACTTTGATGTTTTGGTTAAATCTTTCTCCCACTCCTGCTTTATAAATGTTGGTGCCTTTTTTGACAACTACTGACTGACGATTAATATCCAGAACCATATAATCATCAACCTTGTCTCCCTTTTGGACAAAATAGTCAACGTCATTAATCGTTATAATTGCAGAGGGTTTAACATTGTCAAAAAGTATACCTGAAACCGCAACCTTCATAAGCTCTTGCGCATCCGGTTCATTGCCGTATGCATCCGGAGGCATGAGGACTTGCGCAGGAATTCCAGAATAGTATTTGCCGTTAAATTCGTCAAAAGTTGGCATGAAAGGATTTGCTCTGCCTGCACTTTCAACTGACAAAACTATTTTCTTTTCGGGTTTCAATTTCTTAGCGTTTTTATCATCTAAAACAGGTATCTGTTCTTGGTTTTTAGAATTATCATCGACCTGTAAGGCTTCTTCTTCTGAAACATTTTCCTGATTCTGCTCAACCACAGGTTGTTGTTCAACCACATCTGACGATCTATTTCCCTTAGGCCCTACAAAAATAAACACAATCGAGCCGATTACCAAAAAAGCGGCAAGCAAAATTCCCGCTATAACAGGTATATCTAGTTTAAAACCAGAAACTGAAGGAGTTGTGTCTTTCAACACATCTTCATCATCTTCTTCAATATCATCTGTAGATTCAATATCATCAAGTTCGCTCATTGCGCTTGTATCGTCATCCATGACATCGTCATCGGCCAACTCATCCGCAGATTCAACAGATAAAATATCGTCTTCCGTATCTCCGCCAAAAACCTCGAAAGCATCTTTTTTTAATGCTGTCTCACTATCCGCTGCCTGCTCTTCATCGTCAGACTCTATAACTTCTAAAATATCTGCGTCGCCGACATCCTTAGTGATTGTTTGCGCAGCAACACCTTCTGATTGGACTTCCTCTTTTATGCTCCTAATTTTGAGGGGCTCTTGCTTGTTAGATTCAGCAGCTGATTTTGCAGATAACTCAACACTATCGTCTTTAAGTAACTCATCCCAACTTATAGACTCATCGTCTGCTTCATCATCCAAATCAAGCTCTAAATCGTCAAGATTATCCAGATTATCTAAATTTTCCTTTTCGTCCTCAAAAAACATTTATCTCTTTCAATACCGACAGTTGGCCATAATACCAAACTATCCTAAGCTTACATGTATACTTACTATTTATTATGATATATTCAAGTCATCTTGTCGTCAAATTTTGTAAAAAATCATCCAAACAAACTATTCACAGAAATACTCATCAACATAAACCATCTCTACACCCTCCACAATTACGGTATCCTCATTGTTAATACCCATATCTCTAAGCGAGCTCCAAACACCCATAGAATCCATAATATTCGACAATCTTCTTACCTGTTGAACATTCTTAATATCCGTAACGGCAACCAGTCTTTTTAATTTACCGCCTGTTACACTATATGTATTTTTATTAAGTTTTGTAATATCAAAAGCAGAGTCATCGTTATTGTCATATTCAGCATCTTCTTCAATTTCCACTTCAATGTCATGCCTTGGAATCTCTTCTACCAGCTCATAAAGTCTGCTTAAGAGCGTTTTTATGTTCTCTGAAGTTGCACAAGATACAACAAAAAAGTCCTTATCATATTTTCTAAATTCTTCACAAAGATGCTCGGCAGTTTCTTTATCAACAATATCTGCTTTGTTTAATACCAAAACCTGATGCCTTGAAGCAAGTTCTTCATCATATTTTTTTAATTCATTATTTATTTTTATATAGTTATCCAAAGGGTCTTGAGCACTCATATCCACCATATGTATAAAAAATCTGCAGCGCTGAATATGACGCAAAAACTCATATCCTAACCCCACACCTTCTGATGCTCCTTCAATAAGCCCCGGAATATCTGCCACAACAAACCCATCACCGTCAGGCTTTTTTACAACTCCAAGATTTGGAGTAAGTGTGGTAAAAGGATAATCCGCAACTTTGGGTCTGGCTGAACTTATAAGGCTTATAAGACTTGATTTTCCCGCATTTGGCATGCCAAGTAGTCCCACATCTGCTATAAGTTTTAACTCAAGTTCAAGCTCTCTCTCAACTGCGGCTTCACCCGGTTCGCAAAACTGAGGACTTCTCTTTTGTGCAGTAGCAAATCTGGCATTTCCCCTGCCGCCTCTGCCTCCTTTTGCAACAAGAACTGTTTTTTCATGCTCGTTTAAATCTGCAATTATTTTATTTGTTTTTAAATCTCTTACAATAACCCCAACAGGCACTTTTAGATAAAGACTTTTTCCTCCATGCCCGTGTTGATTTTTATTTCTGCCATTCTCGCCGTCTTGTGCTCTAAATATTGATTTATAAGTAAAATCAAGAAGTGTTGAAAGGTTTTCATCCGCTATAAGATAAATATCCCCGCCGGAGCCGCCGTCACCACCTGCAGGCCCACCCTTGTCAACAAACTTTTCTCTTCTCCAGGCAACGCAACCATTTCCACCTCGGCCTGACACAACTTTTACTTTTGCTTTATCAATAAATGCCGCCATTAACCTGCGCTCCTTTGAGAGGCGTAATTACTTGTACCGTAGAGCATTTTATTAATATCAAGACCAATTGATGTAAGGTCAATATCTTCTTCGCCCTGAAGTCTTCTGTATGCCAAATCCTCAATCATATTAAGCATTTCAAGCAAGGCTGAACTATCTATTCTTTTGTTTTCCCAATCATCCATGACTTCAAGCAAAAACGGATAAACATCCCAAGCGCCATAGGCATTTATAACAGAAATACTTCTTGCGAAGTCTTTATTGTCAATGTATTCAAGTCTTAGCATCAGATAATACTTTGCATATCTAGCAATTTGCTCAAGAATTTTTTTCTCGCCTTGAATGTTAGAAAATCTGTCAAAATAAACCGTAAAGTCAGCATACAAAGAATCGGTATTCGGGGCTTTTCCGCCTTTTTGTATAGTCAGATAATCAAACAAAAAATCGAAAAACATCTCTTCATCTGTCGCAAAAGATTTTTTTATATTCAGGTAAAACTCAAGCCCTTGCTCGCTTAGTGCAAGTTCCAGGTATTTTGATATAGAATTTAGCGTTTCAATCTTTGTCATAATATCCCTTAAAAAATTATTACATGTAACATTCTACATTGCACTCTAAAAATATCCAAATATGTTACAGCGCTTAAGTTTTCTTAACATTCTGAAAAAAAAGGTAAATTATTTTTTTTACATGTTTTAAAAAACACATATCCCCATAAGGAGTTTTAAATGAACACAATAAACAAAATATCTTACATTCCAGCAAAAACAGTAAATAAACTTTCATTTAAAGGGAGTGAAGAAAAAAATCAAGTTGCCTCATCTCCAATTAAAGGTGATTTTAGTGTAAATCAAGACATACTGGCTGCACTTGGTCAAGCTGATGTAGGAATAGGGAAAAAACAAAAAAACTCTTTATTCTATAAAAATTCACAAGGATTAATTTGTAACAAGCTTAATGGGAAACCTTACAGCGGAACAATAGTGCAAGACGGAGAAGAATATTGCAGGAAAACTACGTTTGAATACAAAGACGGTAAACTCGAACGTATGACAAGGTTTTCACCGGATAATAAAATGGAGGCGGAAAAAATATACGAATTTTCGTATCCCGATAAAAATAACCCCGATATCAAGGAAGTAGAAATTTTGCAATACAACGACCTTGCCGGCGGCTTTACAGTGTGGGATAAGCTGACTTTTACACCAGAGATATACGCACACCATCATGTGGGTGAAGTAGAATTAAGTGAGTCAATGCTTGTTATAAGAGATAGAAAAACAAACAAAAAGAAATCCGAAACACATTTTCTGATAAGAGGGCTTAGAGAAGCTAACACTTATCCCAAAGAAATTAAAGACAGTGTAGATATGCTGGTTGAAAGACACAAGCCAAAAAAAAGAACAGACTATTATGAAGATGGCAAGACAGTCAAGAAAATAACAACATTTGACAGAAGTTCGTATGAAAGAAGCGAAAAAACATTTGATAAAAATGGCAACATAACAAGTCTTATTTTCTACGATATGCACGGCAGACCATATGAAATGACATATTACGGTATAACGGATGACCCGGTTACACTTAAGGAACAAAAACCCGGCGAGAAAAAACAAAAAATGTCATATGAGTTTCAAGTAAGATTTCTTACAAGCAGAATGAGTGACTCGACCGAAAACTATGAAGGAAAAGAGCCGGTAGATATTGCATCCAGTGGAAAAATAGAATCCGTAAGATTGTATTTCAGAGATGGTAACAATACTACTAAATATGAAATTCAAAACTGGTTTTTAGATAGAGAAACAGGAAGAACAATAGATATACAACATCCTGCATCACCAGGGCCCACACCCGTTCCTCCATCAAAAACACCGATGAAAATATTTAACGTAATTTCAAGCTCATCTCTTCCCGGTGACTTAGATTTAAGTTACTTCCTTGAAGAGTTTGACAAGTCAATTGACATCAAACATCAGCTGCTTGTTGAAGATAGTAATGGCAAATCAGGAAGATATTATCTTAACGGAAAAACGCACAAGCTCTCTCCATTCCCCTTTGTTGACAAAAGAATAAATCAAGAAAAACAAGATAAAATAGAAGAGCTTTGTGATAAGATATTAAATTTCTGTGATAAATACACACTAAAACCCGAAAAAAGACCCGAATAACGGGTCTTTTTTTTAATATAACATTTCTATCCTTTTTTTCTCTTTTATTAATTCATCATAAACCCAAGCAGGGACAAAGTTTTTACCCATTAATATTGTCCCGTGATTAACAGATGGCGCATGAAAGTCCGACCCGCCCGTTATTATAAGTCCGTATTTTTCAGCCAATGTTGAAAAATATTCAACAACCGCAGGGGAGTGTTTTCTGTGATATGCTTCAATTCCCCTAAGGCCAAAACCTGTTAATTCTTTTATTAATTTTTCAGATATATCAACATCAATAGGATGAGCAAAAACAGGAATACCGCCGGCATCATATATAATTTCAACAGCGTCATGGGGGCTCACTGTTTTTCTTGTTACATAAACAGGGGATGAGTCGTTTATATATTTTGAATACGCTTCCATGACATTTGCCACACCGCCGGCTGATGTTATGGCGCGCGCTATGTGAGGGCGCCCTATACTGCCGCCAGGTGCTACAAGAGCTTTTATATCATCAAATTTTACTCTTATGCCCGCTTTTTTATTTAACAATTCAACTATCTTTGTAGTTTGGTTAATACGCGCCTGCTGCTGCTCTTTTAGGAGTTTTACAAAGTCAGGATTATCCGTATCCATAAAATATCCTAAGATATGGACTTCATAACCCTTATAAATTGTATTAATCTCAACTCCGGGAATGATTTCAAGCTTGTAACCTTTTTCTTTAACGTAATCGTTTGCGATTTTGTGCGACAAAATGTTGTCATGGTCAGTAAGTGCAATCACGTCAAGATTATTTTCAAGTGCTGTATCAACCACCTGCTCGGGAGAAAAAGCCCCGTCCGAGTAGGTGGTGTGAATGTGCAAATCAATCTTCACTTTTACCTCTCTATCATTTCTTTACCTCACTAATAAAATTAATTCTTTCAATCTTTTTTGCTATGCCTGTTTTTTTATCAAAAGAGATAATACAGGCATTAATTTGAGAATAATTTGACTCATCTACATCAAACTTTGCAGGAATACCACTTAAAAGGCGCTTTAGCGAATTTTGATAATCCATACCAATTACACCCTCTGATGAGCCGCAAAAACCTGCATCTGTTAAGTAAGCACATTTACCGTCAATTATTTTTTCATCCGATGTCTGCACATGAGTGTGAGTACCGACAACCGCTTTAATTCCTAAAGATGCGGCATATTTTGCAAAACAAATTTTCTCCGCCGTCGCTTCGGCGTGAAAATCAACAAAAGAAATCATATTTTCAAAATCACAAGTTGATTTTAGTTTTTCTACAACTTCATCTAAAGCCCTAAAGGGACAATCAATTGGCGGCATAAAAGTTCTGCCGAGCATATTTATAACAATTACACCATTTTCAAATATCCTATAGCCCACCCCTTGAGCCTCAGGGTAATTATAAGGCCTTATAAGTGCGCTTGATTCATCTATATAGCTAAAAATATCTTTTTTATCCCAAATATGATTACCTGATGTCAGACAATTTATACCCCACTGAAGAAACTCATCATGGTTTTTTAAAGTCAAACCAAACCCATGAGAGGCGTTTTCAGCATTTGCAATGACAAAGTCACAGCTTTTAGCCTTTTTGTCGTTTTCTAAAAACTCTTTTACAATCTCTCTTCCGGGGCGGCCTACAATGTCGCCCAGAAAAAGTATTTTAAACTCTTTAGACATTTTTTACTTTGCAATTTCGGTAACTCGTGCTTCCCTGACAACCGTTACACGGATTTGCCCGGGGTATTCAAGTTCATCCTCAATGCGTTTAGCTATGTCACGAGCCAATTTTGCACTTGCAGCATCGTCAAACACATTAGGTTGAACCACAACCCTAACCTCACGACCTGCCTGAACTGCAAAGGACTGCCTTATACCCTCATAACTGCTTGCAATCTCTTCAAGCTTTTTGAGGCGTTTAATATAGATTTCAAGCGTGTCACGTCTTGCACCGGGTCTGCCAGCACTTACTGTGTCTGCGATTTTTACAAGTGCAGCAACAAGAGTATGTGCCGGAACATCATCATGGTGAGCTTCTATTGCATGAACTATTTCTTCTTTTTCGCCAAAGCGTCTTGCAAGTTCAACACCCAAAGAAATGTGTGTGCCCTCTTGCTCCTGATCGACAGCTTTGCCAATATCATGCAACAAGCCCGCGCGCTTTGCCTGATTAACATCAGCACCCAGTTCAGATGCCAACATGCCTGCAATTTGCGCCACTTCAATTGAATGCTTAAGCACATTTTGACCGTAGCTTGTTCTATAATATAAGCGTCCAAGAGTCTTGGTAAGCTCTTTGTTAAGGTTCATAATTCCAAGGTCGTGCGCTGCGCGCTCGCCTTCTTGTCTCATTTTATTTTCAATTTCTTTTGTAGACTTTTCATAAACTTCTTCAATTCTGACAGGGTGTATTCTGCCGTCAGCTATGAGTTTTTCTATTGTAAGACGGGCAATCTCGCGTCTTACAGGGTCAAATGAAGATAATACAACAGCCTCGGGTGTATCATCAATAATTAGGTCAACACCGGTTAGAGTTTCAAGAGTTCTAATATTTCTGCCCTCGCGGCCTATAATGCGACCTTTCATCTCATCAGATGGCAGGGAAACAACAGATACGGTAGATTCTATAACCTGCTCTATTGCACATCTTTGCATAACCTGAGATAAAATCTCTCTTGATTTTTCTTCAGCCGTTTCTTTGATTTTTTGCTCATTTTCACGAATTAACTGAACCTGCTCTTGAGCAAGCTCCGCTTTTAGTTGTTCCAAGAGCATATTTTTAGCTTCATCTCGAGAAAGCTGCGCAACGCGCTCAAGTTCAGAGAGTTGTTTTGCAACAATTTCTGCAAGATAGTCTTCTTTATCAAGAAGTTCGTCGTATTTTTTGTTTAATTCATGTTCTTTATCAACATTTTTTTGAACACGCTCTTCAAGCTGTTCTTCTTTTTTCATTAAAGAATTTTCAAGCCTGTTAATCTCAGAGCGCCTTTCTCGCACTTCATCGTCAAACTTTTGGCGCTCAAAATGAAGCTGCTCTTTTGCAGCAATCATAGCTTCTTTCTTTAGGAAGCTTTCTTTTTCTTCAAATTCTTTTTGTAATTTTTTCTCGTTTTCGCTGAATACTTCAAGTTTTGTTTTCTGCTTTGCATTTGAAATTAGTGAAATAATAAGTGCAACAGTCAAAACTGCAAGTATTATATGAATTATATAATTAATCTTCCTGTACCTCTTATACGGATAGTGTCAATAACAAAATATTAGCATGGATTTTGAATTTTTAACAGATATTTTTACAAGAAGATTTTTTTAATTATCAAAATGCCCTACAAACGGAGGATTTTTTGTATCTTTATTTTATTTTTTTCTTCATAATTCGCTAAAATAAATATAGACAAATCTTAAAATTTCATTATAAAAAATATACAAACGTGTGAAAGGAATGAAATGCTTACAAATCTTGTTTCTATGATTACAAAGTCAATCCAAACAACTCAAAGTGCTCCCGTTAGCACTAAAAAAAGCTACAATCCTTTCGCTCAAGAGCAAAATCCGTTTTTAGGTTCAAGTTTTAGTTCATCACAAAACTACGGCAAAAACACCCCCGTTAGCGGCGGATATTTTGCAGGCTATTACAACGGAAAACCAAATATTGTAGGCAGACGCTTATTTATTGAGGTTTAACTTCCTCGTTCCCACTAAAAGCAAACTTCTGCTCCATATCTTTTTCAAGCTTTTTAATAGCGGGGTTAATGGTTTCACCGTGATTATTTTTCTTTCTAAGGATTATATTTAGCGTTGGCTGTAATATACCTATTGCCGCTGCGCCTATTAAAATATTTGCTATAACAGACACACCCTTTATGTTTTTAACTTTGGATAAATATTTATCCAAATCCCCTTTTCCTGCCGTACTTTGAGCGAGTTCGGATATATTTTTTGCAGCATTTTTCAGTTTTTTTGTATCAATAAAAGCAAGGGAGTCAATGGTTTCACTTCCTTTTATTGTTGGCAATTCGCCCGAGATTTTGAGCATTTTTACAAGTGCATTGTCTTGGTTTTTAAATAGGTATTCAAGCACTTTATTATCATCAGATTTTACAAGGGTTTCAACGGATTCTTTTAAGCCCTCTGTTGTTATAAGCTCTTTTAGTTTATCATTACTTAGAAGTTGATACTCGTTTTTGATAGGTGTTTTCAAGAACTTTGCACTTAACTTTTCAAGCCCTTTTTGAATAGGTTCGGCAAGGCAATAAATAAATAATATTTGAAATCCCTCTTTAAAACCTATTTCAGCTCTTTCGCCTTTTCTGCCCTGAGCAAGTCTTGTAGTTGTAATGCCCGCATCAAGTATAGACATATTCATAACAGGGTTATACATAAATCCTGATAAAAACTTAGATATACCGCCGCCTTTAAAAGATGTTTCTTTGTTACCCATAAACTTATCAAACACGGGGCTTTTCTCTATTTCTTTATTACAAGCGTTTTGAAGCTCCATTTTTTTCTTATATTTTTGTTCAAGCTCTTTTTGAGTTGTTTTTTGTTTATAAACTATAAGTCCGCTCAAACCCGCTAAAGTTGCGGCGGTTGCGGTTATAAACTTTGCAACATGGAGTCTTTTGTAGAGTTTTTGAACATTTTCGTTTTTTAAAATATTTTCAAGAACTTCTTTTTGCTTAACATCAGGGGCATTTTTAGCAAGAAATTCAAGCTTATCCAGCTTGCCTTGTGCATTTTTCTTTAAATTTCTGATATCAAAATCGGGGTCAGCTTTAAAAAATTTATAAACCGTTTTATCAAAAAGTTTTTTTAATAACGGTATGCCACCAATCCAGAGAACTTCCGTTCCGAACTCTTCTATTGCTCTTTCTCTACCATCTTCTTTAGATGCTTCTTTATTGTAAATATAGGTAATAGCACAGTTGCTTAAAGTGTCTTTTGCGGCAATCGGTACTACAGAGCCGCTGTTGTTACTTAGTTGTTGAATTATTTTTGTTGTTATGCTCAAGTTTGACATTTTTTATCCCTACAAAATTACTATAGTCCCCAAATAAGGTTCATAAGTCTTTGAACCCCTTTATTAATCTGTAGAGAACGTCGTATATTTTTCATTATTTTATCTACCTTCACTTATTTAATAACACTTGTGATGACATTTTTTTGCGTATTTTATACACTATTGTTAAAAATTTTAAACTAAAAGAGCCGTCTTACAGGCGGCTCTTTGGAAAATTCATATTCAATTATTTATTTTAATCAATACGAACGTAAATGCGAGCCTCCTGTAACTTGTAAAATCTACGTCGCAGCAATTCAAATAAAGTTTTTAGCATGTAAAATACCTTCTCTTAAATTAAGTCCTAGTATTTTACACCCAAAAAATATTTTTGTCCAGCATAGTATACAATCTTTATCTATTCTTTATTTAGGCGATATTGAGATTGTCCTCAAGAGTGATTTTCATTCTGCCTGCTTCGGGGTTTAAAAACTCTATAATTATTTTATTTACCCCGTTTTTAAGGCACTCAACCTGCTCCATAAGGCGCATGGTGCCTTCTTGACCAAGGCGAAAACGAATAGGATTAATCTCGCTTACAGAATTTGCAAAAAGCTCAACACCTTGCGTTATGAAGCTTATTGCATCTTTTGTAAACTTGTAATCGTTAATTTGCACATACTCAAGACCGCAGATTACACCGGGACCCAGTACATTTTTAAGGTCAAACTCGATTCCCTCCTCACATGAGCGCAGAGAACCCTTTTTGTAAACCCTTTTAATTAAAAAATCAGGGACGACAGCCATATTCAACTCCTTATATTTAGTATGCGAAGATTGCGTTGTTAATTTTAGAAAAGCTGATAAACTTTGTGGGTCTCTACATTTATTATAACATCTTTTAAATAGTTTTTAAAGTCCCAGACTCCCTTAATCCTGTGGCTTTTTTCCCATATTACAATTTTTATTTCATTGTTTTGTTTGAGAAATTCCTTTGGAAGATAAAACTTGGACTGGTTAGCATTGTGCCTTATGTAGCGCCCTATTTTAACATCATTTAAAAATATAGTTGCGCGCCTGAACGGGGTTTTTTCCATATCAAGGACAAAAGGTGCAAAGACATTTTTGTCAAAATACTCATCAGGTATGCTAAATTCTTTCTCTAAACACGCAAGATAAGGTGCTTGAGTATCATCTGCTTCTCTCTTATCAAGAGTAATTCTGCCTCTTATGTGCCAATTTATAAGTTCATTTGTATCTGTTTTAAAGTAAATTAAGCCTCTGGGTGAGCCTATATTATTACTAAAACCTCTGTCAAAACCGAGATTTTGAACAAGAACGGTAATTTCATTGTCACAATCTCTAAACACGCTCGGGTTAACATCAAGCACGATGTGTTCATCTATTGTTGCAAGGTTATCATGCTTGTAGCTGTTACGGTTTAGTATTTCAAAACCGTTTATATAAATTGCAAAAATATGCCTTGCGCTAATTGCTATCTCTCTTACCTTATTTGAAATTTGACCCTTGTACCAGACAAATTCAGAGTAAACATCAGATGAGAAAGTATCTTGCAGACTAAAATCTTCATTGTGTTTAATTTTTTTCCAAGAAGAATAATCATAACCAGGTTCAATTTCAGGAGCACAGAAATAAACGTCAAAATCCGTGAGTTTAATTCTCTTTGGCTGAATTTGAGGGGTAAAGCAGTGCTCGCAAAAACCGTTTTTCAAATCAAAAGTTTTTACAAGCGTCTCATTCTCAAGCGCTATTTTTCCGTTAGGATAGACAAATTTTGCACCAAAGACAAGAGCGTTATTAAGCTTCCAACAGTCTTGAGCGGTTTTTCTTGTGACAAAAACAATGGTTGTCTTTTTGCCGCAATCGTTATCCATACCGTAAAAAAAGCCTTCAAAATCTTCTCTATCAGCGCTTATTGTCTTTTGAACTCCATTTTCATCTTCTATTGTGATTGAGTTTTTCTCATCTGAAAATAAAAATACAACTTCTCTATCCTTATCTTCAAGGCGCGTAAATATCTCAACGCCCGATTTTACAATAGTACAGGCTCTCAGTTTTAAATCTTGAGGGAGAATTTTCATATCAAAAGAGTCAAGATTAACCCCGTTTATCATTGTTTCACAGGTGTTAAAGTTCCTTAAAAAGAGCCATTTGCAATTATTTATTAAGTCTTTGCGGACTTTAGCATAGCAGTTTTGCTCAACTTCAAAATCACACTCATCAGCCTCTGTTTGAGTTAAATTGAAAGCATCAAGAAAGTAGTTTATCTCTTTTGCTTTTTTAAAATTGTCCTTAATAACACCAAGCTCACTAATGGGAGAGGCAAAGTCATAGCTTGTATAGACTTCATCTGATGACATATCAAGGATATTTGTACCGCCTGCGCACATATAGTGATTAAACATTGTAACGCCTTGAGAGAGTGCGGTTTTTGTCATTATGTTAATATGAGAAGTCCCCATATCTTCTCTAATGTAGTCATAACCGTAACCGAGCCACTTATCGTACCAGCCTGACTGCATTTCAGCAATAAACAAAGGAGCAGTGTCCTTAAACATTCTAACCACTTCTTCAAGATTATCAAGAGTATCAAATGCGTAAGTTTCCTCTCTCCAGTTTGTTTTCGGGTTAATATAGGGGTAAATATCACATGCGTAAATATCTACATCATCGGCATAAAGCCCCGCAATATAGGCATCATTATGGAATATCGGAACATTAATACCGTAAGAGCGGACAATTTGATAAAGCTCTTTTATGTATTCATTTTCTCCGCCGTTAGTTGAATACTCGTTTTCAATCTGTAAGGCAATTAAATTATCAAAATCTTTTATTATAGGTAAAACCTTGCCATACCAGTTTTTAAGATGTTCCATATAAGCGCTTGAGTACGTGTAGTCGCCATCTATTCTGTTTCTTAATACAACATCTTTTTCTTTCATCAACCAATAAGGAAGCCCGCCTGCCGATACCTCAGCGTTAATATAAGGCCCCGGACGCAGGATGATAAACATGTTTAAATCTTTTGCAACCTGAAAAAGAGTTCTTATATTTTTATACCCTTCAAAATCCCAAATATCTTTTTTGGGGTTATGAAAAGACCAGCATAAATACAAGTCCACACAGTTGTAGCCGCCTGATTTCATTTTTGAGAGTCTGTCTTTCCACTCATCCTCACCAAAAACCCTAAAGTAGTGCAGCGTTCCTGATTTTAAAAATTTTCTTTCACCGCCAACAATTAGCGAATATTTATCAAATTTTACATCCATAGGTAATATTTTAACTTCTGTTTTAAAATTATGCAACAATTTGTTTATTACAGGATTTGTTTAAGATACGTTAAAATATATTAAGAAATTTGCATAGTAATATTTTTTGTGCAATAATAATAATCGTTAATAGTCTAACCATTCCTTTCTTGACTTATGCGATTTGTTCTACAAGTCGCATTTTATTTTGCTTATAAATTTATATTAACTTTTTGACCCTAAAAATCCTCATAATATAATTGTTTTATGAGGATTTTAGGAATAGACCCCGGTATCGGGATAACAGGATACAGTATTATTGAGGCGCAAGATGACTCTTACACGCTTTTATCCTGCGGTTCTATTCAAACGGATAAAGACCTGCCGCACCAAAAAAGACTGGCAGAGATTTACCGTGACATAAAGCAGATTTGCTCTTCCTTTAATCCCCACAGTGCTGCTATAGAACAGCTTTTTTTCTTTAAAAACCAAAAGACAATTATCCCTGTTGCGCAAGCTCGCGGAGTTATCCTTGCAGCACTGGAGGAATCGGGAGTTGAGATAGGAGAATATACTCCAATTGTCGTTAAACAAGTCTTAACGGGCCATGGCAGAGCAAGCAAAGATGAAGTAAAATCCATGGTGCAAAGATATGTTGAGCTAAATCCCAACACAAAGCTTGATGATACAATAGATTCAATAGCAATAGGCATATGCCATGCCAGAAATTTAGAAATTCAAAAAAAGGAGTGCATAAGATGAACAGTTTAATTGCAAAACAAGCGGCAATATATAGCCTTATTTTAGGTGCTATACTTGCAATCTTTGGGTCTTTTAACTTTCTTATAGGATTAGTCACATTCGCACTTGCACTTTTTTGCGCACCTGCAGTTATTTTGTACCTGAAAAAGACAAATAAAATCGGCTTTCTTGAAAATCAACAGGCAGCAGCTCTTGGCGGGCTTTGCGGTTTCTGTTCTACCGTGAGCTTTTTTATAGTGTTCACTCCGCTTACTCTTATTTTTCTAAAACTTGCACCCCTTGTAAATAAAATTCTCCCTTTTATAGGCGGATATCACTACGCTTACGGCTTGCAATATCTTGTAAGATTTGATTCACTCTGGTTATTTTTCATAATTATTATAATGCTTGCAATTGTCTGCGCGCTTACTAACTCTACAACCGCTATGGGAACAGTGTTTTTGCTTGCACAGTTTGAAAAAAAACCTGACGACATTGAAGAAATTGACATAAATATTGAATAAAGGATAAAAAAAATGAGCGAATTTCACTCTAAAATAAAAACGGTTGAATGGGTCAAAACTGGCGACCTGAAAGGAGTTTCACGAATGGTCGACCAGACATTAATACCATATGAATATAAAAAAGTTGACATTTTAACACTGCAGCAGATGTACGACGCCATTAAAACCATGATAGTGCGCGGCGCTCCCGCTATAGGTATTTCAGGCGCTCACGGTGTTGCACTTTGTGCTATTGAGCTTCTTGAAAAAGGTGAGCAAAATTTCACGGACGAACTTAAAAATGGCGTAGAGTATTTAAACTCTTCTCGCCCTACGGCAGTGAATTTAAGCTGGGCACTGAACGAGCAGTTAAAAATAATTGAAAAAGGCGGTACAAAAGAGCAGATAACAAAAGCACTCATTGAGAACGCCATAAAACTTGAAAACGAAGATATTGAAATAAACAAAAAAATAGGCGATTTTGGAACACAAATTGTACCCAAGGGTGCTACAATTTTAACTCACTGCAATGCAGGAGCTCTTGCAACTGTCGGATACGGCACGGCACTTGGCGTTGTAAGAAGCGCTTTTGCTAAAGACAACACCGTTCAAGTCTTTGCCGATGAAACACGCCCAAGACAGCAAGGTGCTCGCATCACAACTTTTGAACTTGTTGAAGATGGAATTCCCGTAACACTTATAACAGATGGTATGTGCTCTTATTTTATGAAAAAAGGCATGATTGACCTTGTTGTAGTCGGAGCGGACAGAATCGCAGCAAACGGTGACACAGCCAATAAAATAGGAACTTGCACCGTTGCAATAGCAGCAAAATACTACAATGTTCCCCTCTACATTGCTGCACCAAAATCTACAATTGATATGTCAATTAAAAGCGGAGATGAGATACCGATTGAACTAAGAAATGAAGAAGAAGTAACCGTTATTAACGGCAAAAGAATTTGTGCCGAGGGTGTAAAAGTTATTAACCCGAGCTTTGATGTTACACCAAATGAGCTTATTAAAGGCATTATAACGGAAGAGGGTATTTTTAAACCAAACGAACTTCATAAACTCTTTATGAAATCTTAATTTGATTAGAAAAATCTTGTGTAATAAAATAACTGAATTACACGATAAGGGAATTAATTTATGTGCGGAATAGTGGGATATATAGGTAATTCAAAAGCAAGCGAAGTGCTTCTAAAAGGGCTTTCTTATCTTGAATACAGGGGCTACGACTCATCAGGCGTTGCCCTTATGGCAAAAAATAAAATAGAGATTTTTAAAGCACCGGGGAAATTAAACAACCTAAGAGATGTCCTAAGCTCCGTGCAAGACATCTGCAACAAATCTACTTGCGGGATAGGTCACATACGCTGGGCAACACACGGACTTCCTACAGAGCTCAACGCTCACCCGCATACCTGCAACTGCGGCAGCCTTGTTGTGGTTCATAACGGTATAATTGAAAACTATAAAGAACTAAAAGCCGAGCTTGAAAAATGCGGCTGTGAGTTTAAATCTCAAACAGATTCTGAAGTTGCGGCCCACCTTATAGCACATGAATTTTCTAAATGCAAAGACCTGCTTAAAGCTATGACTTCAGCCGTTAAAAAAATTAACGGTGCGTATGCATTTTGCGCTATGCACAGGACATTGCCTGATAGAATTATTGTTGCAAGAAAAAACGCTCCCTTAATCATTGGTGTTGGAGAGGGCGAAAACTTTATAGCAAGCGACATCCCCGCTATCATTGAATACACAAAAAAAGCAATTTATCTAAATGACAATCAAGTAGCAGAAGTTAAAAAAGATTCAATTAAAATAACTGACCTAAACGGTAAAATTCTTGAAAACAAAGTTGAAATGCTGCCCTTTGAACCTGTAGCACTTTCTAAAATGGGCTATAAGCACTACATGTTAAAAGAAATTCACGAGCAAAGCGACGTTGCAAGAAATGTGCTTAGCGGAAAATTAAAAGACTCAAAATCTCAAATAACTCTGCAAGATGTAAAATTAAGCGAAAATGAAATAAAAAACATAAAAAGAATTCAAATCATTGCCTGCGGAACATCACTGCATGCAGGGCTTGTAGGCAAATATATTCTTGAAAAATTTGCTAAAATTCCAACCGATGTTGAAGCTTCAAGCGAATATATTTACAGAGATACAATAGCAGATAATAACACCCTTGTAATAGGTATATCCCAATCGGGTGAAACCGCAGATACAATTACTGCAATTAAACAGGTAAAAGAAAAAGGCTCGCATGTTGTTATAATTACAAACAGACCCGATAGCACAATGGCTCGTTTGGCTGACAGTTTACTGCCTGTTAACGCCGGTATTGAGGTATCTGTTGCAGCTACGAAGTCTTATATGGCACAGCTTTTGTCATTGTATCTTTTAACCATGTTTATTACACAAAAAATAAACCCCGAAACTATTAAAGATAAAGAAATAATCTCTCTTAAACAGGAACTGCTTGAGCTGCCAAATAAAATTGAAACCGTTACAAATGACACGGAAAAAATTAAAGCGGTGGCTAAAAAATACTCAAGCTTTAAAGATTTTATATTTATTGCCCGCGGTATTAACTATCCGACTTCACTTGAAGGCGCGCTAAAACTTAAAGAAATAAGCTACATTAATGCAACGGGCTACAGTGCAGGGGAGCTAAAACACGGGCCTATAGCAATGCTTGATGAAACTATGCCTGTTCTTGCAATACTAAATAAAGGACTTGTATACGATAAAGTCATGTCTAACTGTGAAGAGGCAAAAGCAAGACAGGCAAAGCTCATTGGAGTATCTAACTTTATTGATAAAAAACACAAAGACTTGTTTGACGACGTGCTATTAATACCTGATATATCAGACACCCTATCCCCGGCTTTAAATATTGTAGTATTGCAGCTTCTTGCATACTATATTGCAGAATACTTAGGTAAAGATGTCGACCAACCAAGAAATCTGGCAAAATCCGTAACTGTAGAATAAAAAAATGGGTGCGGTTTTTTTAACCTGGAGTGCACCCAAAAGATACAAAACCTGTGAAGTTCGAACTCTACTCCTGCTCACTTGCATCCCACCTTATCCTCAAATAACCGCTAGAGCCGTTACCTCCTGAGCCTTGTTCAAAGGAGTCACCTACTACTCCTCCGCCT
>CASDXV010000013.1 GCA_949285255.1 uncultured bacterium | reverse complement strand
AAGATGTACTTATGATTGATGTAATTAAATACCTCAATCTGCCGACACTACTAGTTGCAAGGCCAAACTTAGGGACGATTAACCACACCTTAATGAGTATCGAGTGTCTAAAAAACAAGGGTATAGAAATTTTAGGTATTGTTATTTCCAATTATCCCAACCAAACAAAAGACCCCGTGATTTTAAGAGCAAAAGAGATGATTGAAAATTTTTGCGATGCAAAAGTCCTTGATATCATATACCAAGGACAAACAGACTTTACAAAACTTGCTTCAATTTTATCTTAAGCACCCGGTAGCGGCGCTGCCTGAGGAAGAGGAGCACTTTGCGGTATTGGAGGCTCATTTGTAGTGAATGGTTTTTTAGGCTTTTGAACTTCTGCCTTTTCTTCAGTTTTTACAGGCTCTACTACAGGAGCAACTTGGATATCTTGATTTTGCACTTGAGTACTTTGCTCACCTATATCAAAACCCTCAAAGCCCATATCATCTTCACTGGGACTCTCTTCAACATCAGTTATTTCTTTTGGTTTAGATTCTTCCGTGCCGTTTAATTTAGGATAATCAAACACGGAATCAGCAAAGTTTGTCGTGGCAACCCTCATATAATCTGCCCAAACTTTAGCAGGCAAACCTCCGCCTGTTATACCGGGGAGCTTTGAGTTATCATCGTTTCCAAGCCAAACACCGGTTACAATATCAGGAGTGTAACCTACAAACCAGGCATCTCTGTAATCATCGGTTGTGCCTGTTTTACCGGCCGTTGCTTTTGAAATATTTGCCGCACGACCCGTACCTGCTTCAACTACTTTTCTTAGCATGTAGGTCATACCTGCTGCAGTATCAAAGCTTATAACTTTAACAATTTTTGGCCCTGAATTTTCATAAATTACAACACCGCGAGAGTTCTCAACTCTTTCAACCGCATAAGGGCGAACTCTAAAACCGCCGTTTGCAAAAGCGCCGTATGCTACTACCATATCATAAAGTTTAACTCCGTTTGAACCAAGAGCTATAGTAAGGTCATTTTGCAGAGGTGTTGTGATGCCCATTTCTCTTGCAGTTGCAATAACGGCATCAGCACCCGTTTTTTTTATCAGCCTGACTGCAGCAACATTTGATGAAATAGCAAGGGCTTTCCAGATAGGCATTTTGCCTCTGTATTTATTACCGTAGTTTCTTGGTGACCAGTTTTTAAATGAAATAGGAGAATCGTCAATAATATCATCCACTCCAACACCCTGCTGCAAAGCTGCCGTATAAACAAAAGGCTTAAAAGCAGACCCCGGAGGTCTTATAGCATTTGTAATTCTATCATACTGGCTTTCTTCATAGTTTTTACCGCCAACATAAGCATAAATTCTGCCTGTTGTGGGCGAAAAAGAAAATAAAGCCATTTGAGTTTTTTTAGACTTTAAACCATATGCATTAAGGTCATTTACAATAGCATCTTGTGCTGCGTTTTGAGATTTTAAATCAAGAGTTGTATATATTTTTAAACCGCCCTGAGAAATTTCCTGTTCTTCAAAACCCAGTTTTTCAAGCTCGTTTAAGACTAAATCTATAAAATAAGGTGCTTTATTAAAAGAGTACAATCTTGGTTTTGTACTCAAGTGCAGCTCTTCATCAAGTGCAGCTTTATATTCATCTTTTGTAATGTAGCCTGTTTTATACATTCTCTTTAGTACTTGATTGCGCCTATTCATTGCAGCGTCAGGGTTTTGGAAAGGCGAATAAACACTCGGCGCTTGAGGTAAGCCTGCAATAAGAGCAGCTTCTGCAAGAGTCAGTTCACTTAACTCTTTATCAAAATAAGTTTTTGAAGCACTTTGAACACCGTATGTACCTGAGCCTAAGTAAACAGAATTCAGATACAACTCAAGTATTTCATTTTTTGAGATTGTTTTTTCAATCCTGTGGGCAATTATTAACTCTTTTATTTTTCTGTCGAAAGTTCTTTCATTAGACAGGAATAAAATCCTTGCCAACTGTTGTGTAATTGTACTTGCACCTTGTTTTAGCGAACCTGCCTTTATATTTGCAAAAACAGAGCGCACAAGGCCAAGTGTGTCAAAGCCTCTGTGTTTATAGAAATTTTTATCCTCTGTTGCAATAACCGCATTTTTTAAATTTGCAGGGATGTCATCTATTGAAACTTTTTCAAACCTGAACGCCGTAAAAGTCTTTATTACCTCACCGTCAAGAGAGTAAATACTTGTAACGGGGTTTGGTTTAATATCATCAAAATTTGATATTGGGGGCAATGACGCCAAATAAAGATTAAATGCTGCAACTGCTGCAAGAAAAGCAGAGAACACCATCATGCAAAAATAGAGAAAAAAGTTTCTCTTCTTAACCCCTCTTTTTGTTTGTTTTTTCCTAATATTTCTAGCCATGAGAATATTTTATATAGAAATTAATAAATATGCAACTTTTGACAAAAAATTACCCGCACTCAAGTGCGGGTAAAAATTATTTTTTATTTTATTAAAATTCAAGACCTGCTTCACGAGCTGCATCAGCTAATGCTGCTACTCTTCCGTGGAATAAGAAGCCGCCTCTGTCAAACACTACACCCTTGATGCCTTTATCTAAAGCTTTTTTTGCAAGGTCAGCACCTACAACTTTTGCAGCTTCAACATTGCCGCCGTGCTTAAGACCAAGTTCTTTTACTTTAGATGAAGATGAAACCAATGTAACACCTTTTGTATCATCAATGATTTGAGCGTAGATATGTTTAATAGAGCGATAAACCGCTAATCTTGGGTACTCTTGAGTACCTTCGATTTTAAGTCTTACTCTTTGATGTCTTTTTCTTGTTTGTTCTTTTCTGTTAACTTGTTTAATCATTTTTATTTTCCTTTCACCAGAACCGCTATCCTAATAAGGCTCGGTTCATATTGGCTTACTTACTATTTTTTACCAGCTTTACCGGCTTTTCTTCTTACATATTCGCCTTCATAGCGTACACCTTTTCCTTTGTAAACTTCAGGAGGACGTTTAGAGCGAATTTGAGCCGCTACATCACCAACCATTTGTTTGTTTGAACCTGTTACGGTGATTTTTGTGTTTGCTTCAACTGCAATCTTGATACCTTGCGGAGGCTCAATAACAACAGGGTGAGAGTAACCAAGTTGAAGATTTATAGCATTGCCTTGCATTTGAGCCCTATAACCTACACCTTGGATTTCAAGTTTTTTAGTAAATCCTTCTTTAACACCCGTTACAACATTTTGCACAAGTGTTCTTGAAAGACCGTGAAGCGAGCGAGATTTTCTGTCATCATTTTTTCTTGTTAAGATAATTTCCTTACCTTCAACCTTAACTTCAATCTCTTCTCTGATTTGTACAGATTCAGTACCCATAGGGCCCTTAGCTGTTACAAGGTTATTTTCGACTTTTACGTCAACACCATCCGGAATTACTACCGGCAATTTTCCTATTCTGGACATTATTTTTCTCCTTTTGCATTTATGCGGGAACGCTTCGCTTATAATAAGCAAATTAACCCATTGTATATAAACTTATAACTACCATACGTAGCAAAGAACTTCGCCGCCTAAGTTTTGGCTGCGTGCTGCTTTATCAGTCATTAAGCCTTTGCTTGTTGAAACAACTGCAATACCCATGCCGTCAAAAACTCTGGGAAGATTTTTTGCTTTTGAGTATGTTCTTAAACCGGGAGTAGAAACTCTTTTTAGGTTTGTAATAACCGGTTTTTTGTTGAAGTATTTTAAAGTTACATCAATTACTTTAAAACCTTTTTCTTCTTTGAGTTCATAATTTTCAATATAACCTTCTTCTTTAAGAAGTTTAATTAACTCAACTTTTAATTTTGAAGCGGGGATGGTTACATTTGAGTGATTAACTTGGTTTGCGTTTCTGATACGTGTTAGAGCATCAGCAATAGGGTCAGTTACTGTCATTTTAATTTCCTTCCTACTTGCAAGCACATCTTGCAGTTTAGTGTGTACAAAGTCTTGTTTCTAAGACAAAAATATAATATTATAAAGCCGCAGACAATGCAACATTGCTGCGGCAAAATTGTTAACTACCAAGAAGATTTTGTTACGCCCGGTAATAAACCGCGGTGGGCAAATTCTCTCAAGTGGATTCTGCAAAGACCGAAATCTCTGTGGAAACCATGAGGTCTGCCGCATATAGAACAACGATTGTGAAGTCTTACTTTAGGATATTTTCCTTTAGCAGCAAGCATTTCTCTTGTTTGTTCTTTATTTATCATTGCTTTTTTAGCCATTTTCTAATTTCTCCTGTTGTTTACTTATTTTTTAAACGGCATACCCAAAGCTGCAAGCAAGCTTCTTGCTTCTTCGTCGGTAGTTGCTGTTGTGATTATTGAAATGTTCATACCTTTAACTACATCAACTTCTTCGTAGTGAATTTCAGGGAAGAGTGATTGTTCCTTAAGACCAAATGTATAGTTTCCACGGCCGTCAAAAGAATTTTTTGAAACACCTCTGAAGTCACGAATTCTGGGGAGAACGACACAGATTAACTTTTGAAGAAAATCATACATTCTCTCGCCGCGAAGAGTAACCATTGAACCAACCGGCATACCTTCTCTTAATTTAAAAGCAGAAATTGATTTTTTAGCTTTTGTTACAACAGCCTTTTGACCTGCGATTTTTGTTAACTGTTGAACGATTGATTCAGCTAATTTTGAGTTGTGGCAAGCTTCGCCAACACCCATGTTGATAACAATTTTGCTCAATTTAGGGATTTGTAAGTCGTTTGAGTATTTGAACTCTTCTTTTAACTTTGAGCGAACTTCTTCGTTGTATTTATCTTTTAGATTTCTTGTAAGTGTTTTACTCATTTTACTTTCCTTATCTTAGCCTTTGAGACTTTGTCGCCTTGCAACCTGTCAAATCTCAATGCCCCGCACTTTGCGGTCTAAACATCAATTGTTTCGTTGCATTTTTTGCAAACACGAACTTTTTTGTCGTTTCTTACTTCGTGTTTAACTCTTGTAGCCTTTTCGCAAGCAGGGCAAACTACCATAACTTTTGAAGCATTAAGGGGAGCTTCCATTTTGTTAAGTCCGCCTTGAATACCTGCCATGGGGTTTGCTTTTTGAGCTTTTGTTACGATGTTAACACCTTCAACAAGCACTGTGCCGTCTTTTGTGATAACTTCTTTTACGTTGCCCATTTTGCCTTTGTCTTTTCCTGAAGTTACTACAACTCTGTCACCTACTTTGGTGTGAATTGAAGTTTTCTTATCTGAATTGGTTTTTGACATTTCTATATTTCCTATTTTTTATTAATTACCGTTAAATAACTTCCGGAGCTAGTGAAACTATTTTCATATAGTTTTTATCACGGAGTTCTCTTGCTACGGGACCAAATACACGAGTACCTCTGGGGTTACCGTCTTTGTTAATTATTACCGCAGCGTTGTCATCAAAGCGAATAACAGAACCGTCGTTTCTCTTGATGTCAGCTTTTGTTCTCACTATAACAGCGCTAACTACATCAGATTTTTTAACAGTCATGTTTGGAGTTGCCTGTTTTACAGTAGCAACAACAACATCGCCAACTGATGCATATTTTTTATTTGAGCTGCCCATAACACGGATAACTAAAAGTTCTTTAGCACCTGTGTTATCTGCCGCCTGTAATCTGGTTTCTTGTTGTATCATTTCTCTTTACCTTATATTTAAATACTGCCCTTTAGTCTACTTGGCTTCTTCAACCACTTTGTCAAGAACAAAACGAACCGAACCTGAAATAGGTCTTGATTCAACGATAGTAACAACATCGCCTACTTTTGATTTGTTTTGAGCATCATGCACTTTGTAGTTTTTTGTGAAAACCATAGCTTTTTTATATTTTTTATGAGTTTTGTGTTCAGCTACTTCAACGACAACTGTTTTTTCCATTTTGTCGCTAACAACTGTACCTTGTTTAACTTTCTTGGGCATTTTATTATTTCCTTTGTTATTTTATAACCTATACATTTAATTCTTTTTGTCTTAGAACAGTTTTTAATCTTGCAATTAAACGTTTTGTTTGTTTAATTTGTGCAGGATTTTCAAGCTGATTCATTTTGTTATGTTTCATTCTTAAGCTAAATAATTCTTTTTTTGAGTTAAGAATTAAGTCCTTAAGTTCGGCAATTGATTTTTCTTTTATTTCTTGAAGTTTCATCTTACTCACCTATTTTTCTACCACTCTTACTTTGATTGGCAATTTTTGTGCTGCAAGTTGAAGAGCTTTGATTGCATCTTCTCTAACAGAATATTCGATTTCGAAAAGCATTCTGCCGGGTTTTACAACAGCTACCCAATATTCAGGGTTACCTTTACCTTTACCCATACGAGTTTCAGCGGGTTTTGCAGTAATAGGTTTATCGGGGAAAATCTTAATCCAAACATTACCGCCACGTTTGATTTGTCTTGTCATTGCACGACGTGCGGCTTCTATTTGGCGGCTTGTAATCCAAGCAGGTTCAAGAGATTGCAATCCGTAGCTGCCGAATTCAAGAGTTGTACCTCTTGTTTCAGTCCCTTTCATATTGCCTTTCATTTTTTTACGAAATTTAGTTTTTTTAGGCATTAACATTGTGATTTGCTCCTATTATTTCAATCAACTAGGCTTGAGCCTTGTCTTCTTGTGCTTCTTCGTTACGTTTTCTTCTATTAGTAAAACGCGCGTTATCTTTATTTGTTGCTTTTTTTGTTTTAATGTTTTGGTCTGCTTTTTCGCCGGGCATTAAATCGCCCTTGAATACCCAAACCTTAACACCGATTTTACCCATAACCGTATCAGCTTCGGCAAAACCGTATTGAACATCGGCTCTTAGTGTTTGTAGAGGAATTCTACCTTCCTTAGCCCATTCGCTTCTTGCAATTTCAGCGCCGCCAAGACGACCTGATACCATAACTTTGATACCTTGAACGCCAGCGCGCATTGTTCTTTGCATTGCTTGTTTCATAGCACGTCTGAATGCGATACGTTTTTCAAGTTGAAGTGCGATATTTTCTGCAACAAGTTGAGCGTCAACATCAATTCTTGCAACTTCTACAACATCAATTGACACGTTTTTGTTGTTAATAAGGTTTTGGACGGCAACTCTTAAGTCGTCAATACCTTGACCGCCTCTACCCACAACGATACCGGGTTTAGCTGTAACAACAGTTATATTAACATTCTGTGCTTTTCTTGCGATGTTAATTCTTGAAACACCAGCAGTGTAGAGTTTCTTTTTAACAAATTTTCTGATTTTAGCATCTTCAGCTATAAATTCAGCATATTTCTTTTTATTTGCAAACCATGTGCTAACCCATGGTTCAATTATTCCGATTCTAAATCCGGTTGGATGTGTCTTCTGTCCCAAAGTTCTTCTCCTAGTTTCTTGTTAACTTAACTGTTAAATGTGATGTTCTTTTGAATCTCTTGTACATTCTGCCTTGAGCACGAGGTCTTACCCTTTTGTAAGTAACGCTCTCATCAGCGAAAATTTCAGAGATTTTCAACACGTCAGCTTTTGCGCCGAATTTTTCAGACGCGTTTGCAATAGCTGCGTTGAGGTTTTTTTCTACCACTCTTGCTGCAAAATAAGGCATAAATTTAAGCATTTTTTGAGCTTCGAGGGCATTTTTGCCTCTTACAAGATTAATTACTCTGCGTAATTTTCTTGCAGTCATTTTTATATTTGTTTGTTTAGCTGTCGCTTGTTGCATATCTGTATTCCTTATGGCTTATTTAAAACTTATTTCCTTTTAGCTGTTTTATCTTGACCCGCGTGACCTCTGAATGAACGAGTTGCCGCGAATTCACCTAATTTGTGACCAACCATTTGTTCTGTAACATAAACGGGAACGTGAGTTTTACCGTTGTGAACAGCAATAGTGTGACCTAACATATCAGGCACAATCATAGATGCTCTGGACCAAGTTTTAATAACTTTCTTTTCCTGAGTTTCGTTTAGTTTATTTATTTTCTTTTCTAAAGATTCATGTACAAATGGACCTTTTTTTAATGAACGAGCCATCTACTTGTGTTCTCCTTACTTATTTTATTTTTTTCTTCTTCTTACTATTAATTTAGATGATGCCTTGTTGGGGTTTCTTGTCTTTTGACCAAGAGCAGGTTTACCCCAAGGAGTTTTCGGGTTGCCGCCGGGGCCGGTTTTACCTTCACCACCACCGTGTGGGTGATCAACAGGGTTCATTGTAACACCGCGAACTGTAGGTCTTACACCTAAATAACGAGTTCTGCCTGCTTTACCTGTTGAAAGGTTTTTAAACTCTGAGTTACCCAAAGTTCCGACTGTAGCGTAGCATTCTTTTCTAACCATTCTCATTTCTGATGATGGAAGTTTTAGCGTTACATAGTCGCCTTCTTTAGCCATTAATTGAGCACTCATACCGGCTGAGCGAACCATTTTACCGCCGCGACCGGGGAATAATTCAACATTGTGAACCATAGTACCCAAAGGAATAGCTTCTAAAGGAAGAGCGTTTCCCGGTTTAATATCCGCATCAGGGCCGGAGATAATAGTATCACCTACGTTTAAGTTTTCAGGTGTTAATATATATCTTTTTTCACCATCTGCGTATACTACAAGAGAAATTCTTACATTTCTGTTAGGGTCATATTCAACAGTTTTAACAAAACCTACAATGCCTACTTTATTTCTTTTGAAATCAATTACACGGTAAGCTTGTTTGTGACCGCCGCCTTGATGTCTTGTAGTTATTCTACCTGTATTATTTCTACCGCCTTTTTTTCTTAACGGTTTCAAAAGTGATTTTTCAGGTGTGTCTGTTGTAATTTCTGAAAAATCTGCTCTTGTCATACCGCGTTGACCGGGCGAAGTTGGATTAATTTTACGAGTTGCCATTGTTATCTACACTCCTGTCAATTCTTCAATAGGCTCACCATCGATTGTAACGATAGCTTTTTTACCTGATTGGGTTCTACCGAACTTTAAGCCCATTCTTTTTTGATGAGAGGGCATATATACAGTCCTTACTTTCTTAACTTTGCGATTCGGGTAAGCAAGTTCAATTGCTTGCGCGATTTCTACTTTTGAAGCGTCTTTTGCAACTTCAAAAGTGTATACGTTATTAACGGTATTAGCCATTGATTTTTCTGTAATAACAGGCTTTTTGATAATATCGTATAATTTTTCTTTGTTGGTTCTAGTGTTTGCCATTATTTCGCCAACCTTTCAGTAATTTCGTTAATTGCAGCCTCGCAAACAATCAGACTGTCAGCTTCAATTAAATCTTTTACATTTAAGTTTGAAGGAAGTAATAATTTTACGTTTGCAAGGTTTCTGGCACTTAGTGCAAGATTTTTATTTTCTTCTGCTTTTAAATCTGCAATGATTAAGATTTTACCTTGAGCATTTAAGTCCTTTAAGATTTTTGCCATAGCTTTTGTTTTAGCTTCAGTTAATTCTGAAAAATCTTTAACAACTGTCATTGCTTCAAGTTTAGCGCTTAGCGCTGATTTAAGAGCAAGTTTTCTTGCCTTTTGAGGCAGATTTGTTTCATATGACCTTGGTTTAGGGCCAAATACAACACCGCCGCCAGCGAACAATGGTGATCTGATTGAACCGGCTCTTGCTCTACCTGTACCTTTTTGTTTCCAAGGTTTTTTACCGCCGCCTGATACTTCTGCTCTTGTTTTAGCGCAAGCAGTACCACGACGTGCGTTATTTAACTGTCTTTTAAGTGCAAGGTGCATAACGTGGATATTCGGTTCAACACCAAATACTTTACCGTCAAGACTCAATTCACCTAATTGACTTCCTGAAGTGCTAAGTAATTTTACTGTTTGAGTTTTTGTATTTTCAGTCATCTTATACCTCTAATTCCATTTTGTTCTTGAAGGTTTAACTGTGACCAATTTACCTTCAGGACCCGGAACTGAGCCCTTGATTAATAACAGATTTTTGTCGGCATCAACTCTAACTACCGTGAGTTTAGAAACGGTAACTCTTTCATTACCCATATTTCCTGCCATTTTTTTACCTTTGATTACACGACCGGGAGTAGTACCTGCACCGATTGAACCGGGTTCTCTGTGGTTTTTTGAACCGTGAGCCATAGGGCCTCTTCCGAAGTTGTGTCTTTTAACGGTACCTTGAAAACCTTTACCGATTGATTTTCCTGTAACATCTACTTTAGTTATTTCAGATAAAACCGATAAATCGATTTTTTGACCTACTGTGTAATCAGCAGGATTTTCTACTCTGAACTCTTGTAAATGTCTGAAGTTTTCAAGATTATTCTTTTTGAAATGACCAATTTGAGCTTTTGTTAAATGTTTTTCTTTTGCAGGGATAACGCCTACCTGAATAGCGTTGTATCCGTCTGTTTCAACAGTTTTAACTTGAGTCACAACGGCAGGGTCAACTTTGATTACCGTAACGGGGATACAAAGTTCATAAATTTGTGTCATTCCAAGTTTTTGTCCAATAACACCTAATGTCATTTTCTACCTTTCTGTTGTGAGAGCTTGCGTTCTCGGTTGTTTCACTTTTGGCTTTGTTTAAAAACTAAACTCTGCCTACTTTGCCAGATCACATTCAATATTCAATTTTGATTGTGCTAAAGCGTTCGGTTACTACAGCTTAATTTCAATGTCCACACCTGAGGGCAGGTCCATTCTTGTGAGTTCTTCTGTAGTTTGTTGTGTAGGATCATAGATATCTATGATTCTCTTGTGTGTTCTCATTTCAAAGTGTTCACGAGATTTTTTATCTACGTGAGGTGAACGAAGAACACAGTATACTCTGCGTTTTGTCGGCAGAGGTATAGGGCCTGATACACTTGCATCAGTTCTTTTTGCAGTGTCAACAATTTTTTGTGCACTTAAATCGATTAACTGATGGTCATATGCTTTCAGACATACTCTTATTCTTTGTCTTTTTGCTGTCGTAGTCATAATTGCCTTACTTCTTCTAGTTTCATTCAGTATTCATAAACTTATTACAAACAAATTTTCTCGTCAACACTAAATTTTTATACTTATAATTTTGTTACAATACTTCAAAATTCTATACTTATGTTAATATATTTATATGGTTAAATTTCTTGCTATATTTTTTGGAGGAGGCTTGGGAGCGCTTTTAAGGTACTCTGTAGGACTTTTATGTTCAAAAATATGCTCGTCTTTTCCCTTGGGAACTCTTAGTGTGAACATCCTTGGCAGTTTCATTATGGGTTTTGGCTTTTTTATGTTTTTAGAAAAAATTGCCGTGCCAAGTGAAGTAAAACTCTTTTTAACGGTAGGATTTTGCGGCGGATTAACCACGTTTTCCACCTTTTCTCTTGATGTTTGGAATTTATTTTTATCGGGAGAAATTTATAAAGCAGTATTATATATAATATTAAGTTTGATATTATCCGTTGGTGCACTGGCTCTGGGGGTTTTGGTTGCAAAACAATTCTGAAAAAATAAAAATAATATTTTGCGGTATGCCCGATATGGCAAATGTTTGCCTTGACGCACTTGTGCAAAAGGGCTTTGAGATAGCGGCAGTTATTCCTCCGCCAAGTTCTAATCCCACTTCAAGAGGTTTTGTCGATTACGCTAAAAGCTTTAACCTTGAAGTTTTTGAGTATGGCGGCAACCCGAATAACTCTGATATGATTAAAAAAATCGCCGCCAAAAAAGCTGACATCGGCGTTATCTGCTCTTTTGACAAACTCTTAGGCAAAGACTTTTTAAAAACAACAAAACATGGCTACATTAACTGTCATCCCTCGCTTTTACCTATGTATAGGGGTGCAAACCCTTATTATCACATAATTAACAACGGTGAGAGCCTAAGCGGAGTTACTCTGCACTTTGCAAACGAGCACTTTGACAGCGGCGAAATAATTGCACAGAGAAATATTATTTTAGATAAAAACGAAACTATAGGAACGCTTTTTAACAGGTCAAATTTTTTAATAGCGGATATGCTCTGCGAAGTGCTTGATAAATTTCAGCAAACAGGCAAAATTGACTCTAAACCTCAAGAAAAAGGGGATTTTATAAAAGCGCCTAAAATATCGGGCACAACAAAACTCGACCTGAATCAAAAATGTGCACAACTGGATAAAATCACTCGTGCATCAAACCCTTTTTATACGGTATATCTTAACTTTAGAGGCGCACCCATAAAAATATTCTGCTTAAAATATAAAGAACAAGCGCATAATCTTGATACAGGTGTTATTACAAAAGTTGAAAAAGACACCCTTGAAATTACTGCACAAGACGGCTATATATACCCTAAATGTATGCAGTGCGGGAGCTGGGGGATATTTGACGCAGAGAGCTTTATAGACATTTTTAGACCAACTGTGGGAGAAAATTTTAACTGATATGGATAAACTTAACTTTTTAACAGCCGGAATACCCCTAAGTGCAAAGGATTACTCAGATGCGTTTTCAAAGCTTAAAGAAATGAGCCTTGACGGACTTGAAATAGAGTTTGTCCATGGTGTCAGGATGAGTGATAAGACTCAAGATATAGTTTTAAATCAAAAAAAAGATATGATTTTGACCTCTCACGGGCCTTATTATATTAACCTTAATTCCAAAGAAGAAGATAAGCAAAAGGCAAGTGTAGTAAGGATTTTAGACACGGCAAGAATGGCAAATCGCCTTGGAGCATACTCAATTGTCTACCATGCCGGATTTTACATGGGTACAAGCAAAGAAGACACTTTTAAAACAATTCTTCAAAAGCATGATGAAATTGTAGAAATTTTAGAAAAAGAAAATAACAACATCTGGATAAGACCCGAAACTACGGGCAAGGGAACTCAATGGGGCGATATAGATGAGATAATAGAGCTTTGCAAAAACTACAAAAACGTCCTGCCATGTGTAGATTTTGCCCATATTCATGCGCGCACAAACGGAGAGTTTAACACGTATGACGAGTTTTGCACAATATTTGAAAAAATCGCAAAAGGCCTTGGAGATGTTGCAATAAACAACTTCCATGCGCACATGGCAGGCATTGCCTACTCGCAAAAAGGCGAAAAACATCATTTGATTTTTGAAGAAAGTGATTTTAACTACAAAGACCTCCTTAAAGCTTTTAAAACTTTTGACGTTAAGGGCGTTATAGTTTGCGAAAGCCCGAATATAGAAACCGATTGCAAAATCTTAAAAGACTACTGGCAATCCATTAATTAGACAAAAAAATATATTTATGCTATAAACCGATATAGTAAATATTATAAAGGGATAAAAATGGTTACTTTTTTCTACATAATACAAATAATATCAGCACTTTTACTTATAATGCTTGTACTTTTGCACTCGCCAAAAGGGGATGGAATAGCATCCATAGGCTCTGCAAGCCAGCTTTTCTCATCTCAAAAAAGCGCTGAAAAAGGGCTTAATAAAGTAACTTACATTGTTGGAGCGGTGTTTATTTTAACCACTTTAATGCTTGGTTTTGGCATAATAAAATAACTTTTTTTTGAACATAAAAATAAAAGGCCACCCTTGAGCCTTTTATTTTTTTATGCTTAATCTTTCTAAAAACCTTACAAAGCGCACGACTTTTTTTTCTTCATCGCAAGAAATTGAATCCACAAGAATAGAGAACATACAGGCGCGCTTGGCGCAAAGTATGTCTGTTAAAGGTCTGTCACCCACAAAAGCGCAGTTTCTCGGGTTTACTTTCATTTCTTCACAAGTTTTTAAAAGCACTTTTATATCAGGCTTTGCGGCTCTGCCAATAACCGGAAACTTAACCTGCGAGCGCGCTTTATTTATATAGTCTTCATTTTTATTATTTGAAATAATTGCAAGTTTAAAATGATTTTGAAGTCTTGCTAAAAACTCAAGCATCTTAGGCTCAAAAACCCCGCTTTTTGAGCGCATTACAGTAGAATCCAAATCAAAAAATATTGCCTCAATCTCGCATGCTTTTAAATTAAAAATATTAATATCATAAATTGATTTTATATTTATATCAGGCTTGAGTCTCATTTTTTATACCTACCGTTCTGCCAAGTGCCCACTGCCACTCGTTTTGCCAGTGGTTATCACCTGTTAATTCCATCCATACTTCATCATTTGTGTTGGCAACATCAACGTCGCCTTCTTTATCGTTATAAATCGATTTTATTCTAACCGTAGATTTAAAATTAGGTGTAATGATTTCAAACTCGTCGTTAAGGAGCATTTTATTTTTTATTACAACCTTGTAGAGATTTTCTTTCTTATCAAGGAAAATACATAAAAAATCAGCCCCTGCAAGTCCTTTAGATATTTCATAACTGTAGCTTGAAGAGTCATTATTGCCCATAAAAAACCCTTCAGTAAATCCGCGGTTACCAACTTTTTTAAGCTCTAAAAATGCCTCATCGGTTGAAATATTACCGTCCATAACTGCCCTGTAGGCTTTTGCTACCGCGCTTACATAATATAAACTCTTTGTTCTGCCCTCGGCCTTAAAAGAATCTACCCCAATATCCATAAGCTCTTTTATGTATCTTACAAGACACAAATCCTTTGGAGAAAGGATATGAGAGCCTCTTTCATCTTGAACAATTTCATAATACTCGCCGGGGCGGGTTTCTTCTAAAAGCTTATAGCTCCACCTGCAAGGCTGCGCACAACCGCCGTGGTTTGCCTTTCTTTCTCCTTTTGTCATATAATCACTCAAAAGGCATCTGCCCGAGTATGACATACACTGCGACCCGTGAACAAAAATTTCAATCTCTGTTTCAGGAACCGCTTTTTTAATAGCTTCAATTTGTTTAAGCGATAATTCACGAGCAAGAATTACTCTTGTTGCACCCATATCACGCCAAAATTTCACAGCTTCAGTATTTAGAATATTTGTTTGAGTTGAAATATGTATATCAATATCAGGCAAGGATTTTTTTACAAGATTATAAACCCCAAAGTCACTTAGTATAATAGCGTGAGGATTGGCGTCTTTTATAACCTCAAGCGTGCCTTCAAGACTTTTAATATCATCATCGTATGCAAAAATATTTAGCGTAAGATAGGCTTTTTTGTTTAATGAGCGAGCAGTATCTATTGCCGATTTTAAATTTTCTCTTGTGATAAGTTCGCCTTTTCTCATAGTACGAAGAGAATAATCAACAAGCCCCAAATAGCAAGCATCTGCCCCATAGGCAAAAGCGTATTTCATTTTTTCTATATTGCCTGCAGGCATCAAAAGTTCACTCATAAAATAATAATATCATAAAAAGGCACAGGTTAAAAAACCCATGCCTTTATTTTGATAAATTATCTTACACAGCATTTAAACGTGAAAGCATTTATTTTGTGTGATGGTATATTTAACCACTTATACTCACGAAACTGGCAGCCGTCAGGGTGGTTACAGTCCTCTACAACTGCGTCTTGAAGAGTAACTACTTCATCTAAGCATTTTCCGTCTTCACAAGTATAGAGTCTGCCCGAGATTTTTTTTAGCCCCACCCATACCATAACAGAATCTGAGTCCATTTTTTTAGCCAATTTATGAATAGCCTCAAAAGTCTTACACATAGCTAACTCCTTTCTTAAAGGTATTTTGAGCAATTTTGGTATTTTTTTTATCAGACACAAAACTAAACATGTTAACAATTATTAATAATTTTAAAATATGATGCTTGAAAAATTTTTTTATGGTATACTATACACCTAATCTTAAAAACAAGAGGAAAAAAAATTGGAAATAAGTTTTAAGCGAGTCAATAATCCGTACTCGAGTAAACCACCAATCACATTCAGAACCAAAGGACACGAGGTTTATGTAACAAGCAGCGGTCCGATAAGTTCGGAAAAATCGCAAGGGATAGTGCGAAGTTTTTTCCGAGAGAATGCGCCTAAGGAGCATAACAACAAAAAACAACTTGCACTCAACACATCAGAAAATGATGTTTTCATTCTTAGAGGCGAAAATGCCCAGAGTGCTGAACTGACAAAGCAGTCTTACGACGCGCTGAATCATAGTGAAGATAAAGAACACAATTTAACACAAATATTATTGCAGCCTAAAAAAGCAAAAAGACAGGCTGCAATTTATTTTGACGCAACTTCAATGCAAGGCAAAAAATTATCAATAGTTAATGTTGATAAATCAGAAAAAGGAAGGGTCAAAATAAGAGTCAAAGCACTTGACGTTATGGCTTAATTATAAAAGTCTTGCTAGATACTTGCCCGTGTATGAGTCTTTGCATTTTGCAACCTGCTCGGGTGTACCTTTTGCAACTATTGTGCCGCCGCCTTCACCGCCCTCAGGCCCAAGGTCGATTATATAATCAGCGCATTTTATGATGTCTAAATTGTGCTCGATAATTAAAACGGTATTTCCGCTATCGGCCAGCTGGTGCAGAATTTTTACAAGTTTATCTATATCATACCAATGCAAGCCAACCGATGGCTCATCCATTAAATAAAGAGTTTTTCCGGTTGCGCGTTTGTTAAGTTCAAGTGCAAGTTTGACTCTTTGAGCTTCACCGCCTGAAAGAGTAGTTGCGCTTTGCCCGAGTTTAATGTAGTCAAGGCCCACATCATAGAGTGTTTGCAGACGAGTTGCAATTCGGGGAACATTCTTGAAAAATTCAAGCGCCTCTCCAACCGTCATATCAAGCACATCTGATATGCTTTTGCCTTTATATTTAACTTCAAGAGTTTCTTGATTGTAGCGCTTTCCTTTGCAGACATCGCACTTAACATAAACATCCGAGAGGAAATTCATCTCTATTTTTAATACGCCGTCACCCTTACATTTTTCACATCTTCCGCCTTTAACATTGAAAGAAAATCTTCCCTGTTTGTAGCCTCTTACTTTTGCTTCGTTTGTTTGGGCAAATAAATCTCTTATATGCGTAAAAACTTCCGTGTAAGTTGCAGGGTTTGACCTTGGAGTTCTGCCTATGGGACTCTGGTCAACACAGACTATCTTATCAATATTTTCAAAACCCTTTATCTCGTCCACTCCGAGAGGTTTTGGCCTGTTTGCACGCAGCTTATGAAGAGCGTATTCATTTATTATATCATCTACCAAAGTAGACTTTCCGCTGCCTGAAACCCCTGTAACAGCTACGATTTTTCCAAGCGGAATATTTACATCAATGTTTTTCAGGTTATTTAAACTTGCGTTTTTAACCTCCAAAAAATTACCGTTTCCAAGCCGCCTTTCCTTTGGGACGGGAATTTTCAACTCGCCGCTTAAATATTTGCCTGTTATAGATTCTTTTGCTTTTTCTATATCTTCTTGTGTACCATACGCTACAATCTTGCCGCCCTCAACACCTGCCTTTGGACCAATGTCTACAATATAGTCTGCAGCTTTTATGGTATCTTCATCATGCTCAACAACAATAAGCGTATTTCCCAAGTTACGCAATTTAACAAGGGTATTTATCAGCATGTCATTATCTCTTTGGTGCAGACCGATTGAGGGTTCATCAAGTACATAAAGCACTCCTGAGAGCCCTGAGCCTATCTGTGTTGCAAGCCTTATCCTCTGCGCCTCTCCGCCAGATAGTGTCCCTGCGCTTCTTGCAAGATTTAAATATCCAAGCCCCACATCGATTAAAAACTTCAAGCGAAGCCTTATCTCATCAAGTATCTGTTTTGCAATGGTCAGTTTAAAATCATCAAGATTTAAGTAGACTTCCTGTATAAATTCATACGCTCTATTAACGGATAAAAGACAAAACTCGTATATATTTTTATCCATTATTGTAACAGCTAAAGCAAATGGGTTTAAACGAGCGCCCTTACAAGCTTTACAGGGGATTGATGTCATATACTTTTGATACTCGCCTCTTATAAGGTCAGAGTCAGAGCTTTCATATCTTTTTGTAAGATAGGGTATAACACCGGGGTATGCTGCGTAGTGAGTTCTATAGTTTTTTGTACCAAAATCAGCATAGCGCATTTTAATTCGCTCATCGCCGTTACCGTATAAGATTATTCCTTTTTGAGAGGGCGAAAGGCTTTTAAAGGGAATATCAGGGTCAATACCGTAGTGCTCACAGACTGAATTTAGTACGTCATTATAGTACTGATTACCCGTTTTTGCCCAAGGATAAATTGCTCCTTGATTAATTGATTTAGCAGGGTCAGGAACGATAAGCTCGGGTGACATTTCAAAATGAGCCCCTAAACCGTTACACACTTTACAAGCACCATAAGGGTTATTAAAACTCAACATCCTTGGTGTGAGCTCTTCAAAGCTAATATTACAATTCGGGCAGGCTAATTTTTCCGAGAAAATCTGCTCGCCTTTACCTATTACATCTAAAACCATCAGCCCGTCAGAGCGCTGCAGTGCCATTTGCGCACTGTCAAAAATACGGGATTTAGCAGACTCTTTTACAACAATCCTATCTATAACGACATCAATTGTATGTTTTTTTGTTTTATCCAGTTCAATCTCGTCTTCATCAAGATTGTATATTTGCCCGTCAACTCTTACTCTTACAAAGCCCTCAGACTTAAGAGCCTGAATTGTTTGAGTGTATTCACCTTTTTTGCCGCGAATAATAGGTGCAATTATTTGAATTTTTGTACCCTCGCCAAGAGCCATAATTTTTGAAACTATTTCATCTATTGTTTGCGGGACAATAAGCTCACCGCACTCAGGGCAGTGAGGAGTACCGACTCTTGCATATAAAAGTCTTAAATAATCGTAAATCTCGGTTATTGTACCTACGGTTGAGCGCGGGTTGTTGGTTGTTGATTTTTGGTCAATTGATATAGCAGGAGAGAGCCCGTCAATGTGCTCAACATCGGGCTTATCCATTTGCCCTAAAAATTGGCGGGCGTAGGTCGAAAGGCTCTCTACATAACGTCTTTGCCCTTCTGCAAAAATAGTGTCAAACGCAAGAGAACTCTTGCCTGAACCGGATACGCCCGTAAAGACGATTAACTCTCCTTTTGGAAGCTCAAGCGAAACATTTTGTAAATTGTGCTCTTTTGCACCTGATATAACAATTTTGTCATTCATGACTATATTATGTCACAAAAAATTTATTAAGAATGTTAAAAAGAAAATGATATCAATGTTATATATTTTTGATATATGGAATAGTAAAAGTAGATTAGTTCTTCTCTTTCCACTCCTTCCTCCATATACAGATTTTTATTCTCGGTCGCCCAAAAGGCGGCTTTTTCTTTGCGTAAGCCGGTGCTCCCAATGACGGCGGCGACAAGCCGGCGTAATGGAGCACTACGAAAGCGACGTAGAGTTTTGGAACAAAACTCCACAGGAGCATAGCGTAAGCCGGTGCTCCCAATGACGGCGGCGACGAGCCGGCGTAATGGAGCACTACGAAAGCGACGTAGAGTTTTGGAACAAAACTCCACAGGAGCATAGCGTAAGCCAGAGTGAGCCTAAGGGCTTGCGATGAGCAAGACTGCAGGCGCAACTGTTGACAAACACACGAAATAGTAAAACTTACTAAACCAAGCTCTCAAGTGCGGCTATTTTCATGGCAGCAGTGTCGGGAGTTTGTCCTGTCCAAATTTCAAATGCTTTTTCTGCCTGATACACCAGCATATCAAGCCCGCCTACATAGCGCTTGCCACAAAATTCGGCATGTTTTATAAGACGCGTTTTAACAGGGTTATAAACAATATCATAAACTAAAACATCATCGTCAAGCCCTTTTACAACTTCAAAGTCAATGGGCGAAGCTCCCTCAAGGAAGTTTTTCATACCAACGGGAGTAGTGTTTACAAGGATTTTACAACCCTTTAGATTCTCAAGTAAAGAATAAGGTTTAAGTTCTATTTTTGTTTTAGGAAATTTCTGCCTTAAAACTTCAACATGAGGGTGCGAGTCGATAACATTTCTTGAATAAAAAGTTATTTCTTTTACTCCAAGGCTCACAAGTCCCGCACAAATTGCCCTTGCTGCTCCGCCGGTTCCAAGGACAACTGCGTTTTTGTCTTTTAAATTTGTTTTAACATCATCGGGTATTGCTTTTACAAATCCGTAAATATCAGTGTTTGAGCCCTCAAGATTTTTATCTTCCGTAATTTTTACGGTATTAACTGAGCCTATAAGATTTGCATTTGTATCAAACTTGCTTAAAAAAAGTGTTATCGGCACTTTGTGAGGTATTGTAACATTGAACCCGTGGTAGCCCTCAACTTTTAGCCTTTTTATCCTTGTAATAAGATTCTCGGGCTCAGTCGGCAAAACATCGTAAGTTCCCGCCAAACCGCAGCTTTTAAGTGCAGTTTCCTGAATTACTTTACTCATAGAGTGAGAAAGAGGGTAGCCTATTATTGCAAGTTTGTAGTTATCAGTCATTAAACATCCTCATCCATTGGTCTTGAGTACTTACATTCTTTGTTTGAGCAGTCGATTTTATTGCCGCGTTTTAAGAATTTTTTCACAAGCAAGCTGCCGCACTCGGGGCACTTTTCGCCCGTTGGCTCTGCCCAGACAACAAAGTTACAGTCGGGGTACTTTGAACATCCCCAAAACAGCTTACCGTATCTTGATTTTCTTTGTATTAACTCACCATCCCTGCCTTCTTCTTGGCATTTAGGACATTTTACACCTGAAGATACAACAATACCTTTTCTTGCCTTGCAGTTTTCATTTAAGCACTGGTAATATTTTCCGTACGGGCCAGTTTTTATAACTGTTTGAGAGCCGCATTTTTCGCATTTATAATCCGTAGGCTCATCTTGCGGAGGCTCTTTTGCCTGACCGTCAAGCGGAAGAGCCGTCTTGCACTCGGGATACCCCGAACATGCCAAAAACTGCTTGCCGTATCTGCTTGTTTTGACAACCATTTTTTTACCGCAGTTGGGGCATTTTACCTCGGACTCTATGACAACATTTTCCATATTAGCCTTAGCATCATCAACCGTTTTTGAAAAAGGCTTCCAAAAGTCTTTTAAAACCTTAACCGACTGAGCTTTATCTTCTGCTATATCATCCAGTTTAAGCTCCATTGAGGCCGTAAATTTATAGTCCATAATATCACTGAAGTGCTTAACAAGCTGAGCACAAACCGTGCGGCCAAGTATTGTCGGTTTAAGAGCCTTATCGAGTTTTTCTACATAGCCTCTTTGCTGAATTTTAGTAATAATCGGAGCATAAGTAGAGGGTCGGCCTATACCGTACTCTTCAAGCGCCTTAACAAGACTTGCCTCAGAATACCTTGGCGGAGGCTGAGTAAAGTGCTGCTCGGGGTTGAGTTTAACAAGCTTAAGTTCATCTCCCACTTCAAGTTCGGGGAATTTTTGAATTACTTCTTCCTCATCATCCTGATAAACTTTCAAAAAGCCGTCAAAAACAACCTTTGAAGAGCCGATTTTAAAGATATAATCTTTTGCTTGAATATCAACCGTCAGATTTTTCACTTGCGCATTTGACATTTGTGACGCCATAAACCTCGACCATATAAGCTTATAGAGCTTATATTGTTCAGGAGTTAAATATTTTTTTATGCTCTCCGGAGTTTTTTCAACATATGAGGGTCTTATTGCCTCGTGAGCGTCTTGGACATTTTTCTTTTTGGATTTAGCATAATCATTTGGCGTGTTAGGGTAGTATTTTTCACCAAAATTATATGTAATATACTCTTTTGCTGCAGTTTGAGCGTCGTCAGAAATCCTAACAGAGTCTGTTCTCATATAGGTAATTAAACCGACTGCGCCTTCTTCACCAAGCTCAATACCCTCGTAGAGTTTTTGCGCTATTTGCATAGTTTTTGAAACACCATAGCCCAATTTTGAGCTTGCTTCTCTTTGAAGAGTTGATGTTATAAAAGGCGCTTGAGGTTTTCTTTGAGAATCTCGCGGTGTAATTTTTGCAACCTTGTATTTTGCGCCCTCAAGGTCTTTTAGGATTTTATCTATTTCTTCTTTATTTTTTATCTCAAGCTTTTCGTCTTTGTCTTTTTCATTTACTTTTCTTGCAAGCTGAGCTTCAAATTCAAAGCTGTTTTTGGATAAAACAGCACCCAAGCTCCAGTACTCAACAGGCACAAAGGCTTCAATTTCATCCTCACGCTCACAAATCATTCTAAGCGCTACAGATTGAACACGACCTGCAGAAAGCCTGTAGTTACGAAGTTTTTCCCATAAAATAGGGCTTATCTTAAAACCTACAAGCTTATCAAGTATCTGGCGGGTTTGCTGCGCTTGAACTTTAAGCATATCAATCTGCCCGTAGTTTTCAACCGCTTCTTTTATTGCCTTAGGTGTGATTTCATTAAATACAATTCTAAAAACATTATCCTTGGGCACTTTTAATACTTGGCTTACATGCCAGGCTATAGCCTCTCCCTCACGGTCAGGGTCGGATGCAAGATATACTCTGTCTACGGTTTTTGCAATTTTATTCAGGTTATCTACAACTTTTTTCTTCTCGGGAATTATCTCAAAAGTAGGTTTAAAGTCATTATCTATATCAAAACCCAAACCCTTTGAGGGCAAATCTCTAATGTGCCCCATGGAAGCTTCTATTATATAGTTGTTACCCAAAATCTTTTTTATGGTTTTTGATTTTGCAGGTGACTCAACTATTACAAGGGCTTTGTTATTTTCTTTTTTTGTGGTTTTTGCCGCCATTAATTCTCTCTTTAATTTGAAATATAATATTTAGTATTAGTCTGTTTAATTAAACCCTTTAATTCCATGCCTGTCAAGCAGACCATAAGCTCAGAGTCATCAACATCAAGTTTTAAAGACAACGCATCAAAACTCATAGGTTCAATTTGTATTGTATCAAAAATATTTTTTTCTATGCCCGTAAGTTTTATTTGCGTTTCATCCTGATTAAAATCCCACCCCAAACACTCAAAAACATCTTGAGCAGATGTAATGACACTTGCGCCGTTTTTTATAAGGTGATAAATTCCCTCACAGTTTGGATTAGAGATTAACCCCGGTATACACATTAATTCTCTGTTTTGCTCAAGCGTATAATTTGCGCTAATCATAGCACCACTTTTTTTGGCAGCCTCAGCTACAATTGTACCAAAAGAAAGCCCTGTCACTATTCTGTTTCTGGCGGGAAAATTATAAGAAACAGGAGGTGTTGAGGGCGGATATTCGCTAAATATTACCCCTGCACCCTCATAAATTTCTCTGTACAAGTCCTTGTTTGATGAGGGGTATTCAAAATCAAGCCCTGAGCCTATTATAGCTATTGTTTTTAAATTGTTTTTTATGGCACACTCATGCGCCTTAGCATCTATTCCGTAAGCAAGCCCCGAAACAATAGTGACATCAGTATTTTTCATACCTGAAATTATTGTTGCCAGAGATTCTTTAGCGTTATTGCTTGCTTTTCTTGAACCTACAACTGCTATTGTTGAGTTAAAATTAACGCCCGAAAGTTCACCCTTATAATAAAGCGCCAAAGGGTAATCTGCAATTTGTTTTAATAATTCAGGGTATTTTTCATCGTCGTATTTTAAAATTTTATATCCCTTTTTAAGAGCATTTTCAAGCTCCAAATCGGGGTTAATTTTTTCTTTTTTAGACAAAAAAGTTTTTGGTATTTTAACATCGGGATTATTTAAACTAAACTCCTCAATATCGGCTTTTTTAGAATTCCAAAAAAGCTCAATATCATAGTCAAAATATTCAAGCAATCTTGCCTTAAAATAAGGAGAAACTCCCTCCAGTGCAAGAGAGGCGCAGTAATATTTAGTATTATCCGACTTAAACATTCTCTGCTGCATTTTTAACGTTTTTCCTAAATTGCATAAGCTCTTTTTGAACTGCAGAATGTTTATAAGTTAAGCTCTGAGGGTAATTGAGCGCAAGCTCAAGATTTTTTGCATAGAGTTCGTAGTTTTTTATTTTTTCATAAATTTTTGCCGCAAGATAATAAAAATCCCCGTTATGCCCGAATTGCTTTAATACTGCCGCAACAAACCTGAGCGCCTGTTTTTCATCCCCGCTGTTAATATAAATATTTGCAAGCAATTTGCAGGCGTCAATATCTTTTTTATTTTTTTCAATTGTTTTTCTTAGCATTAAAATGGCATTTTTAGCGTCATTTCTTTCCCAGTATATTTGAGCAATGTTGTAATAAGCCCAGGAATAATCTGGCGAAAGCTCAATTACCTTTGAATACTCTTCAAAAGCTTTGTCAACTTGTCCTGTTTTTTTATACTGTTGAGCAAGATGAAAATGCGCAAAATAATCGCTGTAGTTATTTACTATTGCTTTTTTAAAACACTTAATAGCTTTGTCGCTCTCGCCTCTTTTAGCGTACAAGACACCTATTGAAAAGAAAGCGTTTGAGTCATCGCTTTTTATACAGATTACTTTTTTTAAATTTAAAATCGCCTCATCATCAAGTCCGTTAGCCTCGCAGGCAAGCGCAAGGTTGTATAAAAAATCAGGGTCATCGCCTTTTAGTTCTACTGCCTTTTTATAGGCATTAAGGGCATATTTAGGGTGTTTTAGTTTCTCCCAGCAAATACCTGCATTAAAATAAAGATTTGCATCATTTGGAAAAACCCCTATAAGGTAACTAAGGTGCTTCATTGCCACTTGGTCAAAACCCAAATCAAGGCACAAAACGGCAAGCTCCCTGCGAGCTTGAAAATTCGTAGGGTCATTTTCAATGGTTTTTTTTAAATTTTCAAACCTTTGAATATCATTCATTGTCGTTTTGCATTTGAGCATCCAAATCTAATATGGTGCTGCCGTCCTCATCTGTTGTAATTACAGGAGTTTGTTCCTCTTGTTCGGATTCTTCATCATCAACATCTTGGATAATTTTTTCTATTACAAGTTGAGCCATATCAAGTGCTACTTTTTGCTTTGTCTCAGCTGAGCACTTCTCAAGCATTTGTATAGCGGTTCTTACTGTTGAATCAATGTCATACCAGCGTCTTTGACCTCTTTGAATTCTTCCGTCTTCAACAGCATTCATGATATCTTCCACATTTTCATACTTGTGGTCATGAATGTTATGCTCGATTATAACCTTAATCAAATTAAGCGCTACGGCTATTTGGCTCGGCTCGTCCGAAGTTGAAAGAGTTCGCATAGACATGGAAAGAACAGGGTCTTTGTCATACCAGCGTGAAAAATGTTCGTTCATTACTTCTCCTTTATATTAACTGTTTTTATAAATTACTCCATAATCGCCCTTAGGATATTCCCAGTCTATAGCGTTTAGCGGGCAAGCTATGCGGCAAGCACCGCACTCCAGACAATTTTCGTATTCGACTTCAATTTCGTTTGTGTCTTCATTATACGAATACACTTTTGCCGGACAGATATGTGTACAACAGCGGCTTTCACAGTTGCGACACATTTCCTGATTAACCTTTAGATGTGGCTTTCTGCAACAATTATACTTTATTGTTGTCAATTTGTCCTCTATTGATTTTTTATTTTCTTCACTGCTCATTTCAAAACCCCAAAAACGCTTGACACAAAGGCGCAAAAGTCCTCAAAAAGCTCTCTTAATTTTCTATGTTTTACAAAATCTGAAATAAATTTTCTAAACTCATCTCTTTTCGGCTTGCAGCTTGCACCCGTGAATATCCTAAAAAACTCTGCAGCTTTTTTTGGATAATAATTCATCAAAGAATCGCTTCTGCGGTGGAGATTTTCAATAACATCTTTGTAAGATTTTAAATCTTTTAAAATAAAAGAGCGCTTCAGTTTTTTCTCATAAACTTTTAGCGTAGACTTATCGTAGTTATTTATCTTAAGGGCTAAGAGTGCTGTTTCACCTGCGTATTTTCCGCTCATAAGGGCAAAATTTGTCCCCTCAAAGTGTACGCCGTTTACAAATCCTGCAGCATCTCCTACAAGCATAACTCCGTTATCGTAGAGTTTTGGCAGTTTCTTGTATCCGCCCTCAGGGATTAAATGAGCACTGTACTCTATTAATTCAGAGCCCTCAATTAAAGGTTTTACAACAGGGTGTTCTTTTAATCTTTCAAGCAAATCAGAGGGATTAAGCCCAAGAGTGCTTAAATCATCTAAATTTACACCAAGACCTATTGATATTGAATCAAGATAAGTGTACATAAAACCAAGAGCAAAAGGAGCTTCTTCAAGCTTTAATCCGCCTATAAAATTTCTCGCTGCGCCTTGCTGAGAGCCTTTTTTAAGATTAAACCGCTCCTCAATAATTTCCCTTGAGAGTTTATGAGTTTCTTTAACGCTTAAAATCATATCAAGCGGGTCATAGTCTTGTCTTAAACCTGCTTCTTTTGCTAAAAGAGAATTAACGCCGTCTGCCACAATTACAACATCAGCATAAATTTCTTCTCCAAGTTCGCTTATAACGCCGCAGACCCTATCTTCCTTTATTATAAGATGTTTAATAACACTTGACGGAGCAAAATAAACGCCCGCAGCTTTTGCTTTTTGAACAAGCCAAAAATCAAATTTTGAACGATAAACACTGGCGCTTTTATTTTCGTTTGGAAAATCACAAGAAACATTAACACTTGTATCATCACCCAAAAGTGACCAAGTGTGACTGTTTATAAATCTTTCATACGGTGCTTCCTGCCAGCAGTCAGGGAAGAGGTCTTTTACAGCGCTTAAAAATACCGCTCCGCCTATCATATTTTTTGTACCTGCTGCACCTGAGCGCTCAATAAGCAAGACTCTCGCTCCGCCCCTTGCAACGGTAATAGCGGCAGCAACTCCTGCGGGACCTGCGCCAACTACTATCGCATCAAATTTTTGTACTTCTTTTTCCTCCATAGCATAATTATACAGACTTTATCAAACACTGACAACGATTTAATAAGTAAATCAAGAGAGTGATTTACTTTTTTTATTTTTTTAAGGCATGTTTTTTTTGTTTGTGCTAAATTAAGCGTATTATGAAAACAGTTGATGAAATTAGAGAAGATTTTTTAAGTTTTTTTGAGAAAAAACACAATTCAAAAAGAGTGAAAAGCTCTTCACTTATACCTGATAATCCTACTATTCTTTTAACTACGGCAGGTATGGTGCAGTTTATACCGTATTTTTTGGGATTGGAAAAATTCCCCTACGACCCGCCAAGAGCTACATCTTGTCAGAAATGTGCAAGAGCAGGCGGTAAGGATTCCGACATAGAAAACGTGGGCAGAACACCTCGCCACCATACTTTCTTTGAAATGCTCGGAAACTTCAGTTTTGGCGATTATTTCAAAGAAGAAGTTATACCTTGGTCTTGGGATTTTGTAACCAACTACTTAAAGCTTGATAAAAACAGACTTTGGATAACAATTTATGAGGACGACGATGAAGCAGGAGAAATCTGGCAAAAAGTCGGTGTCCCTAAAGAAAGAATTATAAAAAAAGGTAAAAAAGACAACTTCTGGGGCCCTGTAGGTACTTCAGGCTCTTGCGGGCCATGCAGTGAAATTCACTATGACTTGGGCGAACATCTAAAATGCTCTGATGACTGTTCAATTGCAACTTGCGAATGCAACAGATGGGTTGAAATTTGGAACTTGGTATTTACCGAACTTTTCCAAGACGAAGAGGGCAATCTTTCTCCTCTTGAGAAGAAAAACGTAGATACAGGTATGGGCCTGGAGCGTATTGCGATGGTTTGTCAGGGCGTGGATTCGACTTTTGAAACAGACCTGCTGAAACAGATTTTAGATAAGATTTGTGAAATAACAGGCAAAAAATATAAAGAAAATCCTAAAAACGACATTTCTTTAAGGATAATAACAGACCACGCGCGCTGCGTAAGCTTTATGATAGCAGATGGCATACTTCCATCTAACGAAGGCAGGGGCTATGTTTTAAGGATGATTTTAAGACGTGCTCTTCGCCACGGCTACATTTTAGGGCTTGAACTTCCCTTTATGAAACCGATTATCGATAAGGTAGTTGATATCTACAAAGATGCCTACCCCGAGCTTGGTCAAAACAGGGACAAAATTCAAGATGTTATTTTAAAAGAAGAAGAAAGATTTAATCTCACTCTTAAGCGCGGCTGGAGCCACATTGAAGAGTTGATTAAAAAAATTAAAGAAAATAACAAAAATGAAATATCAGGTGAAGAAGCCTTTAAACTCTATGATACCTACGGATTTCCATATGAGCTTACAAAAGAAATAGCCGATGAAAACAACCTAAAGGTAGATGAGGAAGGCTTTAAAGCTCACATGCAGGAGCAAAAAGACCGCGCAAGAGCATCGGTACAAAAAATAAGCCTTGTTGATGACTTGGTGTATGTAGACAACCCTCAGACAGAATTTTTGGGTTATGAAAAAAATACTTGCACATCAAAAGTTATCAACATAATAGAAAATGAAGATACACTTGATGTTATTCTGGATAAAACTGTATTCTACGCTCAAAGCGGCGGTCAAGAGGGTGACACGGGTGTGTTTATAAAAGCTGACGGTACAAAAATTGAAGTACTTGAAACCTTCAAAGTGCAGGATGTTTTTGTTCACAGGGTTAAAAAATCCGACATAAAAGTTTCAGATGAAATAACAGCGCAAATCGATGTTATAAAAAGACAAGAAACTCAAAAACACCACTCACTGGCGCACCTGCTGCAGGCGGCTTTGATTAAAGTCCTTGGAGATGAAGTTCATCAGGCAGGTTCTCAAGTTGAGAAAAACCGCACAAGATATGACTTTTCACTCTCTCGCGCTATGACAAAAGATGAGATTAAAAAGGTTGAAGAAATTATCAATGACTGGATTAATCAAGGCATAGAGCGAAAAACGGAAGTCATGGGAATAGAAGAAGCCAGATTAACGGGCGCTATGGCACTGTTTGGTGAAAAATACGGCGAAACAGTCCGTGTGGTAAGCTTTGGCACAGACGAGTGCATTTCAAAAGAACTTTGCGGCGGCTGCCACGTTGATAACACAAAAGACCTGCGCCTTGCAAAAATCGTATCAGAAAGCGCTATTGCAGCGGGTGTAAGGCGTATTGAGATTTTATGCTCGAGCGCTGCTTTTGACTTCTTAAACCAAAAAGCCTGTGCAATCGATGAAATAGCTCAAAAAAATAAAATCCCATACACTCAAATTGAAGATAAAATTGAAAAAATCGAAACTCAAAATCGCGAATTAAATGCAAAAATAGAAGAACTTGAGGCAAAAATTGCTCAATCAAGCTTCTCGACATTTATTTCAAAAGCAAAAGATATTGAAGGCGGAAAGCTCTTTATCACAAAAATTGAAGACTTTGCACCTAATGCCATAAAAGCAGGTGTTGAGACGATTTCAAAAAAACTTGGCGAGTGCATTATTGTATTGTGTTCAATTAAACAAGACGGAAGCGCTTTTGTTATTGCAAGTGTAAGTGACAGTTTTGTTAAAAAAGGAATACAGGCAGGCAAAATCGTTGGCGAAATCACCCGCAAAATGGGCGGAGGCGGAGGCGGCAGACCTCAGCTTGCTCAAGGTGCAGGAAAAGACGCAAGCAAGGCTGATGAAATACTTGCTGAAGTTGAAAAAAACATCTTATCAAGCCTATAGTTTAAACAAAACTTCCTTAATTTTATTTTTAGGAAAATCATATAGAGCAGATAAAACATTAACTATATCTTTATCACAAAGCCTTAAACTCTTTAGAGTTGAGGCTTTTTGTGTTATTTCAAAAGTCGCATCATCAGTATTTGAAGCACAAACCATGCAGACAAACTCCCCTTTTTCAACAAGATTATCTAAAATCTCACAAACAGGAGCGGTTTTAATTTCTTCAAATTTTTTGGTAAGTTCTCTGCCTATTGTAACAACTGTATCGGGGCGGACTTTTAAAAGAGTTTGAAGAGTTTTTTTAATTCTGTTCGGGCTTTCATAAAAAACAAGATTTTCACTTTTGTTTTTTAAAAATATTTCTTCTGTTTGATTTGAAACTCTAGGCAAAAAGCCTATAAATTTAAAACTTTCTTTTTCCCTCGGACATGCCTGAAGAAGAGAAATAACTGCACTTGCGCCGCAAATCGGGATTACTCTAAAGCCAGCCTCAATAACGCTTTTTACAAGGATTTCCCCGGGGTCAGATATTAAAGGAGTACCCGCATCAGACACAAGCGCTATACTTTTACCCTCCCTTAAGTACCCTAAAAACAGCTCCACACGTTTTGTTTCGCAAAATTTATGATAACTTACAAGGCGGGTTTTAATGTTGTATTTTTCACACAAGCGCATTGTGACTCTTGTATCTTCACAAGCTATTACATCCACCCCTTTTAGCACCTCAAGCGCACGCAAAGTAACGTCCCCCAGATTACCTATAGGTGTTGCAACACTATAAAGTGCGGTTTCTATTTCACCTGCCAAGTTGTACCCTCTTTAGAATCTTTAAGTAAAATTCCCGCCTTATCAAGCTCATCGCGGATTAAATCGGACTTTGCCCAGTCTTTATTATCGCGGGCTGCTTTTCTTATTGATATTATTTCATCAAGTGCTTTTTTGGGTTCAAGAGAAGTTGAAACTTCAAAAGTCTTATACAAAGGCTCAATTAGAGTTTTTAGCTCCTCGTCGCTTATTTCTTTTTGCGATAGAGAAAAATCAAACCCTAAGACCTCACCGAGAGTAATAAGTGTCGAGGCAAAAATTTGAGCATCTTTTGTATCTTTTGCTTTTTTAATTTTATCTGCAAGAGAAAAAAGAACCGCAAGCGCCTTTGAAGTGTTCATATCATCATTCATAGCGTCTTTAAAAGCATTAACGGATTCTTCATCTAGGTCTTGAGATTTTTCATATCCTGCCGCAGAATTTATAAGTCTTTTTGCACCGGCTGAAGCAGAATTTAGCGCTTCATCGTTAAATTCTACAGGCATTCTGTAGTGATTTGTAAGGATAAAAAATCTTATAGCATTTGAATCGTATTTTTTAAGTAAATCATCAATTGTTAAAAAATTATTGAGCGATTTTGACATTTTTTCTTTGTTAATTGTAACAAAGCCGTTATGCAGCCAATATTTAACAAAATCACATCCGTTAGCGCACTCGCTTTGCGCAAGTTCGTTTTCATGGTGAGGGAAGGTTAAATCCGCACCGCCAGCGTGGATATCAATACTATCGCCAAGAAATTTTTTGCTCATTGCCGAACATTCAATGTGCCAGCCCGGGCGGCCAAGTCCCCAAGGGCTCTTGTAGCCGTGTTTTTCATCTTTTTTCCAAAGCGCAAAATCAAGAGGTGATTTTTTCTTTTCATCCGTATCAACCCTAGCACCTGCCATAAGGTCGTCAAGCGGCTGTTTAGAGAGTTGTCCGTATTTTTTGTATTTTTCTACACTAAAATAAACATCACCCTCTGATTCATAGGCAAAGCCTTTTTCGATGAGTTTTTTAACCATCGCTATCATTTCACCGATAGTTTTTGTAGCACGCGGCTCAATATCGGGCTTTAGGCAATTTAGACCTTTCATTGACGCACTAAAAGAGTCGTAAAATTCTTTTGTAATAACCTCAGGCTCAACCCCTTGTATATCGGCTTTTTTTAGGATTTTATCGTCTACATCGGTTACATTTCGGCAGTATGTGGCATTATAACCTAAGAACTTTAAGTAACGATACAGAACATCCCAAGTTATGTAACATCTTGCATGACCAAGGTGCGCTTTATCATACACCGTGGGGCCGCAAACATACATTTTAACAGTATTTTCCTCAAGCGGGATGAACTCTTCAAGTTTATTTGATAATGAATTGTGAAATTTAAGCATACACATATTCTAATATAAACAGTTTTATATTAAAATAGTTATTGAGATAAAGTTTTTTGGGAGTATTTATGAAAAACACTGTTGTAGTTGGAGCACAGTTCGGCGATGAAGGAAAGGCGAAAATCACTGACCTTCTGGCTCATAAGGCCGATTTTATTATCCGTTATCAAGGCGGTTCAAACGCAGGTCACACCGTAGTTGTGGATGATAAAAAATACAAATTTCACTTGATTCCATCAGGCATCCTATACCCCGGCAAAATCTGCTTTATGGGTGCAGGCGTTGTTATTTGTCCTGAGGACTTTAAAAAAGAAGTAGATGAACTTATCTCTCAGGGAGTAGACTTTGACCAGATAAGAAAAAGCCTTAGAATAAGCCCACTGGCTCACATAACAATGCCATACCACAGAGCAATTGACGGCTGGAATGAAACAGACTTGGGTGAAAAGAAAATTGGCACCACAAAAAAAGGTATAGGCCCTACATACACCGATAAATACGCAAGAATAGGTATAAGAGTTGAAGATTTGTTTGATGAAAAACTTTTATCAGATAAACTTGATATAATCCTGCCTAAGAAAAACCGTGAATTACAGTATGTATACGGCTTAAAAACATACACAAAAGAAGAAATACTTAAAATTTGCAAAGAATACAAGGAAATATTTACACCCTATGTTTGTTTTAACTGGCAAGAATTGCTTATTGACGCTAAGAAAAATAAGACTATACTTTTTGAAGGTGCGCAGGGTGTAATGCTTGATATTGACTATGGCACATACCCATATGTTACAAGCTCTAACCCTATTGCAGGCGGCGCTGCGGTAGGCGGTTCTATGGGCCCTCTTGCAATTCAAGAAGTTATAGGCGTGTTTAAGGCGTACGTCACACGCGTCGGCGAAGGACCTTTTGTAACGGAACTTATGGATGATACAGGAAAACTCATCCAGCAAATTGGTGTAGAATATGGTGTTACAACAGGAAGAGCAAGACGCTGCGGCTGGTTTGACGGCGTATTTGCAAAATACAGCGTCCTTGTAGGCGGTTTAAGTGCTGCAGCAATTACAAAGCTTGATGTTTTTGATACATTTGATGAAATTAAACTCTGCACAGGCTACAAAAACAAGAAAACCTGTGAAATCATAAGACAATATCCGACAAAAGTTGCATCACACTACAACTACGAGCCTGTGTTTGAAAGATTTAGAGGTTGGAAAAAAAGCATTTCAAACATAAAAACCTATGAAGAATTGCCAGAAGAAGCAAAAGTTTATCTAAACAGACTGGAAGAAATTCTTCAAGTGCCGATTAAAATAATAAGTGTAGGCCCTAACAGAGACCAGACAATTTTTAAATAAACTCATATTTAGCGATAATGCGTTTAATATCATCTGTAATAATTAAATCGGGGTTCTCGGAACAAAATGTATCCAACATTGTAACCGCAGCCCCGATTTTATTTTGTTTTAAATAAATAAGACCCACAATTATTGCGTTATAAGGATTTTCACCTTTTCTTGCAAGATGATATGACGCCCTTGAAGAAAGTGTACCTCTTGCCTCATAAGCATTTACCAGATTTCTGTAATATGTAATATTCATGCAATCGCCCCTCAGAGCGTCCTCAAAACAGCTCTGCGCCCAGATAGGAAGCAGACGGTTTTTGTTAATTTCATATATTTTCATATACGCTTGCCCGAGGTTATTGTAATAAACGCTTGTGGACTGCGCTTTTGGATTTATACCGATAGCGATTTTAAATTCTTTTATAGCAGCAAGGTAATCTCCCTCACGCATAAAAATCACGCCTTGATTATTATGCTCTTTTGCATTTCTTGCAGCGTCAACAGGTGTAATTTCACATCTTACAGCATTAAGCGAAAACAACATCAAAAGAAGTACAAGAAAATACTTAAAGCACAATCTCAACACCCTCTTTTGCAAATCCTACACCATTTTGCAAATCGCTAAATTCTCTCTCTAACATTTCAAGAGTTGTGTCATCATAATTTGGGTCATAGTGAAAGAACATGACCCTTTTGGCTTTAGATAGTTTTGCACTCTCAAGAGCCATCTGAAAAGTTGAGTGGCCATAGCCCTGCTTTGGTGAAATTGGCGAAACATAGTCCTGATGAGTGTATTGAGCATCATGGATTAATAAATCGCACCCGTGGGCAAATTCTATAAATCTCTTGTCTGAGCCCACGTAACTTTCCTTATCCGTAGCATAGACCAAAGATTTTCCCATATAGTCTATTCGTATGCACAAACAACCGTTTTTAGGGTGTGCGGGAGTCTTGTAAAATGTTATTATAGCATCTTCTTTTGTATAATCTTGTGAATTAAATTCGCTTACATCAATAATCTCAGGCTCGGATGCCTTTCTTATTAGAACAACTTTCGAATCGTTTAAATTTTCTATATCAAAAGAGCATTTAACATCATCAATTCCAAGAGGGAATACTCTGTCAAAAAGAACATCTTGCAGCGTGTCTTTTAAATCTTCATTGTTAATATTTAAACCAAAGACATTTATTTTTGAACCTCTGATAAAAACAGGTTTAAAAAACTGTAGGCCCTGTATATGGTCTTGATGCACATGGCTTAGTAAGATAGTAGCGCATATAGGTTTTCTCTCGGATGGATTAGGTGAACTTAAAATATGCTCGCGCACAAGCTCCGTACCTAAATCGACAATGCCCGTACCGGCATCCAGTACTACAAGATTATCCCCTAAATTAACTTCAACACAAGAGGTATTTCCGCCAAAACCCAGAAAATTTGCTTTTGGAGTAGGGTAAGAACCGCGAACTCCTCTAAATTTGATTTTGAATTTGTTGGTCATTTTGCAATACATCCTCTTCGACATTGGGCATTAAATCATCGTTAAAGTTTTCTTTCATTCTTTGAATGTTTTCTTCCATAAATCTTTCATTCTCATCAGGAAGAGTTTCTTGAACATCCTCAGGAACAGGGGTTTGGAGTTCTTTTTCAAGTTCTTGCTGAGCTTTTTTGCCTCTTTTTTTCTTTTCTTTTTTAACTTTTTCTTTTTTAGGCTTTGGTGTTTTTTCTATTTTTACATACGGTTTTTTAATTATAAAAGAAATATTTCTGTCCTTATCCGTCCCATAAAAAGAGGTAGCGGCAATTGTGCTTAGTTTTGCTCTTTCTTGAACATCCTTAAGGTTGGTTTCTTGCGTTGTAATGTTAAAAGCAGTTCTGTCTTTATAATTTGTTATTTTAATTACACGAAAAGCATTGGGATATGTGACTAAAGATGGGGTGCTTACAAAAACAAGGTTTTTATCTCTTGTAATTTTTGTAGCGTGATAGTGCCCTGAGCAAACAACAATAGGGTTTTTGTACTTATGTAAAATCTCAAGGTAATTAGCAGCATTTTTTATACTGTGGTCTTCACTTATAAAAGGCTCAACTACAGGATGGTGTTGAAATATAACAATAACTTTATCTTGATTTTCACTTAATTCGCTATCCAAAAATGCAAGCTGCTCATCATCCAAAAAACCGTTTGATGTTACTTCATTTCTAATTACAGGGTCAAGTACTACAATTCTATAATCAGTTTTTGGGCTGAAAGCATAATAAGTCTTGTCAAAAACATAGTTACCGTTGCACTTTTTAACAAAATCCAAAACTTCATCTATTTTAAGTCCTTGCGAACATTCATCCGAATCAAGGGGGCAAATTGCACTGTCATGATTTCCAAACGTCAAAAGAGATGGGTAGTTTAAATCACTCAAGATTGTAAAAAAGTCCTTGTAACTCTCAAGTAAAGGACTATCAACCATATCACCCGTAAACATAACAAAGTCGATACCTTGCATGTTGTTTATGGTATTTATTGCATCTTTAAGCAGTTTTTTTGAAGAAGATAACATCTTGTATGATGTATCTTCCCTGTCTGAAATGTGCGTATCGCTTAGCTGCACGACATTTAAACACATATTTCTTATGGAAAATGCGCTTGATGGCGCAAATCCCAAAAGAAATATAAAAACTATTAATATAAAATTCCTGACAGTTTGTTTAATGTTCATTTTATACCAGTTTTTCAAGTCGTGAAATAAGTTCTGAGTTTTGGTTTGCAAAATCCCTTCCGCGCGCTTTTATAGCGTAAATTAATGCAAGTGGAAGATTTAGAGCATCGCCGGAGCTTACTTTTTGTGCGTAAAATTCTTCAAAATTATCAGGAAGTCTTAAAGTCCAGTTAGGGTCGCCTGAAGTACCGGGCTTATTGTAAACTTCATTAATTCCAAAGAAATCAGTAAAGAATATTTGAAGATTTTGCGCAGGAGAGGCAAAAATCTCTACAAGTTTTGCAAACGCAAGGAATTTTTCATCAGTGTAGAGTTTGTGGCGAATCTCATCCTGATTATCAAATTCTCTGAATAAATCTTCCATAAGGTTTCTTACATGCGGATGCATTTTATCAGTATTCACCATTTGTGACGCCCACATTCTGATAGGCTCATTGTCATGAGTTCCAACCATTGCCCAAGAATTTGGAACAATATTTTTGCAGCGGTATGGGTGGTCTTCTTCTTCTGCCACTACAAACTGAACAAGTTTCATACCTTGCAGACCGTATTTTTCCATAACTTTTTCTACAGGGAATGTAAGAGTACCCAGGTCCTCTGCTACAATAGCGTCTTTATCCAGCCCTGCTTTTTTGGCGGATGCAATAACGATTTTTTCTATCATAGCGCCATAGCGTTTGATTTGCTCGTCACTTAGTTGTTTTATCCATTTTTCTTCATCAGGGTCAAACTCATTATCTACATCTTCCATAGTTGCTATAGAATACTTTTTAAGTTCTTCATGTTGAGGCGAAGAGTACAATCTGCCTGCGCCCTCTTCAACTTTTGGAAGAGAACCTTGTTTGTATACCCAAGGGTCAATAAGTCCTACAGTGTGGTCAATTCTAACACCGCCGGGGTTTTCATTAAACATTTTTAAATACAGTTTGAAAAGCAATTCTCCTGCAGGGCCCAGTGAACCGTCTTTATTAAAGAGTTTTTCAGGGTCAACTACGCTAAAGCCCCATGCCTGACCATCTTTTGAGAAATAATCAGGAGGGCAGCCAAGTGACCAGCCGTCTTTAAACAGTGCTTGATACGCCCAGTTGTCACGGTCGGAAAACGCAACTTGTCTGTCCGCGATGAGTTTTATATTGCGCTCTTTAGCATATTCAAGAGTCTTTTCGCCTTGAAGAGCTACAATGAACTGCTCAAGCTTGTATTTTTCTATTACATCTTTATATTTTTTAGAAATTTCTTCTATTCTTTTTTTAGCCTCTTTTTTATCGGCAGAGCCAAACAGGGTTCTATCCAGTTCGCTTTGCCACTGAGGCCAATAGTCTGAATCGTTTTCTATACAAAATGCTTCATATAAAGCGTCATTATCGAGCCAGTAAGCATTTTCTTTTTTAAATTTATCAAATTTTCTTTTTAAACCCCAAGAGGCTTTCTTTTTAAAGTTTTCATAAACTTCTTTCATAGCAGCGTCGCATCTTTGAATTGCATAAACATAAGATGCCCTGTTTGTGCCTTTTGTCGGGTTATTTTCAACTATATTTTCTAATGTTGCTTCACTTAAAAGATGTTCCCACTCGCTTGTTGTTAGAGCTTTTAAATTTATAAAAAGAGGGTTTTTTGAAAAAACCGTACCGCAGTATGGAGAAGGGTCAGACATTTTTGTTTTGCCGGCAGGGCCAAGTTGAAGTGCACTAAAAATGCCTTGCATAAAATCAAAAACTCTTTTTGCACCGTCTGAGTTATATGTACCAAACCCCGTATTTTCACCTAAAGAAGAGGGGAAGCTTACACCATGAAGTATAAGAGCAAGATTTTTTTTATCTAAAGCCTTTAAGGCGTCTGCAACTGCAGATTTATATTCTTGCGATAACGCGGGATTTTCTTTGCACAACATTTTATAACCTTTCGTTTGTATAGTAACTTAATAACTTGTAAGACCGCGCTTTTGCAAATATTCCCTGACCGTATTGAGGCTGCTTTGCACTATACGCGTTATTCTTGAGCTTGATAAACCAACCTGCGCGGCTATTTGTTTTACCTGCATGTTTCTGTAAAATCTATACTCCACAATTGTTCTGTCTTTTTGCGGAAGTGTTGCAATGGCTTCTCTTATAATTTTCCCAAGCTCGCTTATCTCAGCTTTTTCATCGGGAGTTGCAGAATTATCCTTAATAAAATCAAAAGGAGAATCGTTGTCTGAAGAAGCTGCAGCAATCGAGTCTATTGAAAGTATGGTTTCGTAAATGGCTTCACGAACTTTTGTCGGGGAAACATCAAGGCTTGAATTGTCATTCATTGAAGAATCGTACTCATCATCCTCGCCCTCTTCACGCTTGTGTTTTAGAGTGTACCACTTGTAGCGGTTTCTAAGCTCGTTACGAATCGCCCACCTTACCGCGGTTGCGATGTATGAGGTGTTATATCTTTGAAGCTGCTCGGGCGTTTTATTTTTTATTAACGCTTGAATAGCAATAATACCGATAGACACAAGCTCCTCGCACTCCACCATATGCGATGGTATACGCCTGTATTCTACCCGTGCTACTTTCTGAATTATATCTATGTAATCACTAAGATTTGATTGCAATGTTGAAGCCATTTTCCCATATACAATTCTATAAAAAAATTTTACTATCTTTTGCTTTTAAATGCAAACATTACACTTTATCTGTAGGATTAGAATTATCAATATTAAGATTTTGCGCTTTTTTCTTTTTAAGGTTGTAAACAAAAATAAGAATTTCAGCTACCGCTTTGTATAAATCAGGCGGAATTTCTCTGTCTATATCAACAAACCTGAATATCGCACGCGCAACGGGAGGATTTTCTATAACAGGAACCCCGTGAAGCTCTGCTATTTCCCTTATTTTCTTTGCAAAAAGCTCCGTACCTTTAGCTACAAGACGGGGTGATTGCATTGTTTTCTGGTCGTATTTAAGGGCACAGGCAATGTGTGTCGGGTTAGTTACAACAAAATCAGCATCAGGTACGGCATCCATCATCTTCTTTTGCAAAAGCTGCTGACGTCTTTGCCTTAGTGCCGCTTTAACATGCGGGTCACCTTCAGTGTTTTTGTATTCATCTTTCACCTCTTTAAAAGACATTTTCTGGTCTTGTAAAAATTTCCACTTTGTAACACCGTAATCCGCTGCAGCGATTATCAAAAAGGCAATTGTCGCCTTAACCACAAAATCTACAACCAACTTACCAAACTGTATTAGAACCGCAAACTGGTTATCTATTGCAGCAAGCATAATAATATCGGGGAAATGGTCCATATAAACCACATACCCTACAATCCCTAAAATTGCTACTTTTACTATATTTTTAACAAGCTCAAAAAGGGTCTTTGGACTCATAAGATTTTTAAAATATTTTGTAGGGTTAAGCTTATCAAACTTTGGAGCAAGAGGGGTCATGGTAAACAGAGGCCCTACCTGTATTAAATCGCCCATTATACCCACAAACCAAGCAAGCGCAAGAATAGGCCCAATAATTAAAACAGCAGGTACAAGTGTTCTAAAAAGCAGATACGCGTAGCCTATTTGCTCAACATGAGCTTCAGGTATCTGCTCATAAATAAGCGTAAAAAGTCCTGATATCTGTGACCAGATAAAAGGCGACAGGGCATAAATTCCGCTGAACATCACAACAAGACCAATCGCAACCGAAAAGTCTTTCGACTTTACGACCTGACCTTCTTTTCGTGCCTTATTGAGCTTCTGCTGCGAAGCCTCAAACTGCTTATCTTCATCAGCCATAGTTTAATTATACCCTATATTTTTATAAGGGATTTTTAGTATTTTACAAGAGATGAAACTTTAACACCCTCGGGCAGTTTTTCTCTTCCTTTTAAATCTTCCAATTCAATTAAAAAAGAAATACCGACAAGCTCGCCTGTTGAACTTACAAGCTTAGCAGCTGCAGCAGCTGTTCCGCCGGTTGCAAGCAGGTCATCTACTATAAGAACTCTGTCGCCTTTTTTGATAGCGTCTTTATGGATTTCTATTTTATCCGTGCCATATTCAAGGCTATACTCCTGAGAAATTGTTTCAGCGGGGAGTTTACCGGGTTTTCTTATGGGAATAAAACCGCAGCCTAATTTATATGCTATAGGCATGCCAAAAATAAAACCGCGAGACTCAATGCCTGCAACATAATCAATTTTTTCATCCGCATATTCTTGAGCCATAAGGTCAACTATTTTCTGCATAGTTTTGGCGTCTTTTATAGCCGTTGTAATATCGCGAAAAATTATACCTTTTTTAGGGAAATCGGGAACATCCCTAATCATCTTTTTTATATCTTCCATTTTGAACTCCTATGTTAAGCCGTCTTTAATTCTATCAAAAACATGTTTATAGTAAAATTATTTTATGTCTGAAACAAAAGAAGAATTAAAACAAAAACTCAACACCCTAAAGCCACGCTTAGACGCGGCAGAAAGGTGTCTTTGACCCTGATGAATTAAAAAAATCGCTAAATGAGCTTGATATAAAACTTCAAGCACAAGATATATGGGACAATCAAGAGCTTGCCTCAAAGCTTTTAAAGGAGCAAAAAGACATAAAAGCTACTCTTGAGAAGTTTAACACTTGGTGCAGCGATTTTGAAGACGCCCAATTAAGCTTAGAGCTTGATGATGAGGGACTTATTTCAGAGAGTTTTGAAAATATAAAAAAACTTGAATCCGCTCTTGATAAGTTTGATTTAGAGCAAATGCTAAGCGGCGAGTATGACAAAAATGACGCGATTTTAACAATAAACTCGGGCGCAGGCGGTACTGATGCTCAAGACTGGGCGCAAATACTCCTTAGAATGTATATGCGCTGGGCGCAAATTCACAACTGGGAGTGCGAGCTTTTGGATAAGTCAGACGGGGAAGAGGCAGGAATAAAATCTGCTACAGTAAAAATCTCCGGAAAATGGGCTTATGGCTACTCAAAGGCCGAAAAAGGCGTGCACAGGCTGGTTAGGATTTCTCCTTTTAACGCTAACGGCAAAAGACAAACAAGTTTTGCCTCGCTTGAAGTTACGCCTGTTATAGAAGATTTTGAAAAGAAAATTACAATATCACCCGATGAAATAGAAGTTGAAACCATGCGCTCGGGAGGCGCAGGCGGGCAAAACGTCAACAAAGTTGAAACGGCAGTGAGGATTTATCACAAGCCTACAGGAATTGTTGTCAAATGTCAGCAGGAGCGCTCGCAACTGCAAAACAAAGAAACCGCCATGCAAATGCTTGCTTCAAAACTTTTAGCCATAAAGCAAATGGAACATGAGCAAAAGTTATCAGGCCTAAAGGGTGAAGCTATGGATGTGAACTTCGGCTCACAAATCCGCTCTTATGTTTTTCATCCCTATAAACTTGTTAAAGACCACAGAACAGGGTATGAAATGGGTAACATAGATGCCGTTATGAACGGTGAGATAGACGGGTTTATTGAAGAGTATTTAAGGTTTGGTGAAAAGAAAAATTAAAAAAGTTTATAGTACAATAATCACAAAAAGGGAAATAAAATGATTAAAGCTCAACGCGGTACAAAAGATATAATCGGTGAAGACACTTTCACTTGGCAAAAAATTCAAGACAATGCAAGGCGCATTTTTCAAAGTGCAAATTATCAGGAAATAAGAACGCCGATTTTTGAAGCGACGGAACTTTTTAAAAGAGGTGTCGGAGATTCAACAGACATCGTTAACAAAGAAATGTACACATTCTCGGTCGGCGGAAAAGAAAAAAGCGAAAACTCCATCACCCTTCGCCCCGAAAATACCGCAGGAGTAGTAAGAGCGTATATTGAGCACAACATATCGCGCCAATCTCCGCCGCAAAAGTTTTGGTACTTTGGCCCGATGTTTCGCTACGAGCGTCCGCAAGCAGGCCGCCAAAGACAGTTTCACCAGATTGGTATAGAACTTTTTGGAGTAGAAAGCCCCACGGCTGACGCTGAAGCCATACTTATGGCGGAAGAATTCCTAAAATCAACAGGTGTAGACAATCTTGAAGTGGAACTTAACAGTCTTGGCTGCCCTAAATGCAGAGAAAAATACAGAAACCAAATAAAAGAAGTCCTAAAACCTTATCTTGATAAGCTTTGTGACGACTGCAAAGTTAGATACGAAAAAAATCCGCTCAGAATTCTTGACTGTAAAGACGAAAACTGTCAAAAGATTTTTGAACAGGATGAAATAAAAAATGTAATTTTAAGCGATTATATATGTCAAGAGTGCAGCGAACACTTTGAAAAAGTTCAGGAATACCTAAACGCCCTTAACATAAAATACACAAGAAACAAAATGCTTGTGCGCGGACTTGACTACTATAACCGCACCGTTTTTGAGATAAAAAGCAACTCTCTTGGTTCACAAAACGCAGTCTGCGGAGGCGGAAGATATGACGGATTGGTTGAAATGCTTGGCGGTACGCCAACACCTGCCGTAGGCTGGGCAATGGGAGTTGAAAGGCTTTTTGAACTTGTAGAAAAACAACAAGCACCAAAACTTGACTACTTTGTTGTATCAAAATACTCAAAAGAAGCAATAAAACTCTGCCAAGAATTAAGAAACAAAGGCTACAGCTGCGATTTTGACATGCAAAACAGAAAATTTGCAAAGCAGCTTGAAAAAGCGGCAAAAATTTCTAAATATGCAATTATCCTTGGTGAAGATGAAATAGAAAAAGGTTTCTATACGGTAAAAGACCTCTCAACAGGAGCTCAAGAGCAAAAAACAACTCTTTAGACTTCGACAAAACTTTCCTTATAAAATAAATATGTAATAATGTATTATGGAAGTTTTTGAGGATGAGTATTATGAAAAAGTATAAAAAAATATTTTGCTTGGCGGCTCTTGCGCTTTCATTTTCGCTTAACTGCGCTTACGCTATAGTTGAGCCTCCGCAAGCTGAAATTACGCCTGTTAATGAAGAACTTTTAAAAACATACAAAAAAAGTACAACCGACTACAGTGTAGTTGAAGCGCTTGAACTTTTAAAAAACACAACGGGAGAGTACTCAAGACGTGCGGTTTTAGGGGAGAACCTTACACAAAAACCCATTAAAATAGAGTTTAAAAACCTCTCTGAAATTAACCCCGCTTATACAAATTTTGACGCCTTAGGTTGGAAGAAAAACGGCAAGCTTTATATTTATATAAACAAAAAACACAAAGACGCTCCAAAAGAGGCACTTGCAGCACTTTTAGCACATGAAGCAATTCATCAGGACGAGCTTAATTCATTGAATGAAGAAACATACGCCTGGACGCTTGAGGCTGCAGTTTGGACACAGTTAAGCGAAGACAATCCTAAAATACAAAACATCTCTCACCCGCTTGTAGAGAGAGAAAATGTAATTAAGAAGCTCTTTGAAAAAGGCGATTACACAAGCACATATATAAGAAAGTTTGTTATATCAAATAAAGGCTATCAAAACCTGCCCGAGCGCTCGCCGGGATTTGAAGAAAATCTGTAATATTAAACTGAGCCCGTCAAATATCTGACGGGTTTTACATTATTGGAATCAACCCAAATCTGTGCGCTTGCAAACTCAAACTCGCCTTGAAGGACGATTTCTTTTGTATGAATTGCATATGGTATATCAATAAAGCTTATAATATCAAGCTTTTCAACATAATACTCTTTTGAGCCGCAGTTTGTACAGTATTTTTCCTTTGGTAAAACATCGCCAAAATATATTTTTGCCTCGCGCTTAACATCGCACCTTAGACAACGAACTATATAAAAATATTTTTTTAAATAAGCGCCGCAGTCAGGGCAATAGCCCTCATTTGTGTTAATTAGAGCATGGGTGTGAGCGCAGGTTGATTTTCTTAAAAACAAATCCAATAAACTTTTCATAGTTTGTTTTTAAGGTTTTAGAAAATAAAGTCAACTATTTTTGAGAAATAAAATCATCACCCGAAGTTGTTTTTGCATGCGCAAGTTTTAAAATTAAAGCGCGCCATAACCTTTTTATAAAGCGAATAATTCTATCCAGCAAAAGCAAATCTTCACTGTCTTGAATCTCATCATCTATCTCAACGGATTTTTCAAAGCAATCTTCCTCATCACTGTTTACAAATTTTATTGCTTCATCTGAATCTTCACGCATAAAGTAGCCCAAATTGCCGCCGCCACCGTTGTTCATCATGTTTTGGGCTTCTTGGATTACAGGTTTATTTGAAGGTCCGTTAATGTTAAATGACATACTTGCTCATTCTTAACTAAACTTTACAATTCCATTATACATTATTTTTTACGTTTGTAGTACATGTATATTAAGATTTGTTAAGTTTATAAGCAAGCTTAATAGCCTCTATCATGCTTGTCGGGTCGGCTATATTTTTACCCGCTATATCATACGCCGTACCGCAAGAAGGGGAAGTGCGGATGACTTTTAAACCTATTGTTGTGTTAACCGTTTTATCAAAACAAAGTGCCTTAACAGGACATAAACCCTGGTCGTGATAGCAGGCAACAACAGCGTCATACTCTTGTTTTTCACATTTTAAATATTTTTTACCGACTCCGGCAAAAAGAGCATCTGCGCTCATCGGGTTTAGCACATCTATGCCTTTTTGTCTTAAAGTATTTATAGCAGGTAGCATAATGTCAATTTCTTCTCTGCCCAGCATACCACCCTCTCCCGCGTGAGGATTTAGGGCACATAGGGCAATTTTTGGGTTTTTAATATTACATTGGTTCAATAAAAAGTCATTTAACCTTGAGATTTTATCTATCATCATCTCTTTTGTAATTTTTACATCTTTAAGTGCCAAATGTCTTGTTAAAAGCATTACCCTAAAATCATCCGCTATAAATAACATCTCGGCTTCGTTATTTAAAAGGCTAGACAAGACTTCTGTCTGACCCGAAAAATTATACCCCGCTTCAAGCAGCGCAAGTTTTGACACGGGCGCTGTTACTATTGCGCCTATTTTATTATCCAAAGCAAGCTCTGATGCAATTTTTAAAGTGTTGTAGCAAAATTCCCCGTTTATTGAATCGTCAACAACTATAGTGTCATAAATATGAGATATCTTCTGACCTATTATAACTACATCGGACTTTGGCAGATTTAAAAAATCCAGAGCTTTCTTTGTAATTTCAGGGCTGATACCTTTTATATCACCTGTTGTTATAGCTATTTTATACATTTTCGTGGTGCTCTAAGTATTGAATAATCTCAACAAGGGTTGATGTTGTACCCAAATTGCCCGATTTTGTAACTACAAGCTGGGCACTTGAATCAAGACAAAGAGGAATAGCGGGCAAAATGGCATCTGCCACCTGCAGATATTTTGACTCAATTGCACTGCAGCAAGCGCGAGAGGTCTCACCGCCTATTGTAATTAAAATAAATTCAGCCTGTTTTTTTATTTCCAAAACAAGCTCAGCCAAGTATTTTGTAATTCTTTTTGAAAGAGCTTCTTTTGTAATACCCTCATCAATAAGAATATTTTTACCCTCTTCGTTTTTTACTTCCTCCAGTACACCACAAACGTGAACTGCGACGATGTTGTCTTGGACAAGATTATCCAAAACTCTTCTTACGATATTTTCACTAACGCCGTTTATTATATCCTTTAGCGTCAAACAAAGAAAATATGACTTGTTTGAATAATCGTCTTCATTTTCTAACTTTTGTAATTGTAGCGCGCTAAGTGTTGTGGCAGAACCTGAAAGAATGAGTTTTGGCAAGCGCGGCACAGTCTTTGTAGCTTTATTCACCTTAATTTCTTCAAGCCAGTGTGGTGCAAGTGCCTGAGCAAGACCTGCCGAACCACAGGGCAAAAGGTTATAGGGGGATTTTTGCATTGCAAGTACAATTTGCTCAAAATCAACTGTAGAAACACAATCTACTACAATAATTTTTTTACCTGCCTCAACAAGCTCGGTTATTTTTTGAGCAATAGGCCCCGCGCCTTTTGCAACAACATTTAGTTCAATTGAATCAACCATGTTTTTTGCATTATCGCCAAGTTGTTTTTTTAAAATATCAGGCACATATGACTCATAAATAGGAGCACCGGGGTCACGAGCAGCATCGGTTCTTTCAATAGGTACGCCTTTTGAGAGTTGATAGCCGCCTATTGTAATTCTACCCTCCTGCACAAAAGCAGGCGCAACAATAGCGGCATCCTTTCCTGTTGCTTCAAGTGCGGCAAAAATTTCATAGGTGATGTTACCGCGAAGTGTTGAGTCTATTTTTTTATAAAAATACTCTACGTTTAATTTCTCTTTTAAAATCAAAGCGCTGTCATAGACTATTTTTGCAGCATCGTTTTTATCTATATTTCTTGATTCTGTTGAAATAGCCCAAGTGCCGACATTTATATGATTTTGCAACTCATCCGAGTAATCAAGCAAAATCTCGGTATTTGAACCTTTTAGAAAAAACTGCAAGGCAGTGTCATTTGCGCCTGTTAAATCGTCAGCGATAATACCTATTGTACTTGATAAAATCATTTTAATTCTCGTCTTTTTTAGAACCCATCAAGCGAACATTTGTGCCTCTTATAAGGTATCTTTCCGCCATCTCGCCATCGGGTGTCTGCCACTTGTTAACTGCTAACCTGCCCTCAACACCTACCAGACGTCCTTTTTTTACCCATTCGCCAACAATTTCTGCTTGTTTGTCCCAAACTTCAATATTAAACCAATCGGTTGTTTCCTCTTTTGTGCGGGCATTCCAGCGATTTACCGCAACAGAAAAGCTTGTGCGCACCTTGCCGCTTTCAAAATACTTCATCTCGGGGTCTTGTCCGACTCTGCCCACTATTACAACCGAATTTACCATATAATAACCTTTCAAAATTCTTTTGAATTGATTATAGTATGAATAAAAATTATGCGCAAACTCATCTGAAGATTAGTCAATATCGCTTACTACCTGGTCCCTGCCGTTTTGTTTTGCCTTATATAGACATTTATCGGCAAATTCTATAAGTTCTTGCGGATTATTGCCGTTATCGGGCATGGTAGCGACCCCCACACTTATGGTAACATTTGCCCAATTACCGTCTGCCAGTTCAAACTTGCGCTCTCTTATTGCACTCCAGATTTTCTTAGCCGTTGTAATTGCATCTTCTTTTTTGGTATTAGTGAGTATTACAGACATTTCTTCACCACCGTAGCGACAGGGAATATCGCTTGTTCTCACATTTCTTTTAATAGTCTGAGCCACTTGCCTTAAAACTGCATCTCCGCTTTGGTGACCGTGTTTATCGTTAAACTTTTTAAAGAAATCAATATCAATCAAAATAAGAGAGAAATTCCCCCCGTACCTTGCAACATTACCTACATTCATTATCATTTGCTCTTGGAAGTATCTGTGATTGTACATCTCGGTCAAGCCGTCGGTTACGGCAAGCTTGTAGGTATGTTCATAATCCTTTGATTTTAGAAGATATTTTGTAATGTACGCCGCTATAAAAATAAGTGTGGCGGAGAAAAGCGGCAAAATAATACCAAGCCAAAGGTTAAAGTATTCCATCAAAAGAACAGTTATTATCAAATATGCAATAAGTATTGCAACACAACAGAGTATAGAATAAGGAACAGAATCCAGTTTTAAAATAAAAAATCCCACCAAAAAACAAAGCAGTGCAGCTATTATGATATCACTTTTAAATGTCGAGTGTATTATAAAGCTGTTATCTAAAATATTGTTTAAAAATGTAGCGTGAGTTTCAACCCCCGGATACATAAAAGAAACAGGCGTACTTTTAATATCAGCTAATGCTGTTACCGTTGTTCCTATGTATATAATTTTATTTTCAAATTTTTCTTTCAAAAACTTTGTATCGCCTCGATTTATAGCATCATCAACCTGCCACAAACCAATATGCTCAAAAGTTCCCTCTCTGCCATACCAGTTAATTGTTGCCCTGCCGTCAGGATTAAGAGGGATTTTATGTGAATTATCAAGATACAAAGTATTGTCTTTTACATATAAATTATTAGGGTCAATGTTTAGATACTTTAGAGCAATTGCCGTTGTTAAATTTGGATAATAAGCATCTTTATAGTAAAACATAGGAGCAATGTATCTTATAATGCCGTCATCATCACGTGTGACATTTATAAAGCCAAAGTTTGATGTAACATCTAAAAGCTCATCCATTGCTTTTCTGCAGTTATTAAAATGCAAAAACGGGCTGTTTTTTATTATATTTCCGTTTTTAAGATTAACTTCCAAGCCCTCGGGCAATTGCGGTGCCATTCTTATAGTTGAGGGGTAATTATCAAAATTCATTGAAAGATATACGTTCTGATGATTTTTAACCGCTTCAATTAATTTTAAATCTCCCTCATCAAGCGCACCGAGTCTTTTTGTAAAAAGCAAGTCAAAAGCTATAAACTTAGGATTAGCTACCTCTAACCCGTTAATAAGCTTTGCCCAGAAACTCCTTGGTACAGGCCAAGTGCCAAACTTCTCCGTTATGTACTCATAACTTGGGTCATCAACTGCTATTATTACTATATCTTTATTATTTTCTTTATGAGGAAGAATAAGATTTTGCCTTATATCAAAGGTTTTAAACTCCATACTTCCGACAAATTTTCCAAAAGCATTAAATCTGCCCGCATAAATTAAGAAACCAAAAACAAGCAGAAACATTAATATATATACAATTACATCAAATATCTGCTTTTTTTTATTCATATATAACTCCGCCGTATTCTAAGCTATCAATTATATCATAAACAGGATTAGTACTTTTAAATTTCAACTTCACGCCAAGCGAATCAAGCAGCTCTATATAAGTATCGCTGTCTGACTTTATAATGTTATTCTCATTTGAAATAAACTTAAGAAGATACTTCTCATTTAAATTTGACAACATACAAAAATTCTCTTACACAATGGGGTAAATAAAATCAATCATTAGAATAATATTAAACAGCCAAAATTACACCGATTATAGGATTTTTAGGGCATTTTAAGAGCCTGCAAGAATTATGGTAAAATCCTTTGCAGCTTTGTTAAATCCGACAGGGTCATAAACGGTTTGCTTTTCTTTCATTTCGGGGATTATTTTCTTCAGTGAATCAAGTGTATCTTTAGGTACATCAAGATTATGAATTGCTATATGGTCATGGGTCAGACTGTTTCTGCTTTGCATTTTTACAACCGCACCGTTTTGCTCAAGTTGAGCTTTCAGGGTAAGCGCATTTGACTCTTTACTTGGGGTATATAATATTCCTACACTTAGTGCTTCACTTAGAGGAGCAGGTTTATCCCTATAAACAAGTTTATTTATTATATCTTGAGTTTTATCGGGGTCTAAAATCCAGTAGCTAATCACACCTTTTGTAGATGGAGTCCCGGGGAGTGTTGCCACCTGAATTGAAGATGTGTCAATACTTTTTACAAGTGCAGCATATTGAGAAAGCTCATACACGGACATGTCTGTTTTAATGTATTTAGGCATTATTTTTAAAACTTCAGGGATTTTAACAAGGACAGAGGGGTCTTTAAGTCTTGCAGTAAGTGCATTAAAGAACCACTGCTGGCGTCTTATGCGGCCAATGTCGCCAAGGGCATCTTTTCTAAATCTTAAATACCCTTCAGTCTGCTCACCGTTTAGAACATACTCGCCTTGCGTAAGATTTATGTGCAAACCCGCAGTTGAGTCGTTATAGTGCATATCTTTTTCAATATATATAGGCAAACCGCCAATTGTATCAATGAATTTTATTAAGCCTTCATTACTTAGTGCTATATAGTGGTCAATTCTGACACCAAAGGTTTCTTCTACCGTTTTTACCGACAAATCAGGCCCGCCGTAGGCAAAAGCGTGGTTAATTTTATCGGGTTTATTTCTATCTGAAATATAAACCTTGGAATCACGAGGAATAGAGATGACATTAACATCTTTACCGTATGGCGCTATGCTTATTAACAGCATTGTATCCGAGCGATTGCCCTTAAAAGGGTCTTTAGCGTTTGACGCTACATCAACTCCCATAAATAAAATATTCTGACGCCTTGGAGAAAAAGGCAGATTTAGCTCCATTCTGCCAGCCTGCTTACCTGTAAGCGTCGCTATAACATCAGAAAAGGCATTTTTTACATCAGTTCTATAAGCAATTGCTGCAAGCGAGCTAAGCACTATAAGTGTTATCAAAAATGAGCGCACAAAACTGCTTGCTTGGTTTGTTTTTCTTCTTCTTTTAGGCATCTTTGGCAACGGCTTATTGTATGTGTAAGATGGTTTTTCTAGCATTTTATTCATGGTTTTGTTCTTTTGTGATTTGTCTGTAATTGTACTTTAAAAAAAATAAAAAATTAAACTTGTTGCAAATAAAACTAAATAAATGTTAACATTTTATTGCAGGGGTTTTCAAATAAGGGAAACGGTTTACATGAAGAGTTTATTAAAAAATAAAACATTAAAATCATCTATAAGTTTGATTCTTGTATTATTTTTCTGTGGTTTTTATTCATTTGCAAATAGTGCCGAGCTTTTAAGCGACAAAGAAATACTTGATATCAAAAACGAAGCATTTGCACTATACTCTACAAACAACAAAAAAGAAGCGCTTGAACTTATAAATAAAATCCCTCAAAACAGGCGTGACAGTGATGTTTTTGTGGTTTTGGGCAACATATATGACGATTTGGGTCAAAGAGGAGTTGCGATAGAGAACTTTAATAAAGCCGCAACTATTGATGATAAGGCTTATAAAGCATACTACAACATAGGCTGCATACTCTTAAAGAAAAAATCCTACACACTTGCGGAGAAAAATTTTAAACTGAGTATCAAATCCAACAGTGAATTTGCCTATTCTTACTACAATCTTGCAAGCAGCTATCTGGCAAAAGAAAACTATTCAAAAGCAAAAAAATACCTCATAAAAGCAATAGCAATAAAAGCAGATGAAAAAGACTTTTACATCAACCTTGCATACTGCTACAAAATGCTCGGTAACGACAAAGCGGCGCAAAAGATAGTAGATTCGCTAAACAGCCTTAAGACCTCGACTTAATTTCAAAAGTCATTTTCATAAAATCAAGCCCCTGATAGTCAGGAAATTTTTTCTTGATTTTATTATAAATCCTAAGGGCATTTTCGCTATCGCCAATCTTATCGTAAGTTAAAGCAAGGTTTGAATAATACTTTGGGAACTGCGTGGGGTTATTTTTTATTGCCTTTTTAAAGTATTTAATGGCATTATCCCAGTCTTCAATTGAGTAAAATATCAAGCCCATCTGATTATTTGCTCTGTGTGAGCGCTCTTGCAGTCTGAGAGCTTCTTCGCAGTATTTCTGCGAATTTTCCCACTGCGCCAAACTTGCATAGCAAATTGATAGAGCATAGTTAGCGTCATAGCTTTTAGTATCTTTTTCAAGCACTTTTTTAAACTCTTCAATTGCCTCTTCTATTTTGTTTTTGGAAAATAAAATACACCCTATGTTAAATACCGTATCAAGGTCATCAGGACACAATTTAGAGGCAATTTTGTACAGTTCAAGCGCTTTTAAATCTTCTCCCAAATACTGATAGCAAAGTGCCATGTTATAAGGGATTTTATAATTTTTCGGCTGGAGTTTTTTTGCCTGTTCAAACAACTCCAAAGCACGCTTGTAGTTTTTCTTTCTATAGTAATCAAGCGCTTTGTTATAATATTTTTTCCAGTCTTTAAAAATATTAATGCCAAACATATTTTTATTGTATAATAATCCTATGGATAAACAAACTCTAATTGAACTATATTCGTCAGACTTAAATAAATTACTTGCTCTGGCTAAAGAAAAAACAAAAAACACGGTTGAGTTTTGCTCTTTAATAAGCGCAAGAACGGGTAAATGTCAGGAGGGCTGCAAGTACTGCGCACAGAGCTCCTATTATATGACAAATATTCCCACTCATCCGCTTGTTGAAACACAAGAAGTTATAAAAGTTGCTCGTGAAGCAAAAGCCAACGGTGCAACAAGATTTGCAATAGTTACATCAGGCAGAGGCCCTCTGGATAAAGATATGCCGCGCTTTTGCGAGATGATATCGGAAATTAATAAACTCGGTCTTAAAAGCTGCGCCTCAATTGGGCTTCTAAAAGACGGACAAGCGCAAATGCTAAAAGATGCAGGGCTTGTAAGGTTTCACCACAATATAAACACTTGCCGCTCGTATCACCCTCATATTACTCACACTCACACCTATGAAGACAGACTTGATACCATAAGAAAGGTTAAAGAAGCAGGGCTTGAACTTTGCTGCGGAGTGATAATCGGCATGGGCGAGACAATTGAACAAAGGGTTGAAATGGCGCTTGAACTTGCGCAAATTAAGCCCGAGTCCATTCCTTTTAACATTTTAACGCCAATTAAAGGAACTCCCTTTGAAAATTACGGCGATAAAATAGATGAAGAAAACATCTTAAGAACGGCAGCAATATTTAAAATTGCAAATCCCGATTCTATAGTAAGGTTTGCGGGAGGCAGAAAGGCAAGACTATCTAAGGAAAATATGGAGCTTGCGCTTGACAGTTGCATTGAAGGGATACTAATCGGCAACTACCTCACAACAATAGGAATTACACCCGAGGAAGATATAAAAACCCTTGAAAAATTAGGAAAAACTCTAAGTGTTTGATTACATCAAAGGAACTTTAATATCTAAAAATCACCCCTACGCAGTTATTGAAAATAACGGCATAGGATACTCTGTTTTCTGTAACGCAAGGACTTTAGGACTGCTTGATGATGTGAATAAAGAAACGAAAATTTATACAAAACTTATTCACAAAGAAGATTCCATGACTCTTTGCGGTTTTTGTCACAGAGAAGACAGAACGATTTTTGACATTTTAACTTCAGTATCAGGCATAGGTACAAAGGTTGCAATGTGCCTTTTGGACGAATTTTCAGGCTCAGAGCTTATAGGAGCGGTTATTGAAGAGGATTATAAACTCATCTCAAGAACAAAAGGCGTCGGAGCAAAAATGGCTCAAAAAATCATCCTTGAGCTGAAAGACAAACTCACAAGCCTGAATGTATCATCTGAAATAACGGCAGAAAAGATAAACACTATATCAAATAACATATCTAAAGAAACAATTCTTGAAGTACAAAGCGTGCTTCAATCTTTAGGTTACAGCCAGCAAGAGTACAAAGGTGCTCTTGAAATAAGTGCAAAAAATTCTAAAAAGGATGACTCTCAAGAGATTTTAAGACAAACTCTTCAAATATTATCAAATTCATAAAGGATAGAATAATGGCAGAAAAAAAATTAAAAGTGCTTTTTGCAAGCGCAGAAGTTGCACCGTTCTCTAAAGTCGGCGGCTTAGCTGACGTTGTGGGAGAACTCCCCGTATATTTAGAAAAAGAAAACTGCGAGATAGCAATTTTTACCCCGCTATACGGCTCAATAGACCAAGAAAAATGGGGTATAAAAGAGCTTGAAAACTCAGAACTTCAGATAGATATGGGGCATACCCGCCACGTATTTAAGTTAAAAATGTGCAAACTGCCCAAATCAAAAAATATAAACGTATTTTTTGTAGACAACCCAAAATACTTCTCATGTTTTAATGTTGTCTATCCTCAATGGGTGGATGAAATGTATGAACAGCAGCGCTATGTATCATTTTCTCTTGCGGTTCTTGAATACGCAAAACTGCTTAACTTTAAGCCGGATATTATTCAGGCTAACGACTGGCACACTGCAATGCTGCCTGTTTACATTAAAAACAACTACAAATTTGATGAATTTTATTCAAATACAAAAACAGTCTTTGCAATACATAATCTGGCATATCAGGGCTCATGCGACAAATCTATTATAGATTTTGCAAATATGCGCTGGGATTGCGTATACAATGACCAATGTGTCGAGCACTACGGCAGAGTAAACTGGGTAAAAGGCGCTATATACTGCTCGGATAAAATAGTAACAGTATCGCCTCGCTACGCAAGAGAAATCCTGGGCTCAGAGTTTGGCGAAGGTATGGACTACACTCTTCGCGGTCAAACATACAAACTCTGTGGCATTTTAAACGGTACTGACTACGACAAAAAAGACTTTGACCCCAAAGTTAAACCCGAATTCAAAGCCAAGGTACAGCAAATGTTTGGTCTGCCGCAAAACCCCGACAGACCTCTTATTGCAATGATTTCAAGGCTAGTGTATCAAAAAGGGCTGTCTTTAGTTGACTTTGCAAAATTTGACTTGATGAATCTGCCGGCAGATTTTGTATTTTTAGGAACGGGCGAATACGGCTTTGAAAATATGCTCATATGGGTGTCAAACAACTCATCCAATATGCGCGCTTGGATAGACTTTAAGCCTGATTTATCCGAAACCATATACAAAGGTGCGGATATGTTCCTTATGCCTTCGCTTTTTGAACCTTGCGGCATTTCTCAAATGATAGCAATGAAATACGGCACAGTTCCAATCGTCAGAGCAGTAGGCGGATTAGACGATACTGTAATTTCTTATCCTAACGAAAAAGCTAACGGATTCAAGTTCTTAACTTATGATGCGCGCTCTATGGTTGATGAAGTTAAAAACGCCGTCTGGACATACATCGACAGGCGTGATGACTTTAATAAAATCATCAAAAACGCCATAGCATCAAAGTTCACTTGGCAAGACAGTGCAGTTAAATATAAACTCCTCTATCTTGATGCGCTGGGCAGAAAATAACTCCAAAGGCTAAAACATCAATTACCCTTTTATCGGATAACAAAAAAAATCAACAAGTATAAACTTTAAGCATTATGTTTGAATTTTTAAAAAGTTTATCCGATAAATCTACTTGCTCAAGTATGGGCATATGTTCAATTGACCCAACGGTAAGTGCCGTTGAAGAGCTTTTACTCTCAGAGATAAGAGAGATAAGTTTTTATGTAATAAAACTAAGAGAACTCTCTCAAGTTAACAGAGAGATAGAAAACAGGCTCATAAAAGGTCTTTCTGTAATTATGATAAATACAAGTTTCGATAAAGAAGATTTTCTCAATTTTCTTGAAGCACTTTGCTATGACAAAAAATCCGTAAAAGAAAGATATGTAAACTTTTGCAAGGCAAACCATATTTCATGCGAGCTTATTGATTTTAACTGCGACACTTGCGAAAACAAGTCCATAAACTCTATGATTAAAATCGGCGAAGCTAAGATGCAGAACAAATATAAAGGCATAAGTATTGAAAAACAAAGACTTTTTGAACTTATAACCGTATTTGCAAAAACAAGCTCCGTTATTCTTGAGCTTTTAAAAAAAGTTAAAGAAGACACATCTTACTATGACTTTGAAGTTATAAGATTTTTTGCCCTCACAAATTCCCTTTCTACAAGAGTTGAAAAACTAAAGAGAAGAATTTTGGAATTTTCTAAAATAGGCTATGAAATCCAAAAAGAAACAAACAGGCTATATGAGGAGCGCTACGGCAAAAGAGAAAGTGCAAAAATTCTTTTAAATGCCAAAAAGGGCAAATCAATTTTAATAAGCGGGCCTGACCTCATTGAGCTTGAAGAACTTCTTGAAGCTATAGGCAAAAGAGAGATTAACATTTACACAAACTCTACAATGTTTATAGCCCATAGTTACCCAAAATTTAAAAAATATAAAAACCTTATAGGCCACTACGGCACATCAGACGCTCAGGTAGATTTTGCAAACTTTCCGGGGGCGATTTTAATAACGCAAAACTTCAGCCAAAAAATAGACACTCTTTTAAGAGGCACCGTGTATTCAAATAAAATAATTGCTCCAAACAGAGTGTTTAAAATAAAAAACAAAAACTACGAACCGCTTATTGAGGCGGCACTCAAGCTTGACGGCTTTAGTAAGTCAGAAAATAACATATACCTTGAGTTTGAGCATAATTTTGAAAAAATTGAAAAAACTCTGCAAGAACTTAAAGGCAAAAGTGTTGTAATTGTTGTGGGCGAAAACTCCACAGAAGACGATATTCAGGAATTTGGCGACAAAAAAGTAATTAATCTTGCTTGCCCTATAGAATCCGACAAACTTTTATACACACTTGATAAATGTGCAGAAATGAACATAAAGACAGATTTGTTCTTCACATCCTGTTCAATAAGTTCTATAAATACACTTATGTCGGTACTTTTTATGGAACTTGAAAACATCTGTTTTGTAAACTGTTCTTCATCTATAATAAACCCTCATGTGCTTGAGGCACTTGAAAAAGACTTTAGGGTAAAAATTATTCGCTAGGCGTTTTTTCAACTATTTTAAATTCATAACCCAAAAAATTCAAAACCTCTTGCACGGTTTCAAAACGTATTCTTTTCTTTGAAAGCATGACGGAAAAATTACTTGATGCAGGCATATCATAGCCTGCTTCTTGCATCTTTACAAGAAGCTTTCTCATTGATAAACCACGCCTTAAAAGAAGTATTTGAATCTCTTGTTTGATATTTAACATAATATCAATGCTACCTATATTTATAACAATTGACAATTTTAAAAACTGTTGCTATACATGTTATATTATTGCTATGTTATTAATATCAAATATTAAGGAGCAGGAAAATTATGCACTTGGGTAATAAAAGAGCTTTTACACTAGCTGAACTTTTAACCGCTGTCCTTGTAATATCGGTTATTATGGTAGCCTTAGCTCCTGTTATAACAAAAAGGATGAAAGAAAGTATCAGTGTACAGACTGATAATAAAAAGGGTCTTGAGATATATACCAATCCAGGTACTTATACTTTTGATGTTCCGATTGGAATAAATACGCTTTTTATTCAAGGCTCAGGAGGCGCAGGAGGCGGAGCTGGTTCAACTTATGTTGAAAAAGATGTTTCTTTTACAAGTTCTACCACTTGGACAGGAGGAAGCAATGGAGCAAGCACTCCGAGTGTAAATGAAAAAAATTCAAGAGTGTATAACAATAAATGTCTAAGTGATGAGTTTCTTGCAGTAAGGGGTTCTACAAATGAAACCGATTTATGTTATACAAAACGAAATTTGAGTTATCCTGATACAATAGGTGCGCAAACTGTTGAAATGGACCCAAATTTAAATCAAGGCCAAACTTGCACCAGAACAGGCGTGTGTTGTTGGAATGGGGATGCTAACAGTTGTTCTGCGCCGGCATCAGGAGGTGCGGCAACAGGCTGCAATAGAGCTGTTTGTACCTTGGAAGCAGCAAGTCAAGTATGCGGCGCATATAAAAGTAAAACTAGAGAAGAAAGGGGGACATACCGTCTGCCAGCAAATTCGGAACTTAAGAAAATAGCTAAGTACTTTAATGAGTGGAGTGTAGATGCTGGTTCAAATGGACTACAAATTTGCTCGCACAATGATAATTATGGGTGTGATAGTCAAATAGAGAATGCTAAAATGCCAATTTGCAAAATTCGTATTGGCTGCAATGGAGCTTACCAAAATTATTGCGTTGAGTCTTATATTTGGGCATCTGATGGAACTTCATTTGGTAGACATGGTGTGTGTAGAAACTATCTAGGTAATTCTAGGTAATATGTATGGTACTGAATCTGCAAAGTCTGTCCGTTGTGTTCGCTCACTAAACAGATATAACCGCTACAGTGGTGCAGGTGGCGCATCAGGAGCGGTTATGGAGAAGACTATTAATGTTCTGCCTAAAGATGTGTTTGAGATAACAATAGGTAGTGGTGGTAATGGCGGAGCTGCAAGAACTAAAGGAAGTCAGGGAGGAACAACAAAGATTGTTCATAAAAGAGGTAGTGTTGAGTTAGGAACATATTATGTAAAAGGAGGATTAGGAGGTAATGCAGCTACAACATCTGCTAATGGAAGTGCTTACACAAACGGTACAGCAAGTGGTAATACAACAGTATCCGGTACATGTTATGCTCGAGATAGGAAAGATACTACAGATAGTTTTTCTGGCGGTGATACGGCATGTACTATCCTATCTTATAGCGGAGAAGCTGGTAGTTCTACAAAAGGCGGTAATGGAGGAAGAGTTAAAAATACAGGGACTATTAATGACGGAGATAACAGTTCGGGAGGGTATCTGTATATAGATAGTAACAGAACCGCTAATCAAAGAGCAACAAATACCGAGATAAGTCTTGCAAAAGGACAAAATGCAAGTATTTACGGTTTTGGCGGTGGCGGAGGATTAACTCCCGCATGGGCTAATTCTACTTCACACTTCTATGGTGGAGGTAAAGGAGGTAATGGAAGAGTTGATATAGTGTATAAGGTAGCACTACCCGGTGGTGGTGGAGGTTCAGCTTCTCGTGTTGCAGGAGTTGATAGTAATAATAAAATGTATGAGATT
>CASDXV010000012.1 GCA_949285255.1 uncultured bacterium | reverse complement strand
ACGGCTCATTCTTCGCCTACAAGAAGAGCTAACGGGCTCACATCCTAAGGCTCGTTTGAAAATTTTAACGGGGCACAAGCCCCGTAGAAAATTTTCTACGTAGGTTTCTTGGATTATTGACGCTCCTCACTTTTTAACTTCGTTTGAAAATTTCATAGAAATTTTGTCACTTCGTCAAAGTGACTCGCATGGGCGCACGCTAATGCTATCGCGCCCGCACAAAATCCGTTTCGTATCTTAATTCTTAATTCTTTGAGGCACGCTCCAGGTAAGTAGATTAATTCTATACAACATAGTGCCTCTTTTTTTATTATAAATTTTTGTAAAATTATAACATTTTTTATAATAATTTTTAAATATAAAATTGTTCATAAAAGCTTGCAGCACAAAGCTTTTAGCAACTATTTACATATACGCAATAACTAAAATTACTCAAGTATTTCTGGTGATTTTCAAAATAAAAATGTTTGATATTATATGTATATCTAAACCAAGGCTTTCTTAGTCCCCATATATGTTTTGAGCCTTAATAATATAAGCGAGGAATTGAGTATTTATGGAAAAGTTGAGTAAACTTGTCACATTTTTTGCAAATTTTAAAAAAATAACTTTCTCTAATATTCTTACCACATTTGCTTTTTGGCTGCTTAAAAAAGTTTTTAATAAATATTTAAAAGGTAAAAATTAACCACGGAAAATACATTTATTTTTTTCAATTAGTAACTGATATGAATAAACTCATCAACAAGAGAGGACAAATAATGAGGCTAACAAACCGCGAAGCGCAAGTGATGTCGCTGCTTTGCAGCGGTCTTAAAGACCGTGCCATAGCAAGCACTCTGAATCTTAGCGTAAGAACCGTTCAAAATTACCTCGCAAGAATCTATATCAAATACCATGCAAAAAACAGAACTCAGGCGGTGTCTAAATTTTTAAACATTCACGGAAAATTAGTATTGGATTTAATTTCAGGAGAAAAAAATGAAAAGGATAATTCTTCATTGGACTGGAGGGAAGTATACTCCCTCGTCAACGGATTTTGAGCACTATCATTTTTTAGTCGATAAGTGCGGAGATATTTTAAAAGGAAAATACACACCTGAGGACAATTTAAACTGCAATGACGGAAAATATGCCGCCCACTGCGGAGGCTTTAACACTGGCTCAATAGGGCTCAGCATTTGTGCTATGTGGAACTATAAAAGTCCAAAAAACATAGGTGACTACCCTTTTGTAAGGGTACAAGGCGAAGCAGCCTGGTCGTATTGCGCAACACTGCTTAAAAAATACAATCTAAAGCCCTCAAAAGACACTGTTATGACACATTATGAAGTAGGAAAAATGCTCCCTAAATCTACAAGTGCAGGCAAAATTGATATTACATATATCCCCTACGAGCCTACTATAAGCGCAGATGAAGCAGGAGATTACATAAGAAATAAAGTAAGGTGGTACTATGAGCGATAATAAACTTGCATTTTATGACTTTTCAGGCGGCATAAACACAAACGCCACAAAGGTAATGCTCGGTTACGGAGCAAAAAAACTCAACTGGGATGACAGTTATAACGTAGAACTGTACAAAAACCAAGGTGTCGAAAGAATGATGGGCAATCAAACATATTTAGATGACGACACAACTGACGAGTGCTCAATTGTCGGGATTTGCGAATACCCCAAATCAACAGACGGCTTTATTTACGCCCGCTCAGACGGAAAAATCAAATACTATAATTACCTTACAAGAATATCTGAGGTAATTTTTGATTATGAAAAACAAATATCATCTGCCGATTTTACTCTATATCTTGACGGGGTGGTATTTTACGCAAAAGGCTGTGAGGCGTATTATTACAACTCTTCAATGAGTGGCGAAAAAGTAAAACCGCTGAATGCTAAAGATGCAGATGAAAACGATATAATACCCGATACAACATGTACATTTGCAGGACGTATCTGGATTGGCTCAAAATCAACTCTGTATTTTAGTGCTTTAGGCAGATACGACGACTGGGAAAGCCCAAATGATGCAGGATATATTTCAAATTTTCACTCCTCCGTAACAAAAATATCAGCACTTGCACTATATTGCGGAAACCTTGCCATATTTAAGTCTGATGGCGTATATCTGCTCTCAGGCACATCACCTGATAACTTTAGCGTTATAAAATTTGCAGATAAGGGTGTTCAAGGTTCAAAAGCAGTCTGCACCTGCAATAACAAACAGTACTTTTTTAACGCAGACGGGCTTTTTGCCCTGTCTCAAGTAGGCGAACTCTCTCAAATTATGATGAGCGGAAATATAGCTTACCCTGTAGAAAGTTCTTTTAAAGACATTGACACAAGCCGCATAAGCGAAGCTTTTTGTGTACCTTATGAAAAGAAAAACCAGATATGGTTTTATCTCCCATACAATGATGATAAGTATTTTAGAACCATTATGGTTTACGATTTTGCCAACGATTGCTGGACAAAAAGAATAGAAGAGCAAGAAATAACATGTGCTACTAATGTAAACTATCAAATAATATCCGGCTGTTCAAACGGCAAAATACTTATGGAAAATATAGGCAGCACATTTGACGGTTTACCTATAAAATTTAGCTTCTCTACTCCCTTTTTCCACCTTGGTAAACCATCCGAGAGAAAAATTGTAGAAGATTTTGCACTTCTGCTTGATGAAACAGGAGAAAACCGTTTTAAATTCAGCGTTTCAAAGGATTTTATAAAAGAGATAAAAACCGACCACGAATATATTAAAACAACTCAAACAGGTGCTCTTATATGGGCAAGCGAGGATGAACCGAAAAACAACTACAACTGTTTTGAAACAGCGTACAATCCTATTTGGGCGCATTCATACCAGAGCACTGTAGGAGTACAGATATTTGATTCTAACCTAAGTGTGGCAATTCACATAGAAGGAGAAGAAGAAAACGACGGGTTTAAGCTCGTTGGAATAGAATTTAAGGAGCTTTTAAATGACTTCTAGTAACAATGAAATTAACTACGAATATCAGCAAATGCTTGGAGCTCACGCTATATGGACAAAAAGCTCCGTCTTTGCCGACTTTAGCATAAAAATCAGTGCAAATAAGCTGCTTGACGACTTAAAAGGCAGCCAAAGAGGCAAAAAACTCGCCTCAAAAATATATCTTGAAGGCTTAGACAGATTTGTCTGCCGAGGTTTTAAATACGAATTTCTAGGTTTTGTATAAAGGAGGAAAAATGGACACAGAAAACACTTCGCAACTAAAGCCAACATACTTTGATATCTTTAAAAAAGTACTAAATGAACTGAGCTGGAGAGAGGTTTCAAGTTTTGAAGAAATAGAAAAAAGCGAACACAAAAGAGTCTTAAACCTTATTAATATGACAAACTCCGATGTTTTAAGCTCATATATTTGGGATTTTCAAATTGAAAAACAAGAAATTGAACTCGAACGTGACGCAACAACTATCATGAGCGATTTTGGAGGAAGAATTATCTCTGTATGGGAAAATTCCAAAAAATACAAATACGTACACCCTACACAGTTAAATCCAAAATTCTCAAACAGAACTGACGTTTACTCAAATATCGGAAATTTAATCATAACAACACCTCAGAAACAAGATAGAAAATTAAGCGTAATATATGTTTCAGACTTATATGCTCAAGATTCTAACGGCACAAAAAAAGCAATAATGCAAAACAGTGACGACACAAGCATCATACCACTACCTTACGTAGAGCAAATTCTTGTTTACGGAACATTAATAAGAGTCAAAGCAAACCCGTCTTTTGCAAAATTTAACTACTGGAGAACACTCTACTACAACGCCATAACCAATCTTAGGGCCTCAGGAACTAAGTCAAGAGAAAATACTCCAAGAATTACTTTTGGCTAGTAAGATTTTGTAAAATTCAAAATAACAAAAGTAACACTGTTAGAAAATATTACAAGAAATAGGCAGAAAAGAACCACTGTAAGGAACTTTTGAAAATCAGAAAATACTATTGCTTTCTTATTTTTCTTTGCTTCCTGAAATGCCTGATATTCCTTTCTGTAAGGGTTAAAAGGAAGCATATTTTCCATTTCTTCTAACACCTTAGAGTATTTAATTTTTATTAAAAACTGATAACTGTCAAGGTTTAGCCACCACATAACACAAACAGCCATACCAATTATAGAACCCACTACAAGAGGCATAAGAGAGGGTGTGAGTGCGTTAAAAACATACAAAAGCAAAAACAAGACTAAGGACAAAACAAGATAAAACCTGTTTGTACTGAAGTTCCTTGAAATAAACTCTTCTTTTGCTTGCGAATAAACTCTGTACTGTTCTAAAACAAGAAATTTTTCATCATTTTGCATATCAACATTCTCCGACTTAAAAATACCATAAATTAACAAATGAGGCAACAATGAAAATAGATAAACTAAAAGACTTATTTGAAATAAATTTTGAAAAACCCACTCTAATCGATTTACCGGAAGTATTTAAACAATGCAATAAATACCACTACCGCCTGTTTGACGATAATTTTTACTACATGAACCTGTCGACAAGTGAAAAATTCATAGGATTTGTAAGAAATTTTAAAGATGCGATTTATTGCATAAAACTCGGCAAACAAGACCGCTTCGGAGGGTTTTTCTACCTTTATAACAGAAAAAAAACACCCTTTGGCGCAACAGATACAAGCGTTACATTTTGTATAGCAAGGCCCTACTGGGGTTTTGGCTCGTATTTAATAGCAAAAAAAGGCATTAAATTTTTATTTGAAAAAATGAAAGTGAGAAAGCTCACAATTGAAATAGTGGGCGAAAACACTCTTGCAAGAAGCCTTATAGAAAAACTCGGGTTTGAATTTGAAGCAAGGTTAAAAGATGAATGTTATAAGTTCAACAAACCATGCCATCTATACGTATTTTCAATATTTAATCCCGCACTACAGTGCGGATAAGCAGATAAAAAAGAAAGGAAGAAACCATGTCACAACAAACCAACTACAGCAGCTTGATTGTCAGCACTTGGAGTAAAAAGATTAACGCAGGCTTGGATAAAACCTGTACAATGCTTCAGTGCGTAAACCGCGACTATCAGGCAGAAGCCGACAACGGCACAAGCGAAATTAAAATCGCAACCCCTGAAAGCGTTGCAACAGGAGCATACACGGGCACTCTGCCTGCTTACAGTGCAGCAACCGTATCAAGCAAAACTCTTAAACTTGACCAAAGCTTATACTTTGCTTTCAGCGTTCCTGATATCGTTCAGGCCCAAACTAACGTGCAGCTGACAGATACAATTCTTACAAAAGCACAAAAAGCAATTGACGAGGGTATAGATAAATACATTTTCACAATGCACCAATACGCTGATAGCGCAAACATTATCGAAGGCGAATCAACAACAGCTATTACACTTGATAAGACAAATGTATATTCTCACTTTGTATCTCTTGCAAAATTACTTAAAAACTCAGGCGCTATAACTCCTCAAAAACAAGGCTGGGTTGTAGTTCACCCTGATGTAGAAGAAATTCTTTTGCTTTGTGAACAGTTCTCAGGCTCATCTAATGAATCTGACAAAGCTAAAAAAGAAGGTTCAATAGGCAGAATAGCAGGCCTTGATGTATTTGTAAGCAACAACGTAGGAAAAGGCGAAGATGATGAATATATCATTATGGCAGGTACAACAGAGGGCATTACATACGCTTCTCAATTAAAGAAATTTGAACAAATAAGAGCAGAGCAGTCATTTGACACGGTCGTAAGAGGATTGTACACATTTGGCGCAGTTGCGCTTAATCCTAAAGCACTTGCAGTCTTAAAATGTGAAATATAGATACGAGCTTGCTCTCATTGGACGCATCGCGTCACAATTCGAGCTTCGCTCGGGTACGGTTCGTGCTTTGTGCCAAGCTCCTCGCTTGCCACATACGCACTTCACACACCAAAGACTCACTCGCTCTCAGCGCGCACAGTCGTGCTGCGCTTCGAGCTTCGCTCGTAAGCGTAGTGCAGAAGCCTTGCTCATCGCAAGTCATCTGCACCGGCTTCGCCAAAAAAAAGTCCCCGAGGGGACGTTTGTAAAACTAGGTTAAAGGAAGGGATAAGATGAAAGATAATATGGTCCAAGAACTTTTGCTAAGAGCGCTTCTTGCCAAGCAGCCCGCAACTGCAGCGCCAAGCACTAATACCAACCAACGTCAAAATGCATCGCTTAGTACACAGAACAACTCAAGAGAAGTTCTTTCAGCTCTCTTAAAGTCCTTGTACTTAAATAATGCCCCAAAGCAAACAACTTCTAACACAAATAATACAAATATTAACACAACACCTCAAACACCCGTTAAGGCTCAAATTCAGACCGATAAACCTGTCGTTTTTGAAGAATTTATGAAACAAAATCCTGATTTTTTCAACGGCAGAGAAGTATTATTTGAATATTTAAACTCACTTGGTGCAAATTTTGACAAAGAAGAACTGGATAAAATCGCACAAATCGTGAAAAGAATGGAAGAAGACGCAATAAAGCGCTTTTGCGCCCAAAACCCGAAGTATGCAAACTTTTTGCAGCAGGAAAATTCAAAATTTTTAAACAAACTTGAAAATAACGGCAAAAGCGAAATTGACGGCAGTTTAAAAAGCCGCCAATACTATAGCGCAAGTGACATTGACGCTATGACAACAGATGAATTTCTAAAGCATGAAGATGAAATTAACGCACAGATAATGGATTTAATCCGCAGCTAACAACTCCTTGCCTCGGGTAGTCTTGATTTTCGAGGCTGCCTGAGGTTTTTTTAAAAATCGGACAAAAAAAAGGGGTCGAAACCCCATTCGCATACTAGCCGAAGCATTAACAACAAGTTTATTGTACATAACTTATCTATAAAAATCAATTACTTTATTAAGAAATATTAAAAATGGATAAAGATAATATAAATATTAATCAAAAAAAATTTCTTGAAAACTATGCCAGAACACTAGATGCAGAGCACAGTGCGCACCTTGCAGGCTACAAAAATAAAAACTCTGTTACAAATGTAAAAAAAATCCTCGATGACCCGAAAAAAATCAATTTCCTAAACAAAATAATAAAACAAAGTGCGCAAAAACTCGAAATCACAAAGGCATTTGTTGTTCAAAAATACTTAAAAATCATTGAATATGCGTTTTTTGAAGACGAAAACGGCCTAAAAGAGCCTCAGCTTGCACTAAGAGCACTTGACGGACTCTGCAAACAGCTCGGGGGCAACAGGCATGAAGAATTAAAAAATAAAAAATCCATATTTGAAAACATAGAAGGGCTCGACCCTGATAAAATTTAAGAAAGGCAGACTATGAAAAATACTGAATTTGAGCAGATAAAGCTCAGTGATTTGGAACTTGAAGAAATAAAAAATAAAATCGTAAACAAGTTCGACAATTTGCACGAAAAAAGGCGAAACCAACTCTCGCACATAAAAAGCATAAAAAACGCCATATACTCATCACACAGCCACAGTGAACTCGGCACAAAAAAGCTCTCCCTGCCTGATGCGTGGGAGCAGGCGACAACTCTTAAGGCGCATTTGCTTGAGGCAATATCCTCATATCCCGAGGGGCTTTTTGACGTTTCTGAGACGGATAACTCAAGCTCTGAGCGCGCTAACAACCACAAAATATTTTTATGCAGGGCTCTTGAGAAGATGAAATTCTCACAAAAACTTGAAGAAATAATAGACAAACTTATTGAAACAGGGGAAATAATCCTCTTTGTGGGCTGGGAAACAAGATGGAGAAAAAGGCGCATTGCTACAACTCTTTATGAAAAAATCCAAAACCCCATGCTAGATTCTTTTAAGGTAATTAAAGAAAAAACCTATGAAGGCGCATCGCTAAAGATTATACCCTCGCATGACTTTGTTTTTGATACAAATAGGGCGCAAAACTGGGACGCATGCCCTAAAATTCAAAGAAGCTGGATGGAAGTAAATGAAATCCTTGAAAATAAAGAAAACTTCACCATAAATGACACCGTTAAATATGAGCTTGAAACTCTGCTTGAGCGCTCAAAAAAAGACAAAGACACAACAGGCGTATCTGACGGACTTGTTGAAGTATTAAAATTTTGGGGAAACATCAGACTTGAATCCGGAAAAATTTTAAAAAACCGCCTTATTGTTGTTGTAGGCAGGGTCGCCGTAGTTCAAAACGAAGCAAATCCTTATATAAGCTGCCCATATATCTACGCAAACATAACTCAAGACCCCGCAACAAAGCGCGGTTTAAGCCCGTTATCGCCCATTTTACCCGTACTTGAGGCGGCAGGCGAGATTATGCAGACACAAATTTTAGGTCATAAACTCGTGTCCAATCCTCCGTTTTTAGCACCAAGAGGGGCATTCCACGGAGAGATAGAAGTAAAACCGGGTAAAATAATTGAATACGACCCCTCGCTTTTACCTCAAATGCCTCAACCGCTTAATTTCAGCGCCATGCTTGGCGGCTGGGAATTTATTAAATTCTTTAAAAGCCAGATTGAAAGCGCTACAGGCGTATTTGAAAATATGGCAGGGCAATTGCAGCCTCTTGAGCGCAGCGCAACTGAAATAAACTACAGTGCAAACGGTCAAAGTGCTCGCCTTAACTGGCTTGTAGATTCAATAAACAGAAAAATCATTATACCGCTTTTAGAAAAAACAGCCCTTACAAATGCAAACTTTATGCTTGAAAATACAAAAATAAGCACAGAAGTTGAGGGTAAAGCAGTAACTATCGAGATTACCCCCGATGTCAGAGAGGGCAACTTTATCTACAGATACTCCGACAGAAAAACAACACTTGCTAAAAACAACAAATTTAAAGAAATAGAAAAAACAATCTCAGAATTTGCAAAAGTAGGCTCGCTTGCCGAAAAAATCAACTGGGAAGAATGTTTTAAATACGCACTAAGCAGCCTTGGAGTAGAAAATACATCAAAATTTCTTTTGAATAACAACGATGTAAAAACCGCTCAGAACTCTTCTTTAGGGGGCAATAAAAATGAAATACAAACTCCTTAAAACCCAGAAGAAATTTCTCGAAGTGCCGCACAATGAAGAACTCGACGTATGCGTATATCAAGGAGGATTCGGCTCAGGTAAAACCTGGGCCGGGTCGCTTTTAGGGACACTTTTGTGCTTAAAGTTCCCCGGTATAAACGGACTTTGCGGGGCACAGACTTATTCTCTTGTACGTGATACAACGCTTGAAGCCTATTTTGAACATTTTGACAACTTTGAACTTCAGGAGGGTAACGACTGGCAGTTTATAAAATCTCAGCAAAAAATAGTATTTAAAAACGGCTCAAACATACTTTTCAGGCACTTTGACGAACCGAACAAACTAAAATCTCTTAACCTCGGCTTTGCAGAAATTGAGGAGATGTCAGATATCCCTGAGGCAACATTTAAAATGCTTTTGGGGCGTATGCGCCAGAAAAAAAAGAAAAACTGGAAAGATTTTAAATACAGAATTTTTGGCCACACCAACCCTCAAAGCAGAAGGGGCTGGATATATAAAAATTTTTATGAAAACAAAAAACCCAACTGGCGGCTTGTTTTGGCACCGTCAACGGAAAATATCTATCTGCCAAAAGATTTTTGCGAAAATCTAAAAAGCGCATATGATGAAAATTATTACAAAAAAAATGTCTTGGGCGAATTTGAAGAGGATAATTGCCCCCTTGTTGTACCTAACTTTTCAAAAGAAAATATAGAAAAAATAAACTATCTGGAATTTTGCGACCTGCATATATCCTGCGACTTTAACGTAGACCCTATGTGCTGGTTACTTGCCCACATTGACAACCACAGGGTATATTTCTTTGATGAAATTGTTCTTGAGAACACCACAACAACAAAAACCTGTGAAGAATTCGCCAGAAGATACCCTAATCACAAAGGCAAAATAATCATAAACGGCGACGCCTCGGGCGATAATCGCACTTGTGTAAGCGAGTATACAAATTACATGCTGATAAGAAACTTTTTTGCCCAGAGAATGAAAAGAAATGTAGAGTTTCACCTGAGGCAGTTTAACCCGCCTATTAAAAACAGAGTAGCCGCATTTTGCTCCATGATGCAAACCATGGACGGGCAAAGACACATATTAATTGACCCGAAGTGCGAGAAATTGATATACAACCTGAACAATCTAAAATACCGAGAGGGCGGCTCTAATATTGATATACCGACATATTGGGCAATTAAAAACAACAAAGAGCTAAAATACCTCTCTCACCCGTTTGATGCCGCCAGCTACCTTGTAGAGTACTATTTTCCCATTACTTAGAAAGGAATTATATGAATATAGAAAACTATCTTGAATTTGCACCGATTTTAATTGTAATAATACTTTTTGCCGCGCAGACAAAGATTTTTGTCACCCCTGAGGCACTTGAAAAAAAGCACAGAGAAATTATGAACGAATGCCAGAAACGTTTTGCCTCTGTTATCTACATTGAAGAGTTAAAAAATCAGTGGGGCGAGATTAAAGAAAAAATAGATAAAATTTATGATTACTTCCTGCACACCCATGGAGATTAGGGCAATATGTATTTATAAATAAAACGGATAAAATATTCAGAGTTTTTATATCTGTTTTAGAAAATAGCCTTATATGGCAAACCAGAAGGGATTAACAAAAGGTAGAAGAGCAATCCCAAAGTAAAACAAAATAACATGGACAACCTCCAATATTTCATTTTTAAACCTTATACACCCGCCCTGTTTTTTAAACTTCACTCTCACAAAAAGCTCAATCAAAAAACAAGCAAGCAAAAACACGGCCAAATAGACAAATCCGAGAAAAAGAATTGCTATAGGCAGCGCTGATATTGTCATGTACATGCCTTCATCCAAATTATTTATCCTCGCGAACTCTACATCTTGATAATATTTCGCCACAACGAACCTTAACGCTGCAAATCCAGCATAACTCGACATAGAAAGCAGATTGAGAGATATGTAATTATGCATTTTCATAACAATATTATATGCAGATAGTTAAAATGTCACAATAGTAATAATAAGAGAGGAAAAACACCCTTTTATAGAGAATAAATTAACACTAAAAAGCCCCCGCAAAAATGAGGGGGCTTTATTTATGTTAATTATACTACAGAATGTTTGATGTAATTGTGAAGTGAACACGGCAGTTTGATGCACCCTCAGGCTTATCACCGATAGGAATACCGATATAGACGTTACCTGATAAGTATTTAGTCAATCTTACGATAAGACCGCCGCCCACACTCATCATATAATTAGGGCCGTATGTGCTTGTTCCGACATTACCGAACCAACCTGCATCATAGAATGCTGCCCATTGAATAGAATCATCGATAAATCTTAGTTTTTCAGGCAAAATTCTGTTCAAAAATGGAATGTGCGACCTTAATTCTAAAGATGCAGTTACACCGTAGTCATTAAGGAAGAAACCTTCTTCGTAACCACGAACTGTAGAAATACCACCAAATTGCATTTTTTCAGACGGATACAAACCGTGGCTTGCCCATTGACCGCCTGCTTGGATAATTGCCATAGACCTCATAGGTAAAATTTGAAGTCTTGAGATATTAGCGTTAACTTTTACGAATTTGTTTGTAGGCAGCCAATCGTAGTGATAGCCGTCATACTCGTCAGATGCACCCATAATAGGCAAACCTATGCTTGCACCGATGTTACCGAACCATTTACCGTAAAAGTCATCTTTAATGTTTGTTAAGTTAACCCTTAAGGCTCTTGTTTTGTAATCATACAGAGTGAGTTTTTGTTCACCGATTGTAGTTTTGGTGTTTCTTATATCTAAAGAAATATCACCGTATAATTTATAGTTTTCTGTTTTTACCAAACGTCTTGAAATACCACCAAAGAAGTTGTGTGAACTACCTTTAATATCAAGGTCTTTCAAATCTTCGCCCATTGTAACACCGCTATAGCTGTAGCCTAAGTTGATTTTTGTTTCATGGCGACCAACGGGAATAGAGTAGAAAACACCTTGGCTGACTGAACGTCTTGCAAGTGATGTTGTTGACAATAATTTATCGCCCCAGCCTGTCAGGTTATACATACCTGCAAAGAATACCGCACGGTTTAAGCCGATAGCGTCACGACCTTGGTTATCAAAACGGAAGTCAAAGTCAATCGGGAATCTGTCTTTCATTTGCAAAGTTAAATCCGTATACTGAGCGGATTCTTCGTTATCATTCATAGAAACTTGCGCTTTCATATATCTTGAAGCGTTCATTTCTCTTAGGGTTTCTTGAATATCAAGTACGTTTAATACTTTGTCTGTTTCAATATTTTTATCTTTTAAATACGTAGCTCGGACAAATTTATCTCTTGCCCATTTGTTACCCTCAATTTCAACCTTACCGTATTTACCTTCCATAATAACGATTTCGACGTTACCGTCTTGAACTTTTTGAGGGGGAAGATAAGCAATTGTTGAAATATAACCTCTTTGTTGATAAAACTCCGTAACCATATTGGCATAACCGATAAGGTCGTTGATTGTAACTTCCTGACCGATTTTTTCACAAATCAAGTCCATCAACTGCTCTTCGGTAAATTGAGTATTACCGGTGAATTTGATTGAATTAAGTTTAAAACTCACCTCTTTGTTGGGAAGTTTGTCAACTTCTTCTTTCATTTTTTTATTCATTTCAATAACTTCGCGGCCTCTTTCGTGCTCTTCGAGGTTCTCACGAGTTCTATGTTCATATTCTTTTAACTGAATTAAGTTTGTTTGGTCAACAACACCGGGGTCAAAGTTACCAACGCCCATGCCACCTTCCATTGGCAATGACAATGACGGGGAAACAGAAAATAAAAAGCCTGCCAAAAGCAAAAACACATCCAGCTTTTTAAGTTTAAAATTGCGCATTTTAATTCCTTTTCATACTTTTTTAAGCGGTATTAATAGTAATACACTATGTTAATAATAATATATAATGGTGATGACGGCAATAAATCATATTAATGATTTATTTTAAGGGACATTTTCCAGCATATTTTAAAAACATTCCTTTATCAACACAACTATTAAAATATGTAAATAATATTTTTTGCCATCAAGAATAAAAAACCTGTTTGATTTATAATTAACGGTACTTTCTGGGGGTGTCAAGGTAAAGTTTTGTAAATTTTTGAAATATTTCTCCATATTCCTGCAATTATTTATTTTCACATGTTTTTTTATAAATATCGGAATATTATATACGCAATATATACTTTAGAAGAAAGGAAACATAATGAAACTTAAGCACAAAAAATTAACTTCAATGTTGATTTTACTCAGTTTTTTAAGTTACATGCCTCTATCAACAACAACTGCAATGGCTATTGACGCAGGCACATTGCCAACATTAGATAACTCTATTAACGGTTCTGTAACAACTGATGGCAACAGAATGGATGTTACTGTTCAAGGCGGCGCAGGTACTGTTGGTCAATTTGACTGGAAAGACTTTAACGTAGGTTCAAATGCTCACGTTAACTTTGGTTTTACAGGTAACTCACAGACATCACTTAACCGTGTACTTGCTTCAGGCGGTCTTTCTCAAATTTACGGTAAATTAACTAACTCTTGCGCAGGCGGTGACTGCTCAAGCTATATGGGTACAGGTAAAGTTATCTTAATCAACCCTAACGGTATATTATTCGGTAACGGTGCAACTGTAGACTTAAACTCATTTACAGCTACAACTTTCGACCTTAAAGGTGCAAAAAACCTTAGCGACTTATCACCCGCTGAACTTGAAGCATACAAAGCTCAAATCAACGTAGTTAACGGTCTTCCTGCCGATATGGTTACAAACGCTCAATTCATCAGAGACGGCGTTTTAGCAACTAAAGACGGTGCTTCAGTAACTGTTGACGGCGCTAAAATGAACATTGACAAATCTCTTGCTCTTGCAGCAGATAATGTTAATATCTACAAAGGTTCTTTAATCCAAACAAATCTTAACCCCAACTACGGCGACGGACAAAATGCTGCAAATTATGACCAATCATTCTCAAATGTTAGAATAGTTACAAGCGACGGCGTTAACTTTACGTACCAATTAAACGGTAACATTAAAGAACACAAAGCAAATTCCAGCAACAACCCCAAAGTTACAAACAACATAAACATTGACGGCGCTACAATTAAATCAGGCGCAGTAACTATTGAAAACGCAGGAACAAAATCCGGTTCTAACGTAAATATTAAAAATTCAATCGTTAAAGGTTACAAACTTGTTAACAACGAATACGGCGACATCATTATTAAAGGTAAAGAAGATGTAACAATCGCTGATTCACACCTACAAACAAACAATACTTCAATCAAATCAAACAAAGATACATACTCACAAAACGGCGGCAGAATTGCAATAAGCGCAGGCAACAATGTAAAATTAACAAATACAAAAATTGAATCTGCATACTCCGGCAAAAACTTCTCAGGCGGCAGCACAGGTTCTAACGCAGGCGATATTACAATCTCAGCTAACAAAGGTGATGTAATTGCAGAAAATACAAATGTTCACGCTAAAGGCAACTTACTTGTTGCAGCAGCAGGCAAAATAAACGCTAAAGATTCAACTCTAAGAGCAAGAAACTACTCTTCTCACGATGACAACGCAGCAAAGCTTCTTAAAAAAGTTGAATTAACTGCAAACAATGGCGTAACTCTTGACAATACTTACACAGAATCTTCAGACTACACAAAAGTATACACACCCGGTAACATCACTGTTAAAAACGGTTCCGTAATGTATTCACCCAATAAAGCACTTAACCTATACGGTGCAAACACAACAATCGCCGATTCAACTCTTGTATACAACGGCTTAAACTTCGTTCATCCATCAGGTATGGTAAACAATGTTACAATTTCAGGCACAACAGCACTTAACGATAAAACTCCATACGCTGACGGTTTAAAACTTTCTACAAACGGTAACTTAACAATTGACGGTAACAGCCTTCTAAAAAGAGGTCTCAGCGCAACAGTTGATGAAGATACACTTGATATGAACGTAACTTTAGGTGAAACTTCAAATCAAGATAGCATCACTCTTGAATCAACAGGCGGCAAAGTTACAATCAAAAACGGTTCAGATATCAAAACAAACAAAGGCGACTTTACAGCAAAAGCTGTTGACAGCGCAAAAGGTGAAGTATTCGTACAAAACTCAAAAATCGCTGCAGCAGGTAATATCAATCTAAACCAAGCATTAACTCACAATGCAGGTACTCACATCACAAAAGATTCAGCTCTAAGCGCTAAAAATATCAACATCACAACTAAAAACGCAGACGCTGACATCAACGCAGACATTGATAACTTTGCTAACTTAAGCTACAGCGAACGCTTAGCACTTAACGCAGGCAGAGATAACAACATCACAGGCACAGGCAACCTAAATGCTCAAAGAGTTGACTTCAATGCTACAAGAAACAACAACATCAACATTAAAGGCAACGTAACAACTGATGATGTAGTATTCAACGGTCACGTTAACAACATCACAGCTACAGGCAACGTAACTCTTAAAAACTCAACAATAAAAGCTAAAGATACAGCAGCTCCTGAAAATACAAAAACAAACATCAACGCAGGCGGCAACTTTACAACTGACAAAACAGTTCTAAAAGTAAACGGTACAAAACTTATCGCTAACGCTGATAAAGACACAGACATCGTATTAGCAGGCGCTAACAACAAAAAAGCAGGTATCGAAATCAACGCAAAATACACAAGCGACCAACTTTCAAACAAAACAGTTACAATCAACGCAGCTGATAACGTACTTGCAATATCAAAAATCAAATCAGGCAACTTGAACCTTGACTCAAACGATACATTCCTTGCAGCTCTTACTAACTTAACATCATCAGACTTAGAAGGTGTTACAGAAGATGCATCAGGAAGAGCATACATTGAAGTAGCTAACTGGGGTAAATTCAACCTTGACCCGATGGATGAATACACAACAGACTTCACTCAATCTGACTACTTCACATACACTGACCACTTTGTTCCCGGCAAACGCCAACCTGAAGCAGGTAATGCAATCGATACATTCAAAAAACACTTCATCGAATTCGATTCAAACGGTGTAACTGAAAAATTCCTACTTGTTTACGAAAAACCGTTCGGATGCGAAGAACCTCCTGTAGTAAATCCTCCGGAAGATAACTTCGACCCCGGCATCAGCAGCGACCTTGACAGCTTAATCAACCAATTACGTTTACCTCGTCAATTGGAACCCACTTCAAGAGTAGCACCAATCGCTAACAACACTACAGACCCAACATCAGGTATTGTTAACGCAGCTGCAAGAATAGAAGTTGATGAAAACGCTACAACTACAAAAGACGATGAAGATGAATTTGAAATTTAGTTCATAATCTGAATCAAGAAAACGCCCCCTAAAAAGAGGGCGTTTTTATATTGTAAAAATCTCATACAAATGATAGTATTTATTTTAAGAAATATTTGATATAAAATATCTGTAATGCAAAAAGGAAAATTACAAAAAAGACTATTAATACCCCTGTTTTGTCTGTCTTTATCCCTTCCTCTAAGTGCAAATGCTCAATTTAGTACGGTAAATTGCACAGCCGGCCAAAAGGAAGGATGGGGCGCAGGCAAGATATATTCTCTTGAAAAAGAGCTGCGTCAAAATGAAGACCCTGACACAATAAAACAATACGTAAATACTCAAAAAAGACGCTCAACATATTTTAAGGTATTTAAAAGAGATAATATAGAAGCATGCGATAATCTGCGCTCAGCTTTATATTTTCTAAGAAGAAACAAAAACTCAAGCGAATATAAAAATACTCTTGATAAACTAAACACTCTGATGGAAAAATCAGGCTTCCAAAATGACGATTTTAACAGGCTGGAAGTAGCTAAAAACCTCTATCTTGAGTGCGAATGGTATGCAAGTGCGTATGAGTTTGAAGAACTGATTGAAAAAGGCTTTGAGTGCGCTGTTTGCTATGAATATTTAGGGGATATTGAACAGAGAATAAATAAAAACAGAGAAGCATCCCTTAAATATTACAAAAAATCCCTTGAGTACAACCCGAATAACGCATCAGCTCTGTTTAAGGTAGCAACCGTTTTAAATAACATGAACAAAGGTGACTTAGCCCTTGAATATTATACAAAAGCAATAAATCTCACAGACGACCCTGAAATATTAAAAAAAGGTATCAGCGTATTTACCCGTGCTGTTAGAAGCAAACCAAGGAACGCTAACTTATATGAGATTTTAGGCGCAACGTATGAAAAAACAGGCGATTATAAAAAAACATATGAACTATACCAAAGAGCAATTTCACTTAACCCAAGGGATATATTCCTAAAGTACCGTCTTGGCGGACTTTTATATGAAACAAAACAGTATCCGCAAGCTACAAGAATATACGATAGTATCTTAAGAGATAACCTCTATGAATCTCAAATCCGTGCCGGCAAAGCAAAAAGCCTGCTTGCTCTCGGGCAGACAAATGCTGCTCTTAAAGAATATCAGGTAATTCTTGCCATATATCCCGATTCAAAACAGGCAAAATACGGAATATATGAGATTTTCAAAGGCAAAAAAGACCTTGATTTTATAATAGATAATTTTTACCCCTTAAATGAAAATTTCAAGCCCTCAAGCGAATTTTACTCTGATTTTGCGGAGCTTTTAACAAGTCTTGATAACAACGATGATGCTATAAGTCTTTATAAAAAGGCTATTGCCAAAGATTCCAAAAATGCAAAAGCATACCTAAAGCTCTATGAAATATACGAGCTTGCAGGAGAGGACTCCGAGGCTCATGAGCTGATTAAAAAAGCATATAAAAACCTCCCTGACAACGAGGAGATTAAAAAAGTTTTTTTTTATCTCAACAAAAACACGCAAACAAAAAAGGACGACTTAGCACTTCATTATTTAAAAGAAAAGCAATGGGCTAAGGCGATTAAAATTTACGAGCAGATTGAGCCAAAGACAAGTCAAATCTACACAACTATGGCAAGCTGCTATAAAAATTTAAAAAATTACAAAAAATCTGTTGAATACTACAAAAAAGCCCTGACGCTTGATGATAAACAGTCTGATACTTATTATTCTCTGGCTCTTGTTTATCTTGAGCAAAAAAGCCCGAAACTTGCCCAGACAATGTTATCTAAAGCGGTTGAAATTGACCCTCGAAATGTTAAAGCAATAAAGCTTCTAAACTACCTGAGCGGTCAGATTGTAACAGATATTCTAAATGAAGCTTACAATTACTATGAGAAAAAACAATACGAAAAAGCCATAAATGTGATGAATGAAGCCGCTAAGCGCTTCCCACAAGACCCTCAGGTATACTATTACAGAGGTATAATACTTGAAGCTATGGGGCTATATCCTCAAGCTATTAAAGATTATAAATCATCTGTAAGATTGAGCAGGGGCTTTGGTTTAGGGTACTATTCAATGGCAAAAGCATATGAAAAAATAAACAGAGGCCGAGATGCTCTTGAAGCGTATGAAAAATACCTTGCAACCGACCCTCGAGAAGAAGAACTTATAAAAGAAGCGCAGAAAAAAGTTATAGAACTCGGTGAAAAATATTACTAAGGAAAAAATATGGAAAAAACAGTCATTATAATACCAGCAAGATATTCATCAACAAGACTTAAAGGCAAACTGCTTATGGAAGTAAAAAATAAGCCTATTATTCAATGGGTCTGGGAAGCAGCTAAAAAGTCAAAACTCGCCGATGAAGTTATTATAGCGACTGATTCTGAGATTATCTTAAACAAGGCTGTTGAATTCGGTGCAAAGGCTGAAATGACATCATCCGAGCATAAATCAGGCTCGGATAGAATCTGTGAAGTAGCAAAGCGCCACGAAGAGTTTAAATATATTTTAAATATGCAAGGAGATGAACCGCAAATTACCCCCGAGGTTATAGACCTTGCTATATCTGCCTTAAAAGAGGGCAATTGCGATATTTCAACTCTTGTAAGGCAAATAACTGACCCTGAGCAAATTAACGACCCAAACTGTGTAAAGTGCGTTTTTGATAATGATTTTAGAGCGCTTTATTTTTCCCGCTGCCCTATTCCATACCCCAGAAACCCGCAAGAAGCTAAATATTACGCACACATTGGAATATACGGATACAAAAGAGAGTCTTTACTCAAAATGACATCTCTTGAACAATCAGACATTGAAAAAGCAGAAAGCCTTGAACAGCTGCGTGCACTTAAAAACTCAATGACAATAAAAGTGGCTCTTACAAAACTAAATCCTATCGGGATAGATACCCAACAGGATTTAGATAAATTTATTAACTCGCAAAAAGATTAACTAATTGCCGCTTCTAACACATTTAGAATTTGCGCTGTCCCAAGTGTAACCGGTTCCTAAGCCCTTGCAGTAAGTTTCAGCTGCGTTTTCTGTCGTAGTTTCAACATCATCACCCACACCTGTTACCGCCGTATTTACCTTTTGCCCTAAGAACTGCAATGCAGTAATAGCAATTACTGTAACCAATGCAAGGATAAGAGCATATTCTACCAAACTCTGTGCTTTACTTTTCTTTGCGAATTTCATTAAAATATTCCTTATTACTTTCTAAATGTATTTTACCATATTTTTATTTTATGTAAATAATTTTACATATATCTAATGCCTGCTTCATCTAAACGCCTGAAGGCTTCTTTTAATCTTTCTGCAGGCTGCACTATAGATACCCTAAAGTGGTCATCACTGTACTCACCAAAAGCAATACCGGGGGTAAACATAACGCCTGTTTTAAATAATACCTCTTTACAAAACTCTTTAGAGTGTCTGCCTGTTGGAACTTTAAGCCAAAAATACATAGTAGCAGAGCTTCTTTTCATATGCCAGCCAAGTTTATTAAAGCCTTGTGCAACAATTTCGCGGCGAGAATTATACTTGTCCATAATTTCCCGAACATATTTGTAATCCATCTCAAGCGCTGCTATACAAGCGTCTTGCACAATTGAAGATGTACCGTAGTCAATATTAGACTTCATAGCATATAAAACATCTATAAACTCTTTATTACCAACGGCGAAGCCTGCTCTCCAGCCTGCCATATTAAATGTTTTTGAGAATGAATGAAACTCGATTGCTATATCTTTAGCACCCTCAATATTAAAGATACTTAAGGGACGATAGTTATCATAACAAACTTCCCCGTATGCTAAATCTGACACAAGCAGGATATTGTATTTTTTACAATATGCCACCATTTTTTCCAAAAATTCTCTTGGAGCAGTAGCGCCCGTTGGGTTATTTGGATAATTTATAAAAAACATTTTCGCTTTTTTTGCAATATCCTCAGGAATTGAATCAAGGTCGGGAAGATAGTCGTTTTCATCAGTCAAAGGAACATGATAAACTTGTGCGCCTGCCACCCAGCTTCCGCGAGAAAGTACAGGATAATAAGGGTCAGGAACTATGTTTATGTCCCCGGGGTCAGAATAAGCCATTGCAATATTTGCAAGACCCTCTTTTTCACCGATTAGAGTCTGAACTTCTTTTATCGGGTCAATTTCTACGTTATATCTGTCTTTCATCCACTTCGCTATAGCACGCCTAAAGTCATCCTTACCTCTAAAGCTTGGATAACCGTGGCTTTCGGGCATTTGGATGGATTTTAGGGCAGCATCTACTACAGGTTTTGGCGTAGCACCGTCAGGGTTGCCTATACCAAGGTCAATAAGGTCAATACCCTGCTCGCGAGCCTCATCTTTCCACTCGTTAAGTTCTGCAAAGATATATTTTGGTATTTCTAAAATTCTTTTTGAGGGTTTAATTTTATATAAAGTTTCCATTTTATTCTCCTTAATCTAAACATTTTATCATTATAAATTTTTATTTCACTCAACTATATTAAGTATCTCATTTGCTTTTGAAATTATGTTGTATCGCTCATAAATGAGCTTTCTCGCTCGCGCGCTTACTTTTTTACGCTCAAGCGGGTTATTTAGGTAATATTTTATTTTATCAACTAAATCGTTTTTATCTTCATAGCAAACAACTGCATCTTCTAAATCAAGATTTTTAATATCATCTCTCTTATCGCACAGCAAAAATCCGCCGCAAGCAAGAACTTCAAAGGTTCGATAGTTAAGAGAGCTCTCGCCCTGAAGATTTATATTGAGGTTGATTTTTGACATATTATAAACTTTTGAGAGAGAATTTTGCTCTGATATAAAACCGTAAAAAGAATTTTTATAATTTAAAAGTTCATTGTCGCTAAGATATTTTTTCATCTGCTCTACACTTGTTTCAAAGTGCTTAGGATATGAAAAAATCTTTAATTTATCGGGAAAATTTTTAATAACAACACTTAAAATCTCTTGTCTTACATCACTTAAGGGGCGACCTAAAAAAGTTATATCGTATTTTTTTTCTAAATCTAAATCTTTATAAATATCGCAATCAACACAGATGGGGAAGTATTTTGACTTTATATTTTTAAAATCGTTTAAATATTTTTTGTCCCAAAAAATAAGCTCGATGTTTCGCTTGTTATTATCTATAAACTGCTCAAATTTTTCTTTTAAGCCTAAATTGCCTGATAGCGAGTAGTTTGATGAAGGATTGTCTGCAAAGTAGTGAATGAGTTTTATATTTTTATTCAATTTTATAAGATTTTGCACAAAATTAAGCGCATCTTCATTTATCATATAGCCGTAATCATAAGAAAGTACAAAATCAAAATCACGCACAGGGAGGCTTTTTAGCTCTCTTACATCAACAAAAGTCGTATTGTGAGCGCTGTTGTTGTCAAAGCCCTTTTTAAAACCCTTTAAAATGAGCTCTCCTGCGATACTTATAGGTGATATGATTAAAATATTTGCCATTTTATCCTAAAAATTTTATATAAAAAAATTGAGCCTCGATTTGAGGCTCAATAAAGTGTTCTTTTCGATATTATTCTCTAGCTTCACCCGCCTCAACTTGTGCCTCGTCTGCTGCCGCAGCTTCTTGCGCCGCTGCCGCTTGGGCTTCAGCTTCTTTTTGGGCTTCAAGTTTGGCTTGAGCTTTTTTAGATAGTTTCACTGTTTCTTTTTTGTTATAAATTAATTTACCTTCTTCATCACAGTTTTTCATAAGGTAAGTAACCGTAGCTGTAGGTTGAGCACCTTTTTTTACCCATTCTTGTGCTGAAGCTAAGTTTAATTTCATTTCTTTTGTCTTGGGATTGTAATGTCCAAGTTCTTCTATAGGTGCGCCTTCTCTTTTGCAGCGACCGTCAATAACCACTATACGGTAAGTGGGGTTCTTTTTATATCCTAGTCTTTTTAGTCTAATCTTAACCACTTCTTTTTCTTATCTCCTTAAGTCATTAGTAATTGATTATAAGATAATCAAAACACAAGCAAGATTTATTTGCAAGCAAATTTGCTAAATTTACTTGACATTTTAAAAAAAGTTTATCTAAAACGTCCGTTTCGTGGCATTTTGCCCATAAGTGCAGATTTGCCGCCTTTTTTAAATGCCTGCTTTAAGCCGCCTAAACCCTGCATCATCTTTCTCATTTGTTCAAATTGAGAAACAAAAGCGTTAAGCTCGTTTAGCTCCATGCCTGCCCCGCGCGCTATTCTTTTTTTCCTTGAAGCATTTAACAAATCAGGGTTTCTGCGCTCCTCAGGCGTCATAGAGGATATAAAAACCTCCATTTTTTTAAACTGTTTTTCACCCTCATGAGAAATTTTTTGCCTGTCGTCTTTATTTAACCCGGGGATTGGCAGCATGCCCAAAATACCCTCAAACGAGCCGAGCATTTTTATTTGTTTTTGAATTTTTAGAAAATCATCAAAACTAAACTGCGCTTTTAAAAACTTTTCTTCAAGTTTTTTTGCTTCTTCAACATCAATATTCTGCTGGGCTTTTTCAACAAGAGAGACAATATCACCCATGCCTAATATTCTTGATGCCATTCTGTCGGGGTAAAAATCCTCAAGCGGTTCGATTTTTTCGCCCATGCCGACAAGTTTAATTGCTTTTTTTGTCGAATAAACTACACTAAGCGCGCAACCGCCCTTTGTATCACCGTCAAGCTTGGTTAGAATTATACCTGTTATACCTAACTGCTCGTCAAAGTTTCTTGCTACATCAATCGCCTCTTGACCTGTCATAGAGTCAATTACAAGAAGTTTTTCATTAAGCGGGTACATTCTCTCAAGCAAAAGCAGCTCTGCCATCATGGATGTATCAATCTGTAAGCGCCCTGCAGTATCAAGGATTAAAACAGTATTTTGGTTTTCTTTTGCATAAGCTATAGCGCTGTCTACGATTTTTCTGACATCTTTTTCATCATCAAGAGAAAAGAAATCAAGATTGTTTTCCTTACATAGTGTCTTTAGCTGCAAAATAGCAGCGGGCCTGTACACATCACATGCTACAAGCAGAGGTTTTTTGCCTTCTTTTTTAAGCTTTAAACCAAGTTTTGCAGAACTTGTCGTCTTACCTGAACCCTGCAAGCCAAGCATCATAATAAAAGAGGGGTTGGTACCAAGATTAAGAGGGGATTTTTCCTTGCCCAAAAGCTCAATAAGCTCATCGTTAACGATTTTTATAAGCATTTGAGAGGGATTAACACTTTTTATGACCTCTTGACCCTGTGCTTTATCTTTTATATTTGAAACAAAAGACTTTACAACATTAAGCGAAACGTCCGCCCCTAAAAGCGCACGGCGAATTTCACGAAGGGCATCTTGCATATTTTCTTCACTTAAGTGAGAATTGCCCGCGGTTTTTTTAATAATTTCCTGAAGTCTTTGCGATAGAGAATCAAACATAACTAAATTTTACTATAAAAAATATTTTAGTAAAATTTAGCCCTGATGAGTTTGGACTTTACTTTGAGGAGTTGGCGCAGAAACATCCTTTTGAGCTTTTCCCTTTGTAAACTTTGAAGCAAAATTTGCTAAAACATCAGAGAAAATCATAGTCGTAATACCTGCCATAATGGCCGTACCTATAATTTTTGCACTTTGTGTCTTTTTAGCGCATTTTTTAGCTATTGCGACAATATCTTCTTTTGAGCGGTTTTTCTTTGCAATTTTAAAGAAATCTTCAACTTTTTGAGTAGCGGTTTTCATAATATTTTCAAGCGCATCGTCAGAATTTTTTACCGCGGTTTTTATTTCATCATCGCTTACAGGGTTATTTTTAAGATAATTTTTTATTTTATCAATAGCTGTTTCTTTTGTAAACTCGGCATTATCGGCTATATTTTCACCAAGAGCACCTAATGCTTCTTTTATTTTCTGAGCGCTTTTTGAAAACTCATCGGGCTTTGATTTTTCAATTGTTTCAAGTACGGACTGAAGATATTTATTATTTTCTTGTTTAGCTATAAGCTCAGCAGCATTATTTATAGCATCCGCCATATTGTTTTCATTGGTTTTTATATAGTGGTCTGCAATTTCTGCGGCTATTTTCTTATGAGAAACAGGAGCTGCAAGAGAAACTGCTTTACCTGCAACACCACCTATAGCGCCGCCAATTAGCATTTTTCTACCTTGGTCTAAAATAGCGCTTGCCATAGTTGTACTTTGAGGACTTGTACTTTGCGTATTATTTACAGACATAAAAGCTCCTTAGAAAATAACCTTCATACTTATTAAAAACACAAAATCTCAAAATATTGTTATAGAGAGTTAATTATATTTAGTATTTCTTCAAATTTGTAACAATCATTTATTACAATAAAATCCGTTTTTGGAAATTTTTTTCCTAAATCGCTTATTTTAATACCGTCTAAAAACTCATCTGTTCCCTCTCTTAGCATTACAGAGGGGATAATGGCGTTTTCTACTTTGTTTTCTTTAATTGCACGCTCAATATCAAAACCTGTTACAAGCCCTGTGACATTTATCTTGTCGCCAAAAAAATTATTTTTAACATCAATAACTTCAAACTCAAGCCCCTCGACATTTATTTCTTTTTTAAATTCCGTAAATATCTTAGCTGCGCTTGAACCTGTTAAAAGAGTGAGTTTTTTAGGGCTTTTAAGTTTCTTTTTAAGTTTCTTACTGCACTTTTTAAAATCATCGACTAAAAGCCTTATAGCCCCAACGCCATCTTCAATTTGGGAAAATTTTCCGTAGTATTTTTTATCCGGAATTTCTCTTTTTGCAATTAAAAAGAACTCATCAGATGCCATGGCTATATTTTTTTTCATTTGTTTATTAAATTCATCAATTGAATCAATCACAAAATCCGCCACTTTTTTATCAACGGTTTTTAAATTTTCTTTTCTGAATTTTGAAACACCAACGGGCACAACTGCAAGCGAGTTTAGGATTTTTTTGAATTTTTTAAGGTCGTCTAATGTTCTTAAAAACTCATCACCGTCGTTATAATCAGGGCACAGGACAATCTGCGCGTGGATTTTAATATCGCTTTTCTTTAATCTTTCTAAATCATCCATAATCCTTTTGGCGTTTGGATTATTAAGCATTTTTGAGCGAAGAGCGGGATTTGTAGTGTGAATTGAAACAAAAATAGGTGAAGGGTGAAACTGCTCAAGACGCTGCCAGTCTTTTTCTTTCATATTTGTTAAGGTAACATAAGTCCCTTGAAGATAAGAAAGCCGCCAGTCATCGTCTTTTACGTATAAGCTGGGTCTAAGACCTTTTGGCTGCTGGTCGACAAAGCAAAAAATACACTTGTTGCAGCACGGCTTTACCCTGTCAAAAACGGCACTTTCAAAGCTTATTCCAAGGTCGTCTTCTAAGTCCTTTTCTATTTCAAAAATCTCTTCTTCGCCGTTTTTGTGCCTTACATAAAGCTCAATTTCTTCATCTTGCACAAGAAAACTGTAGTCTATAATATCCCTTGGAACACTACCGTTAATTGATACGATTTCATCTCCCGAAATTAGCCCCAGCTCATCTGCTATAGAGTCTTTTTGAACATCTGAAATAATAATTTTCATAACAAATCCAAAATCCTCTGCGCCTCATCGGCTCTTTGCGCAGCTATATTTTTTTGAGCCTCGCTTAAGTTGTTATAGGGGTTTTTAAGAGCCTCAAGTGTCCTACCTTTAAATAAAATCAGGTGATTTTGAATATTTTTTGTAAATTCTTCTTTTTCAACATCAGATAAAACATCCGAGCAAAAAATCGCTATTCTTGCGTTATTTAAAATATGAGAGGGATTAGTAAAATCAAAAGATAAAAGCAGATTTTTTAAGTGGTTTCTCCCTACAGGGGTAATAGAGCAGAGTTTAGATGACATACCGCCTTGCGACATTTTATCCTCAAGCTCGATGCAGCCGAGGTTTTGGAGTCTTTTTATTGCAGGGTTAACCGTGCCTAAGCTTGATTTTAGAAACGCAAAAAACATTTCATCCATTATTTTTGAAATTTTGTAAATTGTGGCATCATACCTGCACAATATGTATAAAATAACAATCTCGCTCATAATTAAGATAATTTTATCACAAATTTTGTTGTTATTAAATTTATTTAATTTATAATTTAACTAGTTAAAATACAGGGATTAAGATTTGTTATCAACTCTTGAAAATACAGATATAAAAGAAATAGTAAAAAAGACAAACCTCAAACACATTGCAATTATTATGGATGGCAACAGGCGCTGGGCGAAAGAAAATATGCTGCCCTCAGCCATGGGACACAAAAAAGGCGTTGACGCCCTTAAAAAAACCCTTAAAGCCGCTCATAAATTTGGCGTAAAGTACCTCACTTTATACGCTTTTTCTACCGAAAACTGGAATCGAAAACAGGAAGAGGTTGATTTTTTAATGAACCTGCTTGCAAGCACCATAAAATCTCAGCTTGATGAATTACACCAAAACAATGTTAAACTGAAGTTTATCGGATATCTAAAAGCCCTAAACCCTCAGCTGCAAGAGATTTTATCCGATGCTGAAGAAAAAACCAAAAACAATAACGGTGTAAATCTTCAAATAGCAATTAACTACGGCGCAAGAAACGAGATAACAAACGCCATAAAAGATATGATAAATCAAGGCGTTCAAGCGCAAGATGTAGATGAAGAACTTGTTTCAAAATTCCTTTATACATCAGATATTCCTGACCCTGACTTACTTATAAGAACAGGCGGAGAGATGAGAATAAGCAACTACTTACTCTGGCAGATAGCATACAGTGAATTTTACGTTACAAAAATGTACTGGCCCGAGTTTGATGAAGAAGCGCTTAGAAACTCAATACTTGAATTTGCAAAAAGACAACGCAGATGGGGCGGTTAGTATGCTACAAATCGTACTTGCAACGGGAAATAAGCATAAAGTTGAAGAAATAAATCAGGTATCTGTGCCCTTTGGAGTAGAGTTTGTACTGCCTGATGAGGGTTTTAACCCGATTGAGGACGGCTCAACCTTTGAAGAAAACTCTTATGCTAAAGCCCTTGCAGCCGCACAGTGCGAAAAAAGCGGCAGAAAGTACTTTATGGCGGATGATTCGGGTCTTTGCACAGACTTTCTAAACGGCGCACCGGGTCTTAAAAGTGCAAGGTATGCACCAAGTGCTGATGAGCGCATTGAAAAACTTTTATGTGCACTAAAAGACGCCAAAGAATCCGAGCGCGGGGCAAAGTTTGTCTGCTCGCTTGTTTTGATAAATAAAACAGGAGAAGTATTAAACAAAACAAACGGCATATGCAAAGGTAAAATCGCTCACCAAAAAAGCGGCGAGGGCGGTTTTGGTTATGACCCGATATTTATTGTAGAAAATATCAACAAAACCATGGCGTCACTGAGTGAAGATGAGAAAAATCGCATCTCGCACAGGGGCAGAGCACTTATGGATATGTTAATGTGGATTAAATGTTCAAATCTGTAAAAAATATAGTATAATCTCATGTAAGGATAGAATTTTAAGGGTTATAGATGTCAAAACTTGCCACAGATGTTCAAGACACCCAAATCACGGAGATTAGAGATTTTCTCTTAAAGACTTTTGATAGCGTTTTAGACGATACAAAAGCCTTAAAAACAACAAAAATTGAGCAGTGTCACAAAAAGGCAATCTCTCTTAAAGCTTTTGACCTTGTTTCAATTTCTATGTCACTTATAGGCTACATCGGCTACAGGTGGAATCAGGAAAGGTACTATAAAACCTTAAATATCCTAAATGACGCGCACTACCTTGCAAACTCTTCAAATTCCCTGCTGGCACTTAAAATCAATATGTATCTTATGGCGCAAATTGAATTTTTTGAGCAAAATTACTCTCAATCGCTTGAACTTATAGAGGCGGCGCTGCATATAAAACTTGAAGATACGCTTGATTTTGACGAAAAAATTCAAAATTCAAAAACAAAAATAGAAAAACACAACAAACAAAGGGTTATATCCTCTGCCCCGCCAAGCTTTATACCTGAAAATAACAAGCAGGAAGACCCTCTTATTGCACTTCTTAAAGTCGGAAGAACAATAGCCGTAGAAACAAATATAGATACCCTTTTGACCATTATCGCACAAGAAATTAAACAAGCGCTCAACGCTGACAGGTGCACGGTATTTTTACTTGATGAAGAAAAACACGAACTCTGGTCAAAAGTAGCACTGGGGCTTGAAATGCAAGAAATCCGCTTCGCCTCTAACTTGGGTCTTGCAGGACACGTTGCAACAACGGGCGAGACGGTAAATATAAAAGACGCCTACACTGACAGACGTTTTAATAAAGAAATAGATATGCAAACAGGATATAAAACAAAAACTATCCTCTGTATGCCTATTCGCAACCTCAGCCACCAGATTGTAGGAGTTTTTCAGGTTTTAAACAAAAAAGACGGCGAATTTAGCGACAAAGATGAGGATTTGCTTATTGCAATAGGTTCTTCAGCAGGTATTGCTCTTGAAAATGCAAATTTATTTAACAAGCAAAAAATCCTTATCGAAGAGCAAAAACAGCTGTTCTCAAGCTTCATAGACACGCTTTCAGCCTCAATCGATGCTCGTGACAAAATTACCTCAGGCCATTCAAAAAGAGTCACCATGTACGCTTCTTTAATCTGTGATGAGCTTGATATGAACGAAAAAGAAAAAGAAGTCATAAAACACGCCTCACTTTTACATGATATAGGAAAAATAGGCATAAAAGACTCTATTCTTCAAAAAGAGGGCAAGCTGACCCCTGAAGAATACGACCACATCAAGCTGCATGCTAATATGACCCATGATATTTTAGGCAAAATCTACGTTTCAAAAGAATTTGAAAATGTAGCTCAAATTGCCTCATCTCACCATGAAAAATACGACGGAACGGGTTATTTCTTGGGTTTAAAAGGAGACGATATCCCTCTTGGCGGCAGAATTCTTGCGGTATCGGACGTTTTTGACGCCATAACATCAAAAAGGCACTACCGTTCAAAAATGAAAATAGAAGACGCCATAAAAGTCCTAATAGACGGGTCAAACAAGCATTTTGATAAAAAAATTGTCGACGTGTTTTTATCTATTACATGTGATAAAATAATACATGTACTAACCTGCGACTTTAATCTTGAAATCGCCCTAAATGACAAATTACTTCTTGAAAAGTACAAATTAGCTGATTTGTATGCAATTTTACAAAAGGAAGAAGAAGGCGAATCTCACGAAAAAACAGTTGCGCAGGTCTTTAGTAAATATTATAATTTCACCCAGAACTAAAGAAAATAATTAATGAAATATTATAGCTCAATATTACTGTGTATTTTTATGCTAAGCGGCGCTATGCAAGCATTTGCCGCAAGCGACAGTCTGCTTGAATTTCAAAAATCAAATGTCCCCGTGTCAAATACAACACCAAAAGAGTCTAAAGGCGGGACTTTCAGCCTTACAACGATTATGGACAATTTTTTAAATATTCAGCAGGATGAAAATAAAAACCTTGATGAATCAGAAAGGCAAAGGCTCGCGTTTGTTTCTGCCACAAAAAAATTCAATCAGGGCAATGTTGTAGTAGCATATGATGAGTTTAATACGCTTTTAGAATCCATTAACAGTGACTATGCTCTTGTTATTTTTGCAAAGAGCATGTATGAAATAGGCTTCTTTTCAATAGGGACAAAGAGTCTTGAAAAAATTCGCCACAAAAAATTTCTGGATAATATGACCCAAGAGCTCAAAAAATGCTACCTGCCCTCATACGCTCTTGATAAAAACGAAGAAATATATCTGGCTAAAGCCTACTCATCAATTCACTTTGACAATTTAGCGCAAGAAACGGCTTTTGACCTGAATAAATCTTCTATCATAAATAAATCGGATTATGCCAACTTTATCCTCTCTCAAGCCATGAGCAAGTCAAGACAGTATTCTCAAGCTTTAATTTTTATAAATAAAGCCTCTTCAATGAACCCAACTAACGTATCTTATGACATTTTTAAGATAAAAACACTTATCGCACTAAAGAAAAACAAAGATGCGCTTAAATTAATCGAACAAATGCAAGAAACAAACAAGGATGAATACATCTTTAAAAACACTGTTTTAGTTTTAAAAGAATCAGTTCTTGCAAACCTTTCAAATGATGAAAAAGACAAAAAATACCACCTTGCCATGAAAACTTTTCTTGAGGGTAACTATCAAAAAGCAATTCAAGATTGCAAAAATATCATAAGTTTTGACAAAAAAAATTATAAAATCCTGACACTTCTTGCGCTTGGACAATTTATTACAAATGATTTGGATAACGCAAAGAAAAACTACCTTGCAAGCTATGAAATAAACAAAAACTATGCACCCACTCTAAGCGGTTTGGGCGATGTTAAATTTGTGGAATATGACCTTGAAGGTGCACTTAAATACTACAAAAAAGCCCTCTCTCAAGACCCAAACGACCAGACAAGCGCTATTAAGATGGCACTTATTTACAAAAATGATTCAAAATACTCAAAAGACTTAAAAAACCTTGAGAAAAAACTTGCAAAAATGAATCCCTCGCCCTTTTTGTCTTATCATTCAATAGCAGCAACAATAGCAAAAAATAATAAAAACCTGAGGAAAGAATATATAAGGCGCGCGACCGTTATAAATCCTTTGTATGAAAACGGCTGGGTAGCTTTTTTAAACCTTGAGTTGGACAATAAAAATTTTGAAGAGGCAAAAAATTTCTTGTATATGATTTCTTTTTCAAATCAGACAAATTACACTTACTTTTACCTAAATGCGCTCTATGACATAGCTTTAGGCAGAACAAACTCGGCTATTGTAAACCTTAAAAACTGTCTGAGTTTAAATCCTGATTTTGAAGATGCAAACAAAAAGCTTATAAAATTAATACCGAATGAAATAAAACCGCAAACCCCTAAACAAGAGGATATTACAGGTCAGCAGGCGTTGTGATTTTTTTATTTCCCGCGGTATTTTCAAAAATGTAAACACTTTCGCCTAATGCCTCTATCATGCTTGAATCATCCGTAAAATAATCAGAGCCCTTAAATTTTTTGTGCGCCTCCATAATCAAATCATAATAAAAAGCTTGCGGAGTTTGGGCTTGAAAGACTTTTTTTCTGTCGATTGTTTTTTCTATTATTCCTTTTTCATTTATAATTTTAATAGTATCAACTGCAAACACACCGCTGCAGACGGCATTTTTTTCTTTCACTTCTTCAATTATTTTTAAAATATCACTTTTTTCAATAAACGGCCTTGCCCCGTCATGAATTAATACGTAATCGTTGTATTTACAAAGGCAAAGAGCGTTATAGACACTTTCTTGACGGGTTTTGCCAAAGGGGGCAAAGATGATTTTTTCTTTGTCATATACGCTGCTTGACTCTATAAAATCTCTTGTCGGCTTGGTTGTTGGGATAATTATTTCATCCGACACGTTTAAAAATTTTGATATCGTATGCTCAATAACGCTCATTGAGCCTATTTTTACAAGAAGTTTATTTTCTCCAAAGCGCAAAGATGAACCGCCGGCTGTGATTATAGTGCTAATCAAAGTGCAAAAACTCCTCTCGTTTTTCTTCTTTTATATTTTTACCGTCTATTAAAATCTCTCCTGAATTATTGACCGTGCCGACTTCAATAAGTTCAGGCGAATTTATTCTTTTAAAATCTTCTTTTGAAACAGCGCAAACAAGGGAATAATCCTCTCCGCCAAAGAGCACTTCCTGCCTTGTTATACCGTTTAATTTTGGGATTTTATCATAACTTAGTTCAAAACCTACATTAGAGCTTTTTTTAATCCACTCTAAAGCGTTAACAAGCCCATCTGATGAGTCCATCATAGCGTAAGGTTCAAGCGCTTTTTGAGATATCAACTCAGACACTCTAAATTGAATTTTCGGGTCAAGATGCGCTCTTGTAAACTCGTTATCGGCGCAAGGGTTTTCTAAAAGCATTTTTAAACCCCTTACACTTGAACCGAAATTCCCGCAAAGAGCCAAAATATAGCCCTCTTTTGCATTTTTTCTTGAAGAGATATTTCTGTTTTTTGTATCACCCATAATTGTTATGGAAATTGTAAGCTTGTCCCCTCCTGTTAAATCTCCGCCTATGATTTTTACACCGTATTTTAGGGCACATTCATTTAGTGACTTATAAAACTCTTTTATAAAATCTTCATCCAGCTTACCGCAAAGACAAATAAGAGCGTACTTAGGAATAGCACCTGAGGCTAAAATATCACTTATATTAACCTTTAGAGCCTTTTTTGCAAGCGCATAAGGAGATATAAAAGAAAGGTCAAAATGCACCCCTTCAACAAGCGAATCAGCACTCACACAAAGATTAAAGTCCTTTAGATGCGCACAATCATCCCCCAAATAACTTGAATCATTAAGGGAATTTTTTATAATTTCTATAAATTTTAACTCTTTATTTTGCATACTTATTTAAGCGCTTCATAAAGCCCGAGAAGTGCCATTTTGTAGCCTGTTTTTGAAAAACCCGCAACTTGCCCCAAGCACTTTGGTGCGATATAGGAGTTATGTCTGAACTCTTCTCTTGAATAAACATTACTCAAGTGCACCTCAACTGTTTTAATGTTGACTGATGCTATGGCGTCTGCTATTGCAACGCTTGTGTGCGTGTAAGCGGCAGGGTTTATTATTATGCCGTCAAATTTATCAAGTGCATTTTGGATTTTATCCACAATTTCGCCCTCAAAATTTGACTGAAAAAACTCAAGGTCAATAGAAAAATCAAGCTCGCGCGCGTATTGCTTAAGCTCTTTTTCAATATCATCAAGCGTAAAAGAGCCGTATATTTCAGGTTCTCTAACACCAAGCATATTAAGGTTCGGGCCGTTTATTACAAGAATTTTCAAATCATTCTCCTTTTTTATTCATCATAGCGGAATTTTGCTTTTATTAAAATATCTTCTTCAACTTTTTCAATATCGCAAAATTCTAATTTATAGCACTCGTTTATTTTATATACACCTAAATTCCCTACAAAATCAAGCCCTGTACCAAAAATTTTGGGAGAAACAAATTTATAAATCTCATCCACCATCTCTTGTTTTACAATAGTTGTAAGGATAGTTTTACCCGTTTCAACAAGTATTGAATAAATACCGTAATCATAGAGCTTAAAAAATAAATCTCTGAAATTTGCAAACGCTATAGGAATAACATTTTTTGGAAAATCCCTGTCCATATTATTTGTAGCAAGAAAAACCCTTGCCCCGTCTTCTCTAAATACTTGATAGTCAAAGGGAATTTTACCGTGCCTGTCAATAATTATCCTATCAGGCGTCCTCTCGCCCTTTATTCTGCAGGTAAGAGCAGGATTATCCGCAAGGACTGTGCCCGAGCCGCTTAAAATCGCAAAGCTTTTTGCTCTTATTTTTTGCACATATTCTCTTGAAGCTTCGCCTGTTATCCACTTTGACTCACCACCTTGAGTTACTATTTTTGAATCAAATGTAGTTGCAATTTTTACAAGAACATAAGGAAGTTTTTTTGTGACGTTTTTAATAAATACCTTGTTTAACTCCTTGCACTCATCCTCTAAAACCCCTGTAATAACTTCTATACCAGCGTTTTTAAGTTTCATAACACCTTTTGAACATACAATGGGGTTTGGGTCATACATACCTATAACTACTTTTTTAAAACCTTTTTCAATAATTAAATCCGCGCACGGAGGGGTTTTACCCTGATGAGTACAAGGTTCAAGATTAACTACAAGAGTTTTATCCGAAAAATCACAATCAGGGGCAGCAAGTATAGCGTTTCTTTCTGCGTGGTTTTCGCCATATTTTTCATGCACACCTTGTGATATTATTTTATCTTCTTTTTCATCATAAATAATTGCCCCCACCATAGGGTTTGGCGCAACCTCAAAGCGATATTTTTGAGCCTGCTCTAAACATAACCTCATTAATTCTTGGTATTTTTTCATCATATTAACCTGCCATGTTCTCCATAATTTTTATTACAGCCGGATAAAGAATAACTATAAACAAAGCCGGCAAAAGAAACAGTATCATTGGAATTGTCATCTTTGCACTTGCACTTTGCACAAGCTCTTCTATTCTTTGTTTTTTCCTTGTTCGAAGAGTATCACAGTACACCCTTAAAGACTGAGCAACACTTGTACCCATTTTTTCAGATTGAACAAGCATAGCGCAAAAAGACTGCAAATCCTGACTGTTTACTCTTTTTGTCATATTCTTAAGCGCCTCTTCACGCGCAAGACCTGACATTACATCTTTTGAAAGCCTTGTAAACTCAGCACTTACTGCTTTTGACAGACCGCTAAACTCTTGTGCCACACGCTCTATAGCACCGTCAATTCCTAAACCCGCCTCAACACAAACGGATAATAAATCAATTGCATCGGGGAAAAACTTTATAAACTCTTTTTGTTTCTTTTTTATAATTCCTAAAAGCCTGTATTCCGGATATTTATAGGTAATGTAGCAAACCAAAATAGCGCAAGAAGCTGTCATCGTATTAAAAGACAAAAATAATACAATTGCACAAATTACAACTACAATCAAAAGGGTAAAAAGCCTTTTATTTTCAAATTCCAAAATATCATCTTCTCCTGATGATACACCCAGTGATTGAAGCAAATTGTGAATTTTATTTTTTGAAACCTGATTAGCAATATTTTTTTGTGAATAAGGACGCAGTAAATCCCCAAAAAGATTATAGAGAGTATTTTTTTTCTTCTTGCCTCCGGTTTTTCTTAATCTCTCACGCACGAAATTATCATCACTCTGAGATAGGATGAAAACGACATATCCAAACCATATTCCTATTATTATCGGTAATATTTCAGGCAGCAAATATCTCTCCTCAGATTTCTATTGTTATAATTTTTTTAATCATATAAACACCCAAAAGCAAAAGTACAACAGATAACAACAAAGCAGAGTTGCCCTGTTGAGTATTTAAAAGCGGCTGCATATAATCAGGCGAGAGTACAAAAAGTATCCCCGATATTGCAGGCGGAACACATATCAACATAAAGCCCGAAAATCTGGCTTGCGCCGTTTGCGCCTTTAATTGACCTGCCATTTTAAAGCGTTCTCTTATAGTGACCGATAACCCGTCTAAAATCTTTGCCAGATTGCCGCCTACTTCTCTTTGCAAAATTACTGCCGTTATAAAAAACTTAAAGTCAATATTATCAGGTACAGTTTTTGCTAAAGACACTATTGCCTGCTTTGAATCAGAACCGACCGCAAGTTCATCAAGCGCAGATTTAAAAACACCGGAAATCGGCATTGGCATTTCTTTTGTAATAACTTCAAAAGAACTGTATATAGAATGCCCCGCCCTTAGCGAATTTGAAAGTAAATCCAAAGTATCGGGCAGCTGCTTTGCAAAAGCCGCGCTCCTTAAATTTGCTTTGAATTTTAAGACACTAAGCGGAACAAGAAGCCCGATTAAAGACAGTGGCAACAATTTTGGCGAAGTGATAAGGAAAACAGCCGCCAAAGGAACTACACACATAATACTTACTAAAATAAAAGTGTCGACTTCCATATTAACGCCTGACAACATTATTTGTTCTTTTATTTTATCAACAATTTTTAGACTATTTAAATGTTTTGCAAAAAGTTTATATCTGAAATTGTTGTACAAAAAGGCATATTCATCATCCTCAAGAGTTATTGAGGTTTTTATAGAATCTCTTTTTTTTATATCCTCAAGCCTTTTTTGTAAGATAGGTTGTTTGGGGATTCTTATAGAAAAAAGGTTTACAAGTAAAAGAAAGCATAAAAATCCCAATAATATCGATATTAAAAAAGGGTTCATCTCTTAAGCCTCTTAAGTAAATCAACATTTAACGCAGTGCCCTTATGCACGATTTCTTCACGAGTTTTGTTTTGCTCAAGTGCTGCAGGCGAAGAAGGTGCGGGATTTTTTGTACCGTTTTTTGACAGGTATGTATGTCTGTAGTTCCTGTCAAATATTTGAGGGTTAATATCAATACCTTTTGCTATTATTTTATCTAAGAATTTTGGTCTTATGCCTGTTGATGAATGCATCCCCATAACAGTATTTACGCCCGTACCTGTTTGCTCCCACACAAAAATATCCTGCATGGTAATGACATCGCCTTCCATACCGATAATTTCGGATACTTTTGTAACTTTTCTTGAACCGTCAGAGAGTCTTGATGCTTGAATTACGATATTTATAGCGGAAGCTATCTGGCTTTTTATGTTTCTTTCGGGCAAATCAATACCCGAGAACATTACCATGGTTTCAAGTCTTGATAGCGCATCTCGAGGAGAGTTAGCGTGCAGGGTAGTTAAAGAGCCGTCATGACCTGTGTTCATAGCCTGCAACATATCAAGAGTTTCAGCACCACGACACTCACCGATTATGATTCTATCAGGACGCATCCTAAGACTGTTTATAACTAAATCTCTTGCTGTTACCTGACCCTCACCTTCAATGTTTGGAGGTCTTGTTTCAAGACGCACAATATGCTCTTGTTGCAAAGATAACTCAGCGGAGTCTTCAATCGTTATTATGCGCTCACCGTTTGGAATTTTAGCGGATAAACTGTTCAGAAGAGTTGTTTTACCTGCACCAGTTCCGCCGCTTATTATAATATTTAACCTTGCAGCAACTGCGGCCTCAAGCACCTGAGCCATTTCAGTTGAGATAGAGCCCCATTTTAAAAGGCTTTCCATAGTGCCCGAATCAGCACGAAAACGTCTTATTGAAAGAGATGGGCCGTCAATTGCAAGAGGGGGGATTATAGCATTCACCCTTGAACCGTCAGGCAAACGAGCATCTACCATGGGGGATTTTTCATCTATTCTTCTGCCCACTTTAGATACAATCCTCTCAATTATATTTTTTAAGTGATAATTATCCTTAAAAGTAACAGATGTTTTATAGAGCTTGCCGTTTCTTTCAACATAAACATTTTTTGCGCCGTTTACCAAAATATCACTTACACTCGGATCGGATAAAAGCGGGTCAAGCGGCCCAAAGCCCTTTGCTTCCTGAATTATCTCTCTTATTAATCTGTCTCGTTCAATTTTATTTAGAGGTGTTGAGCGAAAATTCGTAGATATTTGGTATTCAATAAACTGTTTCATGAGATTTTTTTGCTCATTATCAGAATACTGACTCCAGTTAGGAGTAGTATTAACTTTATCTATTAAAAGCGCATGCAGTTTTTCTTTTAATTCGCCAAATTCCTCACTTAAAGGAATTTCCATCATAAAAGTATTTTCCTTAACCTCCTGAGTGTCTATAAAACTTTTTTTAGAACTGCTGTTTAATCTATCTTTTAGTGACAATTATCTCTTCTCCTTTTTTTTGAATAAGCCTAAAAAGCCCGACTCCTCACGCTTTGTTTGTTTTGTTGCCGAATAAGTATAATTATCCGACAAAAGCGCAGCCAGCTCTCTAAAGGCTTTTGCAATGTTTGACTGGTGATTAATATCGCTTGCGGGCATACCCTTGTTTATGGCATTTATAATTGTAAAATAGTTGTTTGGTATTTTGTAATAAACACTATGCCCTAAAACATCCTCAACATCTTCTATTTTTATTTCATCGTTTTCCATATACCTGTTGATTATAAGTTTTATTTTATCTTTTTGATACCCAAGACGCTTAAAAAGGTCAAAACATCTTTGACAATTTCTTACCGAAGGCAAATTTAAAATTGCAACAAGCAGTATTAAATCCGAATTATCAAGAGCAGTAATAGTTTTGCCGTCAAAAGAGCTTGTTGTGTCTATAACAACGTAGGAAAACACACTCCTTAGGACATTTATAAGAGTTGTAATATTCTCACTTGTAATAATTTCCGCTTGCTCTAAATCCGGAGGGTCAGCAAGTACATAAAGTGAAGTATTTTTGTATTTTTCAAGAGTTGAGAGCAAAAAAGTTTCATCTATTCTCTCAAGGTTATTTACAACATAAGACGTATCAAAAGCAGGATTTAAGTCAAGAAAAGTCGTGACATCGCCCATTTGAAAATTTAAATCGACAAGCGCCACTCTTTCGTTTGTAAGACTTGCAAGCTCAAAAGCAAGATTTGTTGCAATTGAAGTTTTTCCAATGCCGCCTTTGTTTGAAAAAGTAGTTATGACCTTGCATTTTGTCGTATCATTAATATTACCTAAAATCAGGTCTTTGATTTTTTCAACCGATTCTATAAAATCATTTTCTATAAGAGGCTTTAGAAGAAATTCTCTTGCACCTGCGCGAAGTGATTTTATAACAAGCTCGGAGTCCATATCGTAAGAAAGTACAATAATTTTTACATTTCTTAGGTTTTTTGAAAGCTTAACTATAACATCAAGCGTCAACTGGGTTCTTTGCGATATATCTACAATTACAAGATTTGGATGCATTTCAATAATTTCAGCATAAGAGTTTATAGCATCTTGAAATTCGCCTACTATGTTTATGTCTTCGACTTTTCTTAAAAAATTTCCTACAAGCTCTCTGCTTGTTTCATCCGAATCTATAATAACTGTATCTATCTTTATGCTCATATTGCTTAAATACTCTCTATCTGCGGTGCATCAACTATTTTTGGAGTAATAAAAATCATTAACTCCGTGTCGTTTTTCTTATCTTCAATTGTCTTAAATAAAACTCCTATAACGGGAATATCGCCTAAAAGCGGGACTTGGTTGTTTGTTTTTGAACTTGAATTATTTAAAAGCCCTGCTATTATAAGTGTTTCACCATCCATTAGCTCAACTGTGGTTTCGACTTTTCTTGTTTTAAACCCGGGGATTACAACGGCGTTTTGTGTATCCATAACTCCCGATGAGCGGTCTATTTCACTAACTTCAGGAGATAGTTTAAGTTTTATTCTGTTTGTTTTTTCCATAATTGTTGGAGTAAAGTTCAATATTACCCCTGTTTTTTTAAATTCATACGCAATTTGCCCGTATTGCCCCATGTTAGATGGCACGGGAACTTCTGAACCCACGTTAAAACTTGCCTCTTCACCATCCACCGCAAGGAGCTTAGGCTCTGCTAAAATCTGCGCGTCGCCTTTTAGCTCTGCTGCTTGCAAATCAATTGCAAAATTTCCCGACTTGTCTGCAAAAATGTATTTAACACCGTTATCTACAACAACACGAGAGATTTTACCCACAACATTTGTCGCAGTACCGTTCATTGAGCTTATGTGTTGATTTTTTGCATCACTTCCTATGGTAAAGCCAGTTCCTAAATTCCTTGTGAAATTTTTTGTAACCTCGGCTACCTTGACCTCTAAAAGCACCTGTTTTGTAGCGCTTTCAGCCATATCAACTAGGTTAATATTGTAAGCTTTTGCAAGTTCTTTTATTTTGTTTCTTGTAGCCGTTGTACTGACTTTTCCCGATAAAACAGCACCATTGTCGTTAAAAATTATTGATATATCTTCATTTGGCGCAATATAGTCTACCGCTTTTAAAAACTCATCAACATCCTGACGAATTACAAGGTTGTAAAAAACGGGAACATTATCCTTACCCCAGAAAATTAAACTTGTAGAGCCTGCCTTTTTACCGTTTACCATAAGCTGCTTGGATGAGAGTATAACAATATCGGCAAGATTAGGGTCAGCAAGGGAAATCCTTTTTACCGGTGTGTCAAAATTTAAAATCTGAGATTTGCCCACCACCCCATATAGCTTTTCGTTATTATCTTTTAGGGCATTTTTAACAATCATGGAGTCATTATAGTTTTGAGTTGAAGAATTTTCCCATGGAGCATCAATACTAATTGAGCTGGGTAAAATATCCCTGTAAGCACCCTGCGCAGAGACACTTTGACATAAAAATGCACAGAATAAGAAAAATATGAAATTTTTTATGTGTTTTTTTGTCATTTACTGCGGTGCTCCGATAATTACCTTTTTATCTCCGGAAATAAACTCTATCTCCCCTACGCTCTGGCTTTTAGCCTTAACAACAGGTACATCTTCAACTTGCTTTTTGTGAGCAGAAGAAACATTTCTTTTTGGAGGCTCATCATACGTTACATCAGAAACCTCGACAAGCTCAGGGGGTACACTATCAGGGATTTGAGAAAATGCTATAGGAGAGTTTGCGCTAAATTTGTAACCTGTTTTTTCATGCCTGTTTCTCTGAATTAAAACTGCCTTATCACTGCTTGCGGCAGTTATAAAAGCGGGCACATCAGAGTCCCTTATCTCAAGCATAACGTATTTTTTGCCCTCATTTGGAGCATCAATTATGCTTAAGATTTTAACATCTTGCGCCTGAATTGCATTTTTGGCAAAGTAGATATCAACATTTGCCCCCTCTTTTGCAAACGGCGGAAGAGTTTCAAGCCCTACACCCAACGCCCTGTAGCCGCTTCTTGGTTCACTCTGAACCATATCCATATCAGACATTTTAAAATAATCCTCTACAATTGGAGAATCGGCTTTAATATCTTTTATAGCCGTGAGTCCTGATATTTTTGACGCGTTTTCAACAGCGCCTTCTATTTCAATAGGGAATTGCTTTGTTGTGAGATTATCAGCTTGTATTTTATCGCCTTTTTTAATGTCCGTTTTTGCAACAACATACATAATTTTTTTAATAGGGGCGCTTTGGCTTGTCTGAGTGAGTTTTTTTAAGTTATCGTTTTCAATTTTCAGCTTAACAATAACCTGATAGGAGATGACAGCGATTGCCACCCCTACAATTATTGAAATTATAAGCTGATTTTTATTCTTTTTTATACTCATAAACTCACAAGCATCCGCTTATATTTTACATTATTTTCCCCATTAAGAAAAATCATTAAGTTTCTTTACATTTTGCAATATTTTCTTCCAAAAATCCAACAAGATTTAAAAGAGCATTTTTTGCTATATCCTTTTTTATTACCACCCTTTTATTCTCAATATCCGCTTGGGCAAAAGAGGAGTTAAACTTGACGACTTTTATAATTTCACCCTTATTACACTTTATGCCAAAACCCATATAACACAGCCCGACAGGCTTAAGTTCACTGCCCCCGTCAGGGCCTAAAAGCCCCGTTGTAGCAATAGTTACAGGCTCATACTCTAAAAGCCCCTGCGCCATTTCATACGCCGTTTGCTGACTTACTGCGCCAAAGTTATCAAGAGTTTCTTTTTTAACTTTTAGAAACCTCATCTTTGCTTCATTTGAATAAGTTACAAAGTTCTGCTCAATATAGTTGCTTGCGCCTGCAACATCTGTTAAATAAGAACTCACTAAACCGCCCGTGCATGACTCTGCACAGGCGATTTTCAGACTGTTTTGAATAAGTATTGTTTTTATTTTCTCAACTATTTCTTCTGTTTCCATACTCCACCTAAGATAGCGGTACATCAAGCGGTTCAAGAAGAATAATGTCAAAAACAATGCCTTGGTCTATCACTACATCGTTACCTTTTCTAAACAGGTCAAAAACGCTATCCCCTACAAGGTAAACCGCACCTCCGATTGTACCGCCCACAGCTGCTATCGGCGTTACAAGAAATCTTCCTCCGGGGAATAATTCATCTCCTGATTTTATACCCCATTTTGTAGTTTTTGAAATTATATTACCGCTTTTTTTGGTATTTCTTTTTAATTCATCCCAATAATTACCGCCCCCTGAAATTGCTCCGTCAGGAAGTATTTCAAAGTTTGAACAAACAGCGGCACTTATAGGAAGCTGCTTGCCTTGCCCTGTTACCACGTGGTCAAAAGTTAAATACAAAAGCGCACTTCTTGAGAGGCGTCCTGTTGTTTTATATTTTTCAACTGTTCCTCTTACAAGAGAACCCGAGGGTAAAACCGTTCTGCCATCAACTTTAACATCGCTTGTAAGCTTCGCGCTGAACATATCGCCCTCTTGGACATTTGATGTCGATACCGGCTCTGCCATTACAAGGTTTAATTTTGTTCCTTTTGGCAATCTTCTTGTTTGAATATCAGCTTTTATCTGATAAGCAAATCCTGATTGCAAAAGCCCCATGGAAAGTATTGCAGTAAGTATAAAAAGCGTGTAAAAAAACTTTTTCATTAATTTTTCTCCGTATTTTTTAACTCTCTTACATTTATTTTTCCAAACTTTGCCGATAAGTCATCTATGTGATGAACAATATAGTAAAACGGCTCTAAATCTTTCTCAGACAAGTCAATCATAGCACCCCACTCTGCTCTTCCGTGATGAGAAGCTATCATTTTTGCGATATTTTTAAAACCCTCTTTCATACAAAGCGTATAGCCAAATTGAGAGTGGCTTATCCAGTCTTTTTTAAATTCTTCGTTATAATCTATAAAACCTGTCTCAAGGTCAATTTTATATTCAAAAATTTTACCTATATCATGCAAAATACAAGCGCTATAGAGCTCTTCTTTATCAACTTTTGAATTAAGTTTAGGATACACAACTTTTGCAAAATCCAAGCATTCTAAAGTATGTACCAAAAGTCCGCCTATATAATTGTGATGCATAGCTTTTGCCGCAGGAGCGACCTTTATTGAGTCTTTATTTTCTTTTAAAATGTTTAGTACAAAGTCTTTTAGTTTTTGATTTTCAAAAGTTTCCACAAAAGAAATAAGCTCAGTGTATTTTTCATCCCTTTGTGTTTCATCTAAGCCGCATAGCGCCTCTTCAACAAGTTCTAAGTTATTTACAAGACAGTTGTTATACTTTTCGTTATAGCTTGCGGTCAGTATTTTTACAATATTTCCTGTCTTAAAAATCTTACCCTCAAGGCGGTTTAGAGTTTCTTCCCATAAAATACAGTTTAATAAAGAAGCGTCAGATACATTTTTAAGCTGGAGCTTACCCATCTTAGTTCCTGCTTTTGTATCCCCCACTATAAAATTTACAACTTCATATTGTGCATTTAAGTCTGGCATTTTCAAATTTTATTATAAAAAATATTTTTTGTAAAGTTTTATTAATTAGCCTTATCAACCTTATTACAAGTTAATTTTACAAGGGTTTGATTGTTAATCTCGCCGCCTATTAGCATAATAATTGATGTGTAATATAACCAAACCATTAAAATCGCAAAAGTACCGATTGTCCCATACACTCTGTTATACGTTCCAAGCTCGTTTACATAAAGAGAAAAAAGCCAAGAACCCAACAACCAAAATACACAGAAAAACAAAGCCCCCGGGACTACGCTTTTTCTTTTTACCGAAAAATCCCTTGCAGGCAGGACATAGTAGTTTATTAAAGCAAGTATAAAAAGCAAAATAAACGCCACGGGCCAACGTCCGATAAGGAGCGTATTTACTATATTTTGAGGCAGGTGAATATGATTTGCGACAAAATTTAAAATCACTTTACCAAAGATAATGAGGTTTACTGATATAAAAAGGAAAAAAGTATCCACAAAAACCATAAGCACAGAGAGCAGTCTTGTTTTTATAAAACTTCTGTTTTCCTGAATTTTATTTGCTCTGTTGAGCCCTTTTATAATCACCGCTATGGCATTTGAGGTTAAAAATAAGGTCACAAGAAAACCGATTATTGCCATTATACCGCCATTTTGAAAGAGTATAACTTCTTTTAAGACACTTCTGAATAAATCACTTACCCCATGGGGTGTGAATGCTGAAATAGCATATATTACCTTATCTACAAAAAATTTCTTACCCAGCCAGCCAAAAACCGCCATTAAAAAAAGCATAAAAGGAAAAATCCCTAAAACAAGCATAAAAGCCATTTCAGAGGCAGCGCCCGGAAAATCTTCCTCTATTATTGAATTTTTCAAATTAATAACATACTCTTTTAAAAGTTTTATCATTCTCAATTCCTACAGATGTTTTTTAATTTCATCAATCAAAAGCTCAACTGCCTCAAAAACAGGCTTTCTTATAGTACAGCCCGCAGCCCTTATGTGTCCTCCGCCGCCGAATTTTTTTACAATTTCCGTCACGTCTTTTTCTTTTGAGCGAAGTGAAACTTTTGTTGTGTTATTTGATGATTCTTTTAAAACACAGGCAAATTCAACTGTTTTTATAGAGCGTAAGTTCTCGCAAATCCCCTCTGTGTGCTCATCTTTAGCACCAAACTTTTCCATATCGCTCTTTGTAACCGTTGTATAAACAATCTTATCGTCACACAAAAACTTTGCACCGGCCACGCAATGTGCCTGAAACATCACCATAGCCTTTGCTTTTAGGTCATAGCACTTTCTTGCAATATCTGATATATTAACTCCTATCTTTGCAAGCTCAGCTGCAATTTCAAGAGTTCTCGGCGTTACGGTTTCATACTTAAAACACCCTGTATCTGTTAAAATAGACACATAGAGGCAATTTGCCATCTCAAGAGTGATTTTTTTACCCGATTGTAAAAACATCTCATAAAGCACTTCACCGGCACTTGAAAGTCCGCCCTTTACAAGGTTGTATCGGGCAAAGCCTCTGTTTGTTTTGTGGTGGTCAATGTTAATTGTGACTTTTGCATTGTTAAAAATATCTCTGGCGTTCTCTACTACTCTATCAATTGACGCCACATCAATGCAAATAACCGTATCATAGGTATTTTGAACATTTTCAAGAGTTTTTGCTTTATCTAAATAAGGTAAAAAAGTATAAGTATCAGGGCAGCTTTTGTCCCCTGTAAGCTGCAGGAGAATATCTGCCTTATCTCCAATATATGATTTAAGAGCACAAGCACAACCCAGCGTATCCCCGTCAGGGTTAACGTGCGTTATTATTAGGGTTTTTTTTGCTCCCTCTATTAAATCAAAAATCTTTTCTTCCATGTTTGAAAGATTAGCACAAAAAATATTTCACTTGCAATTTTTAAAATGCTCTTTTTACGTTTTTTAAACTGATGACACTGTCCTTGTAAAAAGTAAGAAAAGAATAGCTGCTCTTAAGCTCGCAGGCATAAGATGAGCTTAAGATTTTAAGAGCGTTTTTAAAAAGCTTGAGTGCACTTAGAGGTTTATTGATATTTAAAAGCAAATCTATTTTTAAACGATACAGAGAAAACATTTTTTCACTATCGCCAAGCCCTACATTTAAAGCGCTTTTTTCGCAAAATTCTAAAGCTTTTGAGTACTCTCCTTTTTGAGAATAACAGTATGCGAGTTTTGAAGTAATTTCAAAGTCACTTTCTCCCATATCATAGAGCTTTTGCCAGATATTAAGCGCTTGGGTTATTTTATCTTCCAAAATAAGCATTCTGCCTTTCAGCCTGAGTGCTTTTTTGTGTTTTGGAGACTCTTTTAGGGCGTATTCAACGTATTTGTGCGCTTTTTTATTGTCTTCAATATAAAAAAACGTATCGTAGGCTATTTTATAGTATTTTTCCGCTAAAAAATTTATAACTTGCATGTTTTTAATAATTTATAAAATTCTCACAAGCTACATTGTATAGACTTATAGGCACACAGGGCTAGTATATTTTTATAAAAAGGTCGAAAACATGACAGGATGCATGATTTGCATGAAATTACAAATCGTTACATTAAGGCATGAATTTTAAAAAAGTTTTAAGATATAATTAATAGAAATTAAATTTTTAAAAATATTATTGGTTGGAGGTACAAAAAGGTGAATTCCCTTAGCGAAAGTGCAAACGATTCAGGGTTGTCGTTATCAAAAAATGCCATCAAGGTTTTAGAAAAAAGGTACTTAAAGAGAGGTTTAGACGGAGAGGTTGTTGAAAGTCCCGCGGATTTATTCCACAGGGTAGCAGATACTATAGCCTCTGCAGACAGGCAGTTTGGCGCAAGTGATGAAGAAGTAAAGAAAACTGCGCAAGAATTTTATGAAATGATTACAAACTGCTACTTTATGCCAAACTCTCCTACACTAATGAACGCAGGAAGAGAGTTGGGGCAGTTAAGTGCTTGCTTTGTATTGCCTGTTGAAGACTCGCTTGAGGGAATTTTTGAAACAATAAAAAATACCGCTCTAATTCACAAATCAGGCGGCGGTACAGGTTTTTCTTTTGCAAGATTAAGACCTAAAAATGACGTAGTACACTCTACTATGGGCGTATCATCAGGGCCTGTTTCTTTTATGGAAGTATTTAACGCAGCAACGGAAGCCGTTAAACAAGGCGGTACAAGACGCGGCGCAAATATGGGTATTCTTAGAATCGACCACCCCGATATTTTAGAGTTCATTCACTGCAAAGACGACCTTAGCAAATTGAACAACTTTAATATTTCAATTGCAGTAACCGATGAATTTATGCACGCTGTTGAAGAAGACAGAGATTTTGAACTTATTCACCCTAATACAAAACAGTGTGTTCAAAAAGTCAGAGCAAGAGAAATCTTTGACATAATAACAAAAGGCGCTTGGAGCTCAGGCGAACCGGGCATTATCTTTATTGACAGAATAAATGAAGACAACCCGACACCTGCTCTGGGTGAAATCGAATCTACAAACCCATGCGGTGAAGTTCCGCTTTTACCTTATGAGGCTTGTAACTTAGGTTCAATTAACCTTGCAAAAATGATTAAACAAAACCCCGCAGGCGGCTTGGATGTTGACTGGAGCAAGCTTGCAAGCGTTACAAGAAGCGCTATTCACTTCTTAGATAACGTAATTGTGGTTAATAACTACCCCTTGCCTCAAATAGCTGAAATGGTCAGCAATATCAGAAAAATCGGTCTTGGTGTTATGGGTCTGGCCGATATGCTTATGAAACTCGGTATTCCTTATAACACTGAAGAAGGCTGCAACTTGGGTGCTAAGGTAATGGAATTTATTGATTACCATTCAAAAGCACAAAGTATTAACCTGAGTGAAACAAGAGGTAAATTCAAAGGCTTTGACGAGAGCGTTTATGCTCGTCCTGATTATCTGTATAACAAATACAAAGGAAAATCCGCAGGTGTTATAATTGATGAAATGTGGAAAGACCTTGATAACAGAATTGCAAAATCAGGTATCAGAAACGCTACAACAACATGCATTGCACCAACAGGTACAATATCAATGATAGCAGGTGCTTCAGGCGGTATTGAACCACTGTTTGGTCTTGTATTTAAACGCAACATCATGGATGGCACTATTCTTCTTGAAGTTAACCCGATTTTTGAAAACTATGCAAAAGAAAAAGGTTTCTACAGTGAAGAATTAATGGAAGAAATCGCAAAGACAGGTTCAATAGCCCACATTGACGGTATTGACGAGCAAACCAAAAAAATCTTTGCAACGGCTCATGACGTTTCTCCCGAAGCACACATTATGATGCAGGCAGCATTTCAACTTCACACGGACAACGCTGTTTCAAAAACAATTAACTTTGTTGAAAGCGCTACTGTTGAAGATGTTGCAAAAGCCTACATGCTTGGCTTTAAGGCAGGTCTTAAAGGCTTAACCGTTTATCGTAACAACTCCAGATGGTCACAGCCCATGGTTGTTGATAAAGTTAAAACAAGGGAAGAAAAAGAAGCAGAAATGAAAGCTCAACAAGAAAACGCTCAAGAAGTTTCAAATCAAACTCAAAGCGTAAGCTTGCCCGAGTTTAAAGAAGAACATAAAGAATTGGAAACTATAGGGGAGAGAGTGGATGAAAACGGTGTAACACTTAAAACCGTTGTATGTCCCGAATGCGGCAACTCAATTGAAATGGCAGAAGGCTGCTTTATATGCCTTAACTGCGGATACTCAGGTTGCAGCTAAAAACTTTTTAAGCCGGCTTTTGCCGGCTTAGTTTTTTTAAATCGGATTAAAAATGGAAAATTTTATATACAATCTTAAAATGAAATACAATAAATTTGTCTTCAGGCTGCTAAATCA
>CASDXV010000011.1 GCA_949285255.1 uncultured bacterium | reverse complement strand
AGCGCACTGAGTGAGCGAAGCTTGCGATATTTCATATTTAGCGCGGCGCTGCCAACGGTTGAAAATTGAATAGGTTTGTTAGTTTGGGCGGTTAGCGCAGTTGGTAGCGCATCACATTGACATTGTGGGGGTCGCTGGTTCGAGTCCAGTACTGCCCAAACTAAATTTTACTCTCCCCGCGACCCAATTGCAGACAAGCTGCATAACCTCACCAAGGTTCGTTTAGGGTCAACTCCAGTGACTTGCCAAACTAAAATATACCCTCCCCGCGACCAAGTGTTATTTGTAATTAATCAATAAATAAAGTCATGTACTCCTTAAAGAAATATTTCTTATTTCTTAATTTTTCTTTGTTTAATTCTTCAAGAATACTTAATTCTAAAAAGTCGTTAATGATACGATTGGCTTTTGGATAAGTCAGATTTAGTTTTTTTGCAACAAGGTTTGTATCAATTATTATACTCGAGTATAGTAAATTAAGCACTTCCTTCCCCAATTTTGCTCTTGCGCCTAGGTTTAATAATTTTTTTTCCGATTCTTCCTTAATTCTAATTATTTGTTTGAATTTTTCTATAGAAGATTTTGAAGTTTCTAAAACTCCGTTAAGAAAAAACTTAATCCAATGTTCCATATCTCCTGTTTCTCTTACCGAGCTTAATGTCCCATAATAAAGTTCTTTGTTTTTAGCAAAGAAATTGGAAATATACAATGTCGGTTTATCTAAAAAGCCCTTTTCTATCAGTTGTAATGTTATCAATAGACGCCCCATTCTTCCATTTCCGTCACAAAATGGATGTATTGTTTCAAATTGATAATGAGTCATTGCTATTTTAATTAATTCGGGCATTTCTAAATTTGGATTATTTATAAATTTTTCCAAATCGGAAAGTAATTCAGCTAAATCATCCGGATGAGGCGGTATAAACTTGGCGTCCATGATTGATGAACCGCCGACCCAGTTTTGACTTTTTCTTATTTCTCCGGGGAGTTTATTTTCTCCTCTGACACCGTCCAACAAGGATTTGTGTATTTTACATATTAGTCTCATGCTTATAGGTAGTTTTTTTAATGTATCGATTGCCTCATGCATTGCATAAATATAATTTTGAACTTCTTGCCAATCATCTTTTCGTTCGGGTAAAATATCTTCTACAGGCAACATTGCTTCATCAATTCCGGTGTGTGTGCCTTCAATTTTACTTGAATCGGTTGCCTCTTTTGTAATATGCATTGTTATGAAGAAGTCAATATCCGGAATTAATTTTGAAAATGCATTAAGCTCGCCAAGTGCTCCTCTTGCCTCTTCAAGGAGAACATTTATTTTGGGGTCTTCCCATTTATACATTTGATTAATTAATGTCGGATAAAAACTTTTATATTTATATTGTTGCTTATAGACCCCGGAATTATACTTCATATTTTCCTTAAAAATGTTAACAAATATCCATCTTATTAATAAAATACCAAAAAAATGTTAATAATGCAATATATTATTAACATTTTTTTAAAAAAATGTTAATAATGAAATTTATAATTAATAAAAAAGTTTTTTGTTGATTTTTCATACGGATTTTGAGCATCTACCCGTCCGGGTAATTTTATTATTTTTTCATCAGGTAAAATTAACCTTATGAAAAAACTTCTTGCTTTATTTTTAATTGCCCTGCCAACTTATGCGCTTGAGCCCTTTAGTGTTGTTAATCCTGATGAAAATACAAAGGTAGAGGTGGTTTTAAGCACTCCTGCCAAAGATTTTGCGCTCAATCTTGATGTAGTTAAGGGCAGCGGCGATTTTGAGCTTATTTTATGCGATGCAGACGGCAAGGAGCTAAAAAGAGCGCAAGTTATGCAAAACGGCGAGTGTACTTTTGGTGAAGTTGATAAAGGCAAGTATTTTATAAAATTTAAAAACCGCGCGCCAATTATTGAGAAAAAGCCTCAAGACAAAGCAGCCCCCTACATTATGGAGCTGCCTTATGTGAGAAAAAAGTAATTATTCGCAAGTTGCTTTTATAATTTTATAAATTAATCTTATTTTCTCTTCATCAGCATTTTTTAATATTGAATTAATTTCATTTAAAATATCATCAAGTTCCCTTTTGTGCGCTATATATAAAAGTTCGCTCGGTTCTACTTTAAAAGCTTTTGCGTATTTTTCAATTAAATCTGCAGAAGGGTAGTTTTTGCCTGTTTCAATACAACTTTGATGTTTTGTGGCTATATTTACCATTTCTGCAAGTTCTGATTGTTTTAAATTATTTTTCAATCTTAACTCTTTAATTCTCGAGCCAAGTTGTTCTTTAATACCCATTTTTAACCTCTTTGTCAATGTTAAATGTAATGTTGGCATTATTGAACATTGTTTAAGGTTATATAATTAGCTTGAAATCTATTTTTTATGTTATATTATAATCATGCTATGTATTAGGTAAAGTAATTATTGATTTAATTACTTAAAAAGTAAAAATGAAAGGTTGTTTATGAAAAAGATTGTCTTGTTAGCGTTGTTTATTGCTTGCTTATCTCTTATTTTTCCAATTTATAGTGTATTTGCTTCACAAGATAAAATTCAAAGAAGCGGGTGCTGTTCTCATCATGGCGGAGTATGCGGCTGCTCGGGCGGAAGAGCGATGTGTTGCGATGGCACATTAAGCCCGAGTTGCGGTTGTTATTAGGAGTTTGTGATGAAGTTAAAAATTTTATTAATGGCAACATTGTTATTATTTAATACTCAAGCTTTTGCAGAGGGTTTTGGCAGTGGTTATAACTATACTGATGGAGGGTTAATTTATACAAATGTAACTCTTCCCTTAAGTGCGTCAAAGTTTAAAGAGAATAATATTGTTAATGTTTCTAACTTAAATTATTCTTCTCTCAGGCAAGGCAAATCTTCTAAAACAAACATTCTAAAGCTGGTTGAAATAGGAGATGCGGGAATTATGGCGGCTGCAAAAGATGGCAATATTAAAAAAATTCATTATGTAGAAACAAAAAAACAGAAAGTTTACGTCCCGTTGTTATTTATACCAATTTATGTAGATAAGCTAGAAACAACAGTTTATGGTGAATAGAAAGGCAAGAAGATGAAAAAAATTTTAGCTTTATTTTTGTTAATTATTGGAATTTTAATATTCCAAAATTCAAAAAGTTACTCTATGGGGTTATTTTATACGGATGCAAATTATCCCGTTACTGCAACAGGTGTAAAAATTGATGATTTATCAAGATTAAAAAAAGGTGAGTCGGATGCAATTAATGTTCTGTGGATTGTTGAAGTTGGTGATGCAGGTGTTGATAAGGCCGCTAAAAATGCGGGTATAAAAGAAATAAGTTATATTGATGTACGTGAACAAACTATTTTTATATTTTTCAAAAAAATTACAACAACAGTTTATGGTGAATAACTCCAGAAAAAAGATGCCCGATAACTTGCTATCGGGCATCAATATTTTAAAACTTAAGTAAAATTTTCAATATATCTTTTTGTTTATTTTTCTCAAAAGCCTCAAGTGCTTTATCTATAGGATAAATTTCACTTATAAGCGGTTTAATGTCGAGTTTTTTTGCGCCCATAAGCCTTAGAGCCGGTCCAAACTGACCGCAGCGAGAGCCAAGGACTGTTATTTCATCAATAACTACAGGAGCGAGGTTCAACCCTTCTTTTGCGGCAATTGTACTTTTTAATACCAATACCCCTCTTGGCTTAGTTAATGCTAAAGATGTCTCAAAGCCGCCTGTAGAGCCTGTTGCCTCAATTACTATATCAAAAGATTTGTTATTAGAGTCCTCTAAATCTTTAAGCAATTTTGTCTTAACGCCCGCCTTGCGCGAGATTTCAAGCTTGTTTTCGTGTTTGCCGATGTGAACTAAATCAACATTCAGCGCGTTTAGCACAAGTGCTATGCAAAGTCCCAGTTTGCCATCGCCAAGCAGTGCAACTTTATCTTTTGGTTTAATATGCAACTGCTCTGTTATCTCCATTGCAGCGGCAACAGGTTCAACAAAAGTCGCCTCCTCATCACTCAGGCTTTGAGGCACTTCAAGAAGGTTTTCTACAGGGAGTGTAAAATACTCGCTAAAACAGCCGTCTTTTTGCCAAATACCGAGCGTTTGGCGGTTAGGACAGTGGCGAGCAAGACCCTTAGCACACCATGAGTCATTGTTGCAGCCGCAGTTTATCTCGCCTACGACTCTTTTTCCTACCCAGTTTTTATTGCAATCATCATAAACTTCAACAACATCGCCGACAAATTCATGACCCAAGACGCCTTTATAGCCCATATAGCCTTTGGTAATTTCTAAATCTGTATTACAAATGCCCGACATTTTTGTTTTTATAAGCACTTCGCCTTTTTTTAGTTCGGGTTTTTTATAATCTTCAACAAGTTTTAATTCTTCATCAAATACTACTGCTTTCATCTGCCGTTTAATTCCTTACTATACTCTTACTTCCTCTTTTACTTTTTCTAAATATTTTACCGCGCTCACGCCTGCAACCGCTCCGTCTGCAACCGCTGTAATCACCTGTCTTAGAGGCGTTACTCTGACATCTCCTATCGCAAATACCCCTGATATTGATGTTTGCATGTATTCATCAGTTACAATAAAGCCTTTCTCATCCTGCTTTAGTTGACCGTTGAAGTTATCGCAGTTAGGTGTAAAGCCGATGTAGGGGAACACTCCGTCAGTTTTCATTTCTGTTGTTTTATTTGTTTTTACGTTCTTTAAAACAACGCTTTCTACCTTACTGTCGCCTTTTATTTCTTCAACGACACTATCCCATACAAACTTGATTTTTTCGTTCTTAAATGCTCGTTCTTGAACGATTTTATCGGCTCTTAGCGAGTCACGGCGGTGAACAATATAAACCTTTGAGGCAAATTTAGTCAGGTAAATGCCCTCTTCAACGGCGGCATTTCCTCCGCCTACCACTACAACGGTTTTATCTTTATAAAAAGCTCCGTCACAAACCGCGCAGTAGCTTACACCTTTGCCCGTGTATTCTTTTTCACCCGATACATTAAGCTTAGTTGACTTTGCACCTGTTGCAATAATCACGCTGTGCGCCTTGTACTCGCCTTTTAGGGTTTTTATTACTTTTGGATTAGAAATCAAATCAACATTTTGAATTTCTTCCATGGTGAATTTTTCTACGTTAAATTTATCCAGATGTTGTTCAAATTTTTCACTCAATTCCCAGCCTTCGATAGATGAAAAACCCAGATAATTTTCAATTTCAAGATAATTTGTGGGTTGTCCGCCAAGAAGGGATGTATCAATTATGGCACAGTCGATGTTTCCTCTTGCGCAGTACACGCCTGCACTTATGCCTGCAGGGCCGCCGCCAAGGATTATTGTGTCATAAATCTTTTCCATTATCCTACCTCTCCTGATATTTTTTGTCCTACTACTTTATATTTTACTACATCTTTTTTAATTAGTTGATTATTTACATATCTTTCAATAATGTATGTGTCATAGCCTGTAAAAATATTACCGTTAAGCTTAAACTCGGGGCTTTCTCTTTGCACGATTTTCATATTTCCGCGCGTATCTGTTTTGACCCTTTGAAATTTAAGGGTCTTACCGTCAAGATTTTTTTGTGACTCAACCTGAATGGAGGAACTTGCTCCAGATTGCACATTTTCTAAAATTAATGTGTTACCGTAACCTCCCAGTGTCCATATATCGACGCTTATGGGGTTAAAAAGTTCCCTGTTGTTAGTTTCAGCGATTTTAGATGTAACATGCCATGTGCCAAAAAATCCCTGAGGGATTTCATCTTTGGTAATTGTGCCGCGAAGAACCTCTGCCTGAGCGCAATTAATCGTAAACAATAAAATTAGTGCAATAAAAATTTTTCTCATATATCAAAATATAATAATTTTTTTACAAATATCATACTTTGGATTGAGGCGAATTTTATCCGTTATTGTACTATATAAGAGAGGAGTTTTAATTTTGAGAAAAATAATAACACTGATTTGTCTTGTAATGTTTTCGGTTTTGTGTGTGATTAACTACGCAATGCCTGCCGATGCTGCAAGAAAAAACGTAAAAGACAAAAAAGAAGCTCCAAAGGTTGATGAGGAACAGCTCAACCAGATGACACAAAAAATAGACCTCTTAACAAGAAAATACTACACTCGCGAGCTTTATTCTCCCGAGGATTCAGATAATCTTATAAATTTAAAATTACAACTCGATGAGATTATGAATACAACGCCCGAGCCTGTGTATGCTCCGCTTTACTACAAGTTAGGCAACCTTTTTAAATTAAGAGGCATGAGAGCCGAGTGTATAGATTGCCTAAAAACTGTTGTAGAGAACTTCTCAGACACCGCATACGGCCCAAAATCTCGTGAAGTGCTCAGCGAAATGGGTATTGTAATTAAAGAACCCGAGCGTCTTATAACAGATGAAGACGAAGAGGAAGAGGACGAAGAGTTTTACTAAGCAAAGCTTATATCTACAAGGTTCATTGTAGCAAGCATAGATAGCCCTACCATGGAAGATGACAGTGAATTATCAAAGCTTATTGATGTTCCCTGAGCATATTCGTCAAAGTATTCTTGAGCGCGGACTCTCATATCGTCATATTTTTCAAATTCTTCTTCGTTTTCAGCACTCATAATTCTTCTGTCAAGCTCGTCCATGATATCATCATAGTCCTCTTGAACAGAATCGTTTTGATGCAGGCCAAGCTCCCACATAATCTCATACCATGGGCGCTCTTCAAAGCCTTCTGTTTCGTTTATTTGCTGCTGCTGTTCCTGTCTTTCAAGCTGCTCTTCAATAACTGCCTGTCTTAAGCGCTCTACGTCTTTGTCATAGTCATCCGTGGGTATTAAATTATACTGACGCAACAAAAGATTAAGCTCGTCTTTTTGCTTTACTTTGTCTTCTTCGGAGCTCATGTTGTATATATATGTAAATGTTGATATTGAACTTATTGGGGAGATGCTCATAGTTCTTGCCTTTGCCTTATATTTTTTTAATTCCCCGCTTAAGCTAATAAATAACGGGTTTTGTGAAAATCTTGTGTAGTGTATAATATTTTTTGTTATGGAAAATAACCTGCATAATCCAAAATTTAATAAGCACGGCTATATTCAAGTCTATACGGGTAACGGCAAAGGTAAGACCACAGCCTCTTTAGGGCTTGCGCTAAGAGCGCTTGGGCGCGGCTGGTGCGTACTTATTGTTATGTTTACAAAAGGCGGCTCAGACTACGGTGAGCTTTATTCTTTTGCAAATTTAAGCGATGAGATTAAAAAATGTTTTAAAATAGTTAACGCAGGCGCAGATAGGATTGTGTACAAAGATAATATAGATGAAATTGACAAAAAAGAAATAAAAAAAGGCTGGGATATAGCGCTTGATGCTATTAAAAATAATAAATACCAGCTTGTTATACTGGATGAGATTAATATAGCCGTTGACTTAGGGCTTATAGATTTGGATGAACTTTTGGACGCTTTAAAAAATAAACCTGAGGATATGGAGATTGTTTTAACCGGAAGAAATGCAAAAAAAGAAGTTATAGACATGGCTCATCTGGTATCTGAAATAGTCCCTGTTAAGCACTATTGGGACATTGGCGTAAGTGCAAGAGAGGGCATGGAATATTGAGCAGAGAAAAAAGATGGCTGGAATTAAAAAACAAACTCAAGAACGCTGTTTTTTTAGAAATTGTGTTCTGGATAGTTGTTATTTTCTCTGTCGCTACGGTAGGTTACGGGATTTTTTATTATAAATTTATAAAGCCAAACCTCTATACAATAGTTTTTAGCGACATTGACGGTATTATAGAGGGCTCTCCGGTGCGCTTTATGGGGCTTGTAAGCGGACATGTAAGAAAACTCACCTACCATAAAGACTATATTGAAGTTCAAATAATAGTTACAAAGAAAAACATGAAAATACCCAAGGGTTCAGTTGCCGCAGTTGAATTTTCAGGTATTGCCGGGTCAAAATCCATTGAAATTATGCCGCCAAAGGATAATTTATCAGATATCGGCATTATTTCAAAAGATACTTTAAGACTTACCGATTTATTTGACGGATACGCCTACATTGGCAAGGTTTTTGCCTCTCTTAAAGATTTTGTCGATACAATCAATCAAGATACAGTGTTTAAAGTCTTTAGTGCGGTTTCAAGTGCCTCAACAAGTGTAGATAAGGCAGATAAGCAGCTTGATGAGAGCAAAGTTAAGTATGAAGAATTTACAAAAAATATGCAAAATGTCATAGAAAGTGAAAAAAGGCTTGAAAATACTCTTGATAAAGCCAACAGGAATGCTAAAAAAATAGGCTCTTATTTAAAAAACTGAGTTTTTATGATATTATTTTGCCCGAATGGAGAAATAAAAACCGATGCCCGAAAATTTAATTGAAGTTGTTGTAGACGTTGAAACGACAGGACTTGATTATACAAGAGAAAAAATCATAGAATTTGCAGGTGTAAAATTAGTCAACGGTGAAATTACAGAGCGTTTTGAAACTCTTGTAAACCCTCATCAGCACATAAGAAAATCATCTCAGGCAATCCATGGGATATCTGAAGATGACCTTGAAGGCGCACCTGAAGAAGAAGAAATTTTCCCTAAAGTTTTTGAATTTATAGGCGATGCGCCTATTGTTGCGCATAATGCGATTTTTGACTTTAGTTTTTTGAATCGCACATCAAAAAGGCTTTATTCAAAGCCTCTTGAAAATCGCTACATAGACACTCAGCAAATGTTTAAAGAGGTTTATCCTCAAATGGAATCTTGCGGTTTAGAGTGCCTTATGAATACATTTAACGTCGATTTTTCAACCCGGCACAGAGCAATGGCTGATGCTGAGGGGCTTGCGCTATGCTATCCCGCGTTAAAGAAAATGTATTTTCAAAAGTACGATTGGCAGCTTTCGCAAATTCAAAATGTTGATTATCTTTTTGAAAGGTATTTAAGGCTGCAAAATGCCATAAGCGTTATGCAGTCTGAAATTCAAGACTTGAGGTCTATTTTTAAAATTTATTTTGAAAAAGGCGGAGAAGATATAGTAGCAAATTCAGGCGAGATATTATCTTACAATTCAAAGAAAACTTTTTCATACGATTTTGTACAAATTAAAGATATATTAGATGAAATAGGCGCGCTTCCGAAGGCAGTAAGGCTAAATAACGCTTTTGTAGACAGGCTTGTTATGGGTAATGCTCTTGATGAAGAAACAAAAGACAAAATAAAATCAGCCCGAATTGCAATTAGCGAAAACCGCACCCTGCAAGTTAAAAAGCCTGATAACTCTGCTCAATAGAGTTTTTTGTAAAGAAATGTAAATAATTTTTGTCTATTTAGTATATAAAAAGGCAATAATTTTTGCATGCAATTTTTTATATAAGTACGAGAGAGAAAACCATAAAAACCACCACACACGAGAGAAAAACACTACCACACACGAGAGAAAAAGAGAGAACACCACACAAGAACTTGAGGATTAATGACCAAGTTTCCCCTTCCCAAAAAAAGGAAGGGTTTTTTATTTTTTAAACAAATATACCCGAATGTCTAATTTTCATTTTGCATTTAAATTCTAAAATTTTATTAAAGTTAAGAAGGAGAAAAAAGTGCAAAATACGCAAAATGAGGCATCGCAAAAATTATTTGCGTCTAAATTTATGTCTGCTCCGCAGGTGGAGTTAAAAGAGTTAAATAATTTGTTTTTTGAATTGTGCTACAAGGCTTGTAACCTTAAGTGCAAGCACTGTTATATAGAGAAAAATCCCTACAAACAGGAAAAAGATTTTATACCTCTTGATAAAATCAAAAATGCGCTTTTGCAAACAAGGGGCGAAAAGTTAAGCTCTATTTACCTTACTGGCGGTGAGCCTCTTATGCACCCTGATTTTAATACAATTTTGAGAATGTGTTTAAAATTCTCAAATGTCACGGTTATGACAAACGGGGTAATGATAAATGACAAAAAAGCCCGTTTTTTAAGAAAAATTGATGATGAAAACACTAACGAAACAATATACAGAGTTAGTCTTGACCACTTTGACGAGTTAAAAAACGATGAAATAAGAGGCCGAGGCAGCTTTAGAAAAGCTATGAGCGCTATTTTAAACCTTGCAAAATATGAATTTAACCCGATAATATCGGTGTGCAATTATTTTTGCGAATCAAGAGAAGAGCTTTTTAAAGGTTTTTATGAGTTATTTAAAAAGCACGGTTTTGAAATGGAAGATATAAACCTAAAAGTTATGCCCTATTTTGAAAAGGATGACAGAGAAGAGTTCATCGAGGATTTTGATTGTGATAAAACAAAACTCGACTGTTCAAACTCAAGAATATTAAGCATAAACGGAGTATACTCATGCCCTGCCTTATCTAACGATTTTCGTGCAAGATGCGGCTTGGATATGAGCAATTATTCAAAAAGGACATTTTTAGACACAAGGAAATGCGCAAAGTGCATTAAACACTTTAGCAAAAACCAAGCAAATGACTTTTGCTAGATTATTCTTTAGGTCTTAGAAATTCTTTAAACTCTCTTATTAAGTCTTCTTTAGCGGTTGGTGTAAAGAATTTGTAGTTATCTGCGACAACTTTTTCCCCTGTTTTGGGGTTAAGTAAATATACCGTTGGAAAACCGTGGATTTGGTACTCTTGAACAAGTGCCTGATTCTTTTGGTCATCACAGTTAACAAAAGCAACTGCAAATTTTTTCTTTATGTCTTTGTTTTTTGTAACTTCATCAAATGTCGGTGCAAATCTTTGGCAGTATCCGCACCAGTCAACATAAAACCAAACGATAACGGGTTTGTTTTTCTTTAGAGCTTTTTTTAGAGAACGGCCTCTGTCATATTTTTTTGAAATAGGTAAATCCTGCCCCGCAGCTAAAGACGGGATATGGCCGTTTTGCGCAAGCAATGTTACAGTTGACATCGCAAAAGATGCAACCGATAGCACAAGGGATAATATAACGCCTGCTATAAGCAGTTTTTTATAACATTTTTCTTCTTTTTTATTTTCTTCACTCATTTTTTCTCTCCGTAACTGTAATTTTATTTTACTACATAAAATTATTTTGAGGCAAATATCAGTTTGCCCCGCAGCATTTTTTGTATTTTTTGCCGCTGCCGCAGGGGCACGGGTCGTTTCTGCCTATGTTTTCATATGTTTTTTGAGGCGTTGTTTCTTCTTTTATACCTAAAATTTCAGAAAATATTTTTGAATTGTATAGGGTGTGCACGGGGCTGAACTTTTTGGTGTCAGGGTCTTTAAATTTTTCAAAAATTTCAACCGTTGATTGAAAATCCGTATCAAGTGCCAGATTAATAACTTCAAGGAAGTTTGTGTATTTTTTGGCACAGTAGGCAATTATACCTAAAGGTACTTTGTCGTTTTTAAGAAAATCTCTTATGCACTCTTTTGCACCCTCGATTTTAAATTCTTTATCGCTATAGGTTTCAAAGATTTTATAAAACGTGCCAAGAAACGGGATTATATAGAGCCCCTCTTTTTCATCAAAGTATAAACCTACATCATATAAGCAATTATGACGAGAAAATCCGCCTATGGCGTTTTGAATAAAGTCATCGTTATCGCTAAATTCTTTTACATTAAAAAATTTATACTCATCAGGCTCTGTAATGAATTTTTTGACGTCTTCATTTGCATTAAACGCCTCAATTAAATCATCAACCTGTTTGTTTGTGGTTATTACCCCTGATTTTTTATAATCGCAAAAAGCTTGGTCAAATGAAGTTTTAAAGCTTTCAAGAGAAGAGTTTAGCAGGGCGTTTTTTTCTTCATTTTTAAATACTGCACATCTTGAATCTGAAATAAGACACTTAACGGCCTCAGAAGCTGCGCGGTAGAAGTTAAGAGAGGATATAACGTCATAAATTTCAAGCAGGTAAAATTCATTTTCCGATTCAATCACTCTTGCGCGGATAAAGTCCCCTTTTGCAATTCCTCTTAAATTAACCATTTTTACAAGAGGGATGAGGCAAAAATCTCTCTCAGCGGTGAGAGAATAAGTATCATAGGCGTTTTTTAATACTTTTTTTATCTCAAAAACCGATGTGGTGCTGTTTTTAAGAGAATTTACAATGTCTTTGTTTTTATAGGCATTTTTATTTACATAATAATCTAAAACCTTTGTGCCATCTTGCATTTTGCCGTCAAGCAAGTACTCAATAAGCGCTATATTAAGCTGGGATTGTTTTTCTATTGTGATGTTGTTTTCGCTTACGCAAGTTTGAAAATCCTCTCCAAGCTCGCTATCTGTTGCTATAAAATCAAGCAGAGATTCCATCTCGTTTGACAGTGTGTTTAGTTTATCCACAACATTGAGCGGCATTTATTTTTCCTCCCGTTTTAAATAAATTAAATACTCTACATTCCCGTGTTTTGCGCCTGTTATAGGACTTTCAATCACCCCTTGAGGTATAAGGTTAAGGTTTGTAGAAAATTCTTTAATGTCATCAATTATTTTTTGATGAATTTTTTTGTCTTTGACTACTCCCCCTTTTGAAATATCGCATCTTTGCGCTTCAAACTGGGGTTTAATGAGTATTACAAGTTCACTTTTGTTTGAAATAAAATTTTTGCAGTTTTCAAGAACTTTTTTAATCGAGATAAAAGATAAGTCCATACACAAAAACTCGGGCAAATCTCCGTTAAAATTTTCTTCGAAAATGTCTTCAAATGCGCAGGATTTCACATTTACGTTTTCTTTTGATACAACTCTTTCATCTTGTCTTAGTTTCCAGGCAAGCTGGTTTGTTCCGCAGTCAACGGAGTAGACTTTCTTTGCACCTTCTTTTAGCATACAGTCGGTAAAGCCGCCTGTAGATGCGCCGATGTCTATACAGATTTTGTCTTTTAAATCGATTTTAAATGCGTCAATTGCCCCTTTTAGCTTTAAGCCGCCTCGAGAAACGTAAGGGAGAGTTTTTACCTCAATTTTTGCGGGTTTTTCTTCATTAAAAAGTACACTCTCGTCAAACATCTGCCCTGCTTTTGTCACGGGGGTGTCGTTTATTTTGACATTTCCCGCTAAAATAGCAGCGCTTGCGGAGTTTTTGGTTTCAAAAAAACCATGTTCAAAAAGTATTAAATCGAGGCGCTTTTTCATAGTTTATGCAAAGTATTGTTCTTCCTGAAGTGCAACGCCTGAGATTTGAGAGGCTTGAATGCACACTTTTTTAATAGGGCCGTTTGGCTCAAATTCATAAACCTTGCTAACAGGAGTATTTACAACTTCTCTTAATTCACTGTATACTTCTTGCGGGTTATCAAAGTATAAAACTAAAGGTGCGCTTAAGTTTTTTAAAAAAACAAGCACGGCAGTTTTTATTTTGATATTTGAGGCGTTATACTGTTGTGTCATCCTTTTTTCTCCTTTATATATTGAAAAATTCCTGTGCGTTTTTTGTTGTAATGCTCTCAACTTCACTTAGCGCAGTGTCTTTGATGGCGGCTATTTCTTTTGCGCTAAAGACAATGTACTTAGGCTCATTTTGCTGCCCTCTGTAGGGGTGCGGAGCAAGGTAGGGGGTGTCCGTTTCAAGCATTATATAATCAAGGGGTATTTCTTTTGCTACTTGGCGCACTTTTTTAGCGTTTTTAAAGGTTACAACTCCGCCAAGAGCAATGTAGTAGCCTTTATCAATACATCTTTTTGCAAATTCAACAGAACCAGAAAAACAGTGCATAAGGACTTTTTTGGCACCCATTTGCTCAAGTATTTCGTAAGTATCCCCGTGCGCTTCTCTATCGTGTACAACAACGGGCAGATTTAGAATGTTTGCAATTTCAATTTGTGTTTTAAATACTTTCTTTTGAACATCAACAAAAGTCTTGTCCCAGTAGTAATCAAGCCCTATTTCGCCTACTGCTACGACTTTTTTGTTTTTTGCAAGTTCTATCATCTTTTTTGCAACATCATCGTTGAATTTTTGAGCGTCGCTTGGGTGTACGCCGATTTGAGCATAGACATTTTCATATGTGTTTGCAAGGTCAATAACCTTGCTAAAAGTTTCAGGTTCAACTGATGGGATGATTATTTTTTTAACATTAGCCTCAAGCGCTTCTTCAATTGCGCGCTTTGGGTCATCTAACATATCAAGGTGTGCATGAGTGTCAATTATCATAGGTATATAATATCAGAAATTGGATTTGGTGTATAATATTTTATGGAAAGCAGGCTGATAATCGCGCAAGGCTTTTTGGCTTTGTGAGGAAAGTCCGGACATCCAAAAAGGCAGGTTGCTTGGGAAAGCCAAGTGCGCGTGAGCGTGAGGACAGTGCCACAGAAAAGTAGAATGCTCGACCTTAAGTGGGTATAGAGCGATTGTGCAACGGCGGGGTAAGAGCCCACCGCTGGGGCCGTGAGGCTTCAGGCATGGTAAACCCCAATCGGATGCAAGTTTGAATTTGCAAGAAGAGTGCCTTTTCTCGTTTTGTTTTTGACAAAAATTGCATAAAAAAACGCATTAGACAGATGATTATCTTAAAGACAGAATCCGGCTTATTGCAGGCTTTCCACCAAAACCCCAAAATACTTACACTATTTGTTTAGTGTTGTATTTTGGGGTTTTGGCAAAAGGATGTAAGGGCGTACGGGAAGGCGAGGAGCCTTGCCGTTAGCCCGTAACTGGACTGGTATCCAAAATACTTACACTATTTGTTTAGTGTTGTATTTTGGGGTTTTGATATTAAAAAACCGCCCTTTTGGGGCGGTTAAACTTTTATAGAGTTCCTGAAACTACGCTTTTTATCTCGGGGTCAGCTTTAAGAGTGTTATACTCTTGCTTAATTCTTGAGATGAAAGCTCTTGTTTCTTTAAAAGGCGGTACGCCTTTGTATCTTGCTACGTTCCCTGGGCCTGCATTATATGCTGCAAGAGCAAGGTCCATAGAGCCGTATTTTTTGTACATCATTTGATAGTACATAATTCCGCCTTTGATGTTTTCATTTTGTACGTGCGGATTTACGCCCAATCTGCGTGCTGTATCGGGCATTAGCTGAAATAAACCTACAGCGCCCGAGGGGTTTTTCTTATTAGGGTTGAAATTAGATTCAAGTTTTGCAATGCTTAGTGCTACAAAGGGGTCAACACCCATTTTTAGCGCTGTTTGGGCTATTGCTTTTTGAACTTCTTGTGGCGATTGGGCTGCGTGAGCTTTGTCTGTGGTGCCGATTGCTAAGCAAAAGCACAGCAGCAAAGTTGCCATTAGCTTTTTCGTCATGGTTTCATCCTCTTATTCTCTTTTTTTTAAACAGGGTAAAAATCGAGTTTTGCTTACTTACTACACATTATCTTTCGCGAAACCGACATAACCCTAGTTTCAACAATACTATACACTAAAAATTAAATTTTGCAACCCCCCGCAAACGGGCGCAATGCTAAAAACCCTTGCTACAAGCTAAATAGCGCTATTGCTACGGGTGTAGAATATTGTTATATTTTAGATTAAAATTTTAAAATTCTTGATTGTTTTAAGACTTTTTGATACGATTTTATTATTGAAAATTTAATATTTGGAGAAATGGCCGAGTGGCTGAAGGCGGCACCCTGCTAAGGTGTTATGTGGAGAATTCTGCATCGAGGGTTCGAATCCCTCTTTCTCCGATTTTTAAACTCCCTTTTAGGGAGTTTTGTTTTATTCCTGCACTCCTTTTGTCTTTTTAACAAGCACAAGCATAGGTATTAATAAAAACGTAGCAAAAGCAAACCATCTGAACGTATCAACATAGCCCCACAGTCTTGCCTGCTGCAAAAGTTCCTGATAAATGCTCGCCATAGCCATTGACTGCGCGGTTACGGTATCTGCGGTTGCTTGCATAAAGCCTTGTGTCATAGACGCCAGCTTTGCCACATAAGCATCATTTGAAAAGTTAAGATGTCCTGACATCATATGTTGGTGAGCCTGTGCAAAACGAGAAACCATAGTAGTACCTATTGATGTACCAATAGCACCGCCTATGTTTTTTACAAGGTTTTGTAAACATGACGCATTTGCCATATCTTTGTTGCTTACAGTTGAGCAAGAAAGCGGTACAAGAGGCGTTAGAGCCAAGAATATTCCAAGCCCGTAGAGGATATTTGGCACGGCTATGATGTTTAGGTTTATCTGCAAGTTAATCATACCAAAGAATAAACTTCCAAAGCCAAGCAGTGTAAGCCCTATCATGGTTATTCTTCTATCTCCCATATGTTTTGACAATATAAGGTATGTTACAACCCCTGAGATACTGCCTATACCCCTTGAGCCCATAGAAAGACCGCTTAAATAAGCACTATAGCCTAAAAGTGTCTGCAACATTGATGGTAAAAGTGCTGCTGACGCTAAAAAGACAGCCATCAGTATTACTTGAATGAGTGTGCCAAAGAAATATGTTCTGTTTTTTAAAATACTTAAATCAAGCAGCGGGTATTCTTTGTTTTTAAATTGAGATACAAAGAAAAGAATAGCGCAAATGAGCGAAAACGCGCTTAGCCAGCATATCCATGCTGCACCGAACCAGTCTGCGTCGTTACCCTTATCAAGTACAATTTGCAGGCTTATAAGCCAAAGGGATAAGAAAGTAAGCCCTTTTACGTCTATTTTTATGCCGACTTGTTTTTTTGCATACGGCGGGTCTTCAAGGAGTTTTTTGGAAAGAATAACGCAGAGTATACCTATGGGTATGTTAATTAAATATATCCAAGGCCACGACCAGTTTTCGGTAATCCAGCCGCCAAGCACAGGCCCTAAAAGCGGCGCAAAAACGATTACCATACCAAACATAGCCATAGATTTTGGCCTGTCTTTGCCCGAGAAATTTTCAAGCATAATTGATTGACCCAAGGGCAGGAGTCCTCCGCCTCCAAGTCCTTGAATAAACCTGAATATTACAATTTCGGGCATACTTCGAGCCACTGCACACAAAAATGAAGATATGGTAAAGATGATGATTGAAACAATAAAATAATTCTTCCTGCCAAGAACTTTTGCCATCATACCGGCAAGAGGAATTGCTATACCTGAGGCTATAAGATAGCTTGTTAAAACCCAGGTGGATTCGTTATGGCTTACTGACATCGAGCCTGCAATGTATATAAGAGCCACGTTTGAGATGGTTTCATCCAGAACAAACATAAAAATTGCAAGCATAACGGGAATTACCCCAATCCAAGGGTTTATAGAGGGTTTCCACTCTTGCTCTTCAATTACTGCTTCACTCACGATTTATATCCCTCCGGATGATTTTTGTGCCACATCCAAGCTGTTTGTATTATTTCTTTTAAATCCGTATACTTTGGCTGCCAGCCTAAAATATTTCTTGCCTTATCAGATGATGCGATAAGTGTTTTAGGGTCGCCTTCTCTTCTTTTGGATACAATAGCAGGGATTTTATCTCCCGTTACTTCTCTTGAAGCTTCTATTACTTCTTTAACCGAAAAACCTAAACCGTTGCCAAGGTTAAAGATATCACTTTTGCCGCCTTTATTTAGATATTCAAGCGCTAAATAATGAGCATTAGCTAAGTCACTTACGTGAATATAATCTCTAATGCAAGTACCGTCAGGAGTTTGATAGTCATCACCAAAAATATTTACACTTTGTCTTTTTTTGTTTGCAACCTGTAAAACTATAGGTATAAGGTGAGTTTCAGGGCTGTGGTCTTCGCCTATTTTGCCGTTTTTGTGCGCCCCGCAAGCATTAAAGTAGCGAAGTGAAACAAAATTAACCCCGTGCGCCAAAGACACCCATTTAAACATTTTTTCCATGGAGAGTTTGGTTTCTCCGTATGTGTTTGTAGGGTTTGTGTTATCTGTTTCTAAAATCGGTATATTCTCAGGCTCTCCGTAAGTTGCCGCGGTGGATGAGAAAACTATTTTTTTTACATTGTTTTCAACCATGGATTTTAGGAGCACCATAGTGCCATATAGGTTATTATCGTAGTATTTAAGCGGGTCTTGCATACTTTCGCCCACAAGAGAATTTGCAGCAAAATGGATAATAGAGTCAATATTTTCTTTTTTAAAAAGATTATCCAGAAAATCTTTATCTCGAATATCGCCCTGATAAAATCTTGCATCGGGGTGAAGTGCTTCTATATGACCGCTTTGCAGGTTATCTGCCACAATAACGTCTAAATTTCTGTCAAGAAACTCATAAACTGTGTGCGAGCCTATGTATCCTGCGCCTCCAAGTATTAAAACAGCCATGTTCACTCCTTTTTTAATAGTATTGTATCACAAATGGAACAATGTAAAGGATTTATATGGTTGTTGATATACTATAAATATTACTTTTCAAGATATTTTTGGTGAAATATTTGTGCGTTTTCTTTTATTGTATCTGCTGCAGTTAGTGCGTTTCCGTAAGTTTCAAAACTAAATTTGCCATCAGGATTGTTATCGGCCATATCTATTGTTGAGAATATAGCTTGGATTTCACTGGCGTCAATTAATCCGTCATTATCAATATCCATCATTTCAAAAGCTTTTTGGGTGAGTTTTTCAACTTCAGAAGTTATTTCCATATCGCCCATGCGTGCTTTTTCGGCTTCAAAGTATTCTTCGTAATCTATGCCATCTTCAGAGTCTTTTTCCCAGTTGTCATATATTGATTGAGCAAATTTTGCCCCTGCTTCGACGTACATTTTTGAATCTATTGTGCCGCCATCTTTCATCATACCTTTGGTTTCAAACATTGTAAATTCTGATGAGTTTACTTCTTCTAATTGTTCATTAATGCTTTTAATTGAATTGCTAATGGTTTGTTGAGCGTTGGCTAATTCTTCGGCAGACATGTTTAAAATGTCTTCATCTGAATATCTTGTCGCATTTCCACTGTTTTCTTCCGCTATTTTGTCAAGTTTATTGTTATTTGTGTCCAGCCAATTATTGAAATCATCAGCCGTAGAAGTTGTTTTTTCTGTTTGGAAAATATTATCCGGAAGGTTAATAGTGTCACCACTGTAGATTAAATTAGGGTTTTCTATGTTGTTTATTTTGGCAATTTCTGTGTAGTATTTTTTTATGTCATTACCTGTTACGCCATACTTATCCTTCACTATTTGAGATAAAGTATCCCCGCTCTTAATCTTATAATTCATAATTCCTCTTTTTAATTTATGTGCTTATATAAATTAAAAAGAAGTGAGGTAAAAAATTTATATAAAATATATATATAGTTTACATAAATTTACAATTTTATAAACTTTATAAATATGGTTTTTAAATATAAATTACAATCAGCCCTACTAAAATGCCTATTATAACAAAGAATGCCGGCAGTTTGCTCCTATACATCAAAATCGACTGCGGAAGAATTTCTCCAAAAGTTACATATAACATAGCTCCAGAGGCAAAGCTTAAGCTCAAAGCAAGACCCAGAGCGCCAATGTCGCCTATCAGATAACCTATAATAGCGCCTATAATAGTGGGAGCACCCGTAAGTGCTGTTAAGAAAACCGCGCGGCGCTTGCTTATGCCGCCATTTATAAGCGGTACGGAAATTGCCATACCCTCAGGGATATTGTGCAGACCGATTAATATTGCAAGTACAAGAGCAGAGCCTTTCAATACTCCGTCCATATTGGCAAAGGAAGCTCCTATTGTCATGCCCTCAGGTACATTGTGCAGAGCAATGGCGCATGCCATAATAAGTCCTGCTACAAAGAGCGAAAAGGCAGTGTCTTTCTTTTCTATGTGGGCACTTAAGTGATTTGAGTGAATGATTTCATCTAAGTCATCAGCGGTTTGGGGGTGATGCTGATTGATGTGACCTACCTCATGGTTTGTTGCTCTGTCTATAAAAAAGTTTAGAAGATAAACAATAAGTACACCAAAGCATATTCCTGCAGATACTATAAAAATATTTGTCTTAGTTTCAAGCGCGCTTACAATGAGGTCAAAACAAACAATCGCCGTCATTACTCCGCCTGCAAAGCTAAGCAGCAGACTGACGGTTTTTTTTGAATCTTTTTTGAATAATGCTCCAATAACTCCGCCAAGGCCTGTTCCGCCAATGCCAGCGAGTGCTGTTGCTTCAATTAGTGTCCATATTTCATTCATTTTGCCTCCAAGAGTGGTTGTATAAGGCTCTATCACATGGGCAATTATACATCTTAAAAAATGTTTTTCAAATGAGATTTTGAGCTCTTAGCGGTTCAATTTATTTTTATATTACCGTAATATTAAATTATGATTTTAGATAAATTTAAAAGCCTGTCGTCAATTTGATTTTTTCTTTGTTTTTAGTGTTTTTATTGTATTTTCAATTATAAACAATATAAATGCCGTTAAATAAGCAAATGTAAAACCTGATAAACTCAAAATAATTGCAAATGCCATATTTTTCAGGTAAAGCAATGTTAGGATATCAATAATAACAGTAATTGCCAAGATAAATACCCATATTTTTGTTGGAGTTTTAAAATTTTGTGCTATTGATTTGTATTTTTCACAACCAAATTTACAGATGATAAAAATTGCAAACCATATGACAAAGTTTTTGCCCAACAGATAAACCAGTGTAAAAAGAAAATAAATAAAGTTAAACACTCTAATGCTATTACCGGGTATTGTTGCTAAATCCGCAAGCATAAATAAACCTGCAATAAGTAAAACAGGTAATATGTAGCTTACAGCGCAAATTAAATTTGCAAATATAAATAATACTATTTCCCAATCAGGAAGCTTAAATTTCATATAATTTAGTATAGTAATTGGCAAATATATTTGTCAATTACTATACTGCAAGGCTTGTTAATAATAAAATTATAATTTGTATTGAGGTATCTCTACAAAAAATATATTAAAATATAGATCAAGCAATCCGGCATTTTGAGCTGAATAACCATTCCTTACAAGTGAACTCACATCTGACTTGTTAAAATCATACGTATCAAGAACGCACATAATTAGATTGCCGTTATCTTCATTAATATATGCAAATAAAATATCGGCATTATTGATGCCTGTGTATAAATCCCTAGTTGAATTAAACGTTATACTTGTTGAAATCAGTTGTTTTTCAATGAGTGCTTTTCTATAATTTTTGGCAAATTTTTTCACCTCTGCACTATTTGCTATTTCTTGAGACATTCTGCTTTGAAACCCATGGATAATTCCGGGAGTTGTCTCCGGGTCCATATTTTGGCTTTCCAGTTTTTCTTTTACAAATTCGCTTAATGCGCCCGTTTTCTTATAACTTTTTACAATTATACTGTCTTTAATTTTTGGGGCATATTTTGAAAAATTTAAACATGCCATAAGGAGCTCTGATGAAGGGGTCAACGTATTGTCGGTATATCTGGCAAATTCCCCAATATTCCACAAAATAGTTCTTGCCAGCTCAGGATTATTATCTATAAATGGCTGGTAATGCTTAAATCTTAAACTCATTTTTTCTTTATCACTATTTGTGGAAAAATAATTCAATAAATCTTTTGGCAAGTTATCAAAATTGTCTCTAATTTTGCAATTATTCTCTATTTGCTCATGTTGTTTTATTAAATCTTGAGAAGAATTTTTTATATACATTTCTTTATCAGTTAAATTGTAATGTTCGTTATTACTTTTTTCTTTTTGCGCGTAATCTTTAAATGCTACTCTATTTCTTAACTTAGTGGCTGATAAATCGTTATTAGTTGCCACATTGCGCAATCTTTGCCCACCGGAAACAACTTTTGCATTTGCAGCATTTGATGGATTATACAAAACAGACTGCATTAAAGCCTGCGTTAAAACTGCTTTTATAGGTTTTGGTATTTTATTCCAAGCATCTTTTCCTTTGTTTGCAATATCGCGTATTACATCAACAACTGAATCAAGAGATATGTCGGTATGTTCAACTCCACCCCTTAAAACTGCTTGTTTAACTGCTGAAGATACAACATCATCTATACCTGTATCAGGATGAGAACGCCAATGCTCTCTTACTTTTTCTCCATCACGTGTGTAACTTTTTACATGTACATCTTTTGCACTCATATTAAATCCTCCATTTGCCAGTATGCGATATTTATATGTTAGCAAATTAAATACAAGTGCACATCACCAAAATTACTTGAGTAATGATGGTTTTAAAAAGACTCTTTTTATTATATGACATGCTACAACAGGTAAAAATGGAGACGGCGGCAGACGCTCAATTTCTACGGGCTTTGCCCTTGAAATTTTACGCTAACTGCATCCGTCAAATCACGAAATCAAAGATTTCGGATTTGTCGGAGGATTCTCACCCGCTACGCGGGTTCGACTCCAACGACTTCAATTTATTAAAATATTACTGGAGATAATGTCCGTAAAATTGAACTATGCTCCTGTGAAATCAAAGATTTCTACGTCGCCTTTGTCCAGTTTCGTCCTGTCCGCCGAAACTCATCGTTTCGCCGTCACGGACTCACATCCGTATGCTTTTTCGTTTTCACCTACTCCGTCGGAGTATGGCTCAAACTTCAAAAGTATGGAGACGGCGGGAGTCGAACCCGCGTCCAAAATGATAACAAGCGCGAATCTACAAGCTTAGAATCTTTTTATCTCAACGCAAAATCGGAAAGATGTCTTCAACCAAATTAAGCGCCAAAGTCTTTTTTATAAGGAAAGACAACCCCTCAAGGCTAAATACTTAAACGCCTGCGCCTCAAGCTACAAACGTCAAGGCTTGCATAATTGACCCTAAATTGCGGCAAGCTGGCAAGATAGAGTGGCTGTCGCGCAAACTATGCAGCGATTGCTCTGGGAGCAAAGTCAGCTTTTACAACGTTATTAGCGTTTATTTTTTTGATTGTTGGTAACGCGCAACATCCGCGCGGCCTGCATCACGGTTGATAAAGCACCCTGTCAAAACCACAACGTCCCCATATTAAAATTTCAAAGTTCTGTATTTATGATTATATCACTGTTTTAAGCGATTTCAAGGTTGACATATAACAACCGTTATGCAATTGTTATAAATTCTACACAACCGGATAACTGCCTAAAATCTTGTAATACTGGGTATAATCAGCTAACTCATCAAGTGTTGTTTTAAGATTTTCTATATCTTTATCCAAATCAACAAAGAAATTATACTCCCCTAAAACCCTTTTTGACGGGCGAGATTCAATGTAGATAAGGTTAATATCGTGCTTTTTAAACACCTCAAGAGCATTTGCAAGTGCGCCGGGTTCTTGTTTTGTTGAAAATACAAGAGATGTTCTTATTTTTTTATCAAAATTAAAATCTTCCCTTGAAACAAGCACAAAGCGGGTTTGATTGTCCTTATTATCGTTTATGTTTTTCTCTATTGTAGGCACATTGTGCATTTTGGCGCAAAGCTCATTTCCGATAGAGGCATAGCCCTTGCCTTTGTCCTTTAACATAGCTGTTGCAGCAGCAGTAGATGAAGCACCCTCAAGGATTATGTCTTTTCCAAAGTTTGCACTTATGTACTTTTGGCACTGTGAAAGCGGCTGAGGGTGGGATATTATATGGGTTATTTCTTCTTTTTTTGAATATGAAATAAGGCAATTTTCGATGTTAATTTGAGTCTGAGCTTGAATTTTAACATCATTTTTTGTACTGAAAATCCCGTCAAGTGTCGGTCTTACAATGCCCTCTATAGAGTTTTCCATTGGTAAAATTGCAGCAAGAGTACAATCATCATCAATTGTTTCAATTATTTTTGTAATGGTTGAAACAGGCTCAAAATCCGCTTTTAGGTCGAGTTTTTCTCTGAATTTTTCACAGGCGAAGTCACTGTATGTTCCTTTTGGCCCAAGGAAAAGTATTTTTTTGATAGAATTATTCATATAGATATTTTATTATGATTGGAATTAATATGGCAACAAAAAAAATAGAATTCGGAACAGACGGCTTTAGAGGCATAATAGCCGGAGATTTTACCTTTGAAAATGTAGAGAAAATCACACACGGGATAATAAAATATCTAAAAGACAACGTCAGTGATAAAAAATCCGTCCTTATAGGCTATGACCCGAGGTTTATGGCAGATGAGTTTGCAAGGTTTTGTGCAGAAATTTTTGTAAAATCAGGCTTTAGCGTTATGCTCTCAAACTGTGTTTGCCCGACGCCTGTTTTAGCTTACGCTGCTACAGTTGCAAAAAATTCCGCAGGTGCGGTTATGTTTACCGCCTCTCATAATCCCAAAAATTACCTGGGTATGAAGTTTATTCCAAACTACGGCGGCCCTGCAACAAAGGGAATAACGGATGTTATTGTTCAAAACATAGAACAAAACTACACAGCCGAGCCTCAAGAGGGCGGAAAGATAATAGAGTCGGACTTTAGAGAGGTTTATTTTTCTCATATAGAAAGTTTAATAGACTTTGGCGCTATTAAAAAATCAAACGTAAAATTCATATATGATGGGCTTTTTAGCGCATCTGTAGGGACTTTTGATGAGATTTTAAACAGGCATGGGATAAATTATGAAGTTGTAAACAACTGTTATGACCCTAATTTTGGCGGGTTTTTGCCAGAGCCTAAAGAAAAATTTATGCACCATAAGAAAAACGGCTTTTTGACGTTTGCAAATGACGGAGATGCCGACCGCTACGGGGTAATAGATGAGTGCGGACAGTGGGTGAGTCCAAATGAGATACTTGCGGTTTTGCTTAAATACCTTGTTGAAAATAAAGGTATGAAAGGCAAAATGATAAAAACCACAGGCGTTAGCGCTCTTGTTGATGTAGTGGCAAAAAAGCTTGATGTAGAGACTATTACAACCCCTGTAGGCTTTAAATGGTTAAGCGAAAAAATGAGAGAAAATGATACAATTTTAGCAGGTGAGGACTCGGGCGGTTTGTCATGCGGCGTGCATATACCTGAAAAAGACGGTATTTACGCTAATCTTTTGATTTTAGAAATGGTAAGCGTTTTGCAAAAACCTCTTTGCGAACTGAGAAAAGAGCTGCTTGACTTTGCGGGTGTGAACTTTTTTTGTGACAGGGTGGATGTAAAATTAGAAGATAAAGAGAAAATGTATGAGCTGCAGCAGAAATTCTTGCAGATGTTTGATATAGCAGGACTTCATATTTATGATGTTTTAAAAATTGACGGCGCTAAGTTTTATCTGGGTGAAGAAAAACTCAGCTGGGTTTTAATGCGTCCGTCAGGCACTGAGCCGCTTTTAAGGTTTTATATAGAATCGGACAGTATTGAAACTTTAGATAAAATAAAAGATTTTATACGCTCTCATACGTCTTAAAATGTAGTTTTGCGATGTTTTTAAGCTCTTCTTTGCCAAAGCGGGCGCTGAATTTTTTCGCTTGCTCTAAAACAAGTCCCGATGCACCTTTTGGCAGGTTAATTTCATAATTTGCGCTCAGGTTAGAAATTCTTCTCACAAACTCTGCCCTTGCCAGTATTGACGCTGCCGCTACTGCGGTGTCTGATTCGGCTTTTGCTTGCTGAATTAACTTTATACTTTTGCCTTTTTCTTTAAGCGCAGATTGTATAACGCTTTCGCTTGAGGCAAATTTGTCTGATATAGCGATTTTTGCGTCTGTTTTTTTTAGGATATTTTCAAGCACGCTCGAGTGTCCCCAAGCAAGCAGGCGGTTTAGGTTTTTGAAACTTGAGTAGAGTTCGTTGTATTTTTTGGGGTTGATTACTATAACGTCATATATCGCAAGGGCTTTTATTTTGCCCTCAAGTTCAAGGATTTTTTTATCGCTGAGTTTTTTTGAGTCGCAAACGCCGAGCTCTTGGAGTTTTTTTGCATTATCTTGTGTTAAATATGCCCCTGCAACAACAAGCGGGCCAAAGAAATCTCCCTTGCCGGATTCGTCAATTCCTATGTGCGGATAGGGGATGTCGCTTGGGTTTTGTTTTGTTTGCTGCGGTTGGTTAAAATATTTTTCAAGAATTGTTTGAGTGTTTTTGCCCTGTATTACAAATTTGCCGCTTTGATAAAATGAAGCAATAAAACCCTCGCCTCTGGCTTGAAAGAGCATATATTGAGGTGCAGAAAAGCTTGCGTTTTCGTTTTTAAAAATGTCTTTGTATTTTTGCACCTGCGCAGGGTTGTAGGTGGATGTGTAGTTGTTCATTTTTTTATTATATCAAAAATCTTGAATTATGTTTTTGTTTGAAATATATTAGGGTATATGGCACTTTAGTTAAAAGTGGCGGCTTGGTGTCGGGAGATTAATTCCGATATTAAAGTGACAATTAAATAAGTTTATGGCGGGTGTCGCCATTTATGGCGGGTGTCGCCAAAGGTGGTTACCCGGCCCTGAGGGATTATAGTTCCGATATTAAAGTGACAATTGAATAAGTTTATGGCGGGTGTCGCCAAGTGGTTAAGGCCTCGGATTGTGGTTCCGATATTCGTGGGTTCGAACCCCATCACCCGCCCCATAAAAAGACTCCTATCAAGGGGTCTTTTTATTATAAAAATGTGCAAAAACTGCTATAATATTTCATACTAATCAATTTGAACATTGTAAATTGTGCACAGGGTAAAGAAGAGCTCTTTTTTATAGGAAACTGACCACCAACTATACTGTAGACCTCGGGTTGGTTCCCGACTAGAAAGGGGGCGATATGAGCGATTTCAATTTGAGTTTATTTTTAATCTTTTTGATTTTGTCCATATTAAAAACGGTTCTCATCTTAAAAGATAAGAACCGTTAGACCTCTACAGAGTTCTTGATAGTCTGCTAAACTATCACCCTGTGCTTATATTATAAATAACTTTTAATCATTTTTCAACCTGTTCTAAATTTGACTTTGAATAATCTCCTTGAGCAAAACCCTCAACAATGTTAAAATTAAACCTGACAATATTTTTTGCAGGTGGTATGAAAAAGCTCTTCTCTCTTTTGATTATTTTCTCAATTCTCCTCTCCCCGTGCGCCTATGGGGCAAGTGCTTCACCTGTTAAAAAAGCAAAAGTATCAAAAACCTACCCCGAAACTATGACAGGGCGCATTAACAAAATCGGCAACAGGCTGCTTGAGAGGAATAAAATTGAGGCAAATGTTAGGTTTAAACTGAAAAAAACAAGCAAAGTAAACGCTTATGCCAATTTGTATAAAGACATTGTTGTCTATAGCGCCCTTGTAAGATTGTGTGACAACGACGAAGAGCTTGCGGGCATTATAGCTCATGAGCTCGGGCACATTGTAAATTCTCATGTTGTTAAAATAAATGTTGTAAATAACATTGCAAATATTTCATTAAATGTCGCTAGAGAAGTCCCCATTGTCGCTTTGCCTGCGGCACTTTTGTATAAACTTTCTTTTAGAAAGTGGTCAAGATCAGAAGAATACGAGGCTGACGCCACGGCGGTAGATTTGCTTGTGGGGGCGGGTTATAACCCTCTTGCAATGGTATCTGTTTTAGAAAAAATCAATGATGAGGCCTATTTAGACTTTTTTTCTACCCACCCGTCGGGAGAAAAAAGAACCGTCTATGTTTATGACTACATAGCCCACACGTATCCTAAATATATTGAAGAGGGCTATGATACAGAGAGTTTTGCCATATTTATGAGCTATTATGAGGATATACTTGAAGAAAGAAAAGAAAACCCTGAAAAATTAATCTCTCATCAGAAGAAATTTTCTAAACTTGAAGAAAAAAGAAAAAAGAAATACGAAAAATATCAAAAGGCTTACTACAAAAAGCAGGAAAAACTAAAAGAAAAAGAGCTTAAACAAGAGCAAAAAGCCCTCAAGAGTATTGAAAAAGCCAAACAAAAAAGACTTAAAGAAGAACAAAAAGCTCTTGAAGAAAAGTTAAAACAAGAACAAAAAAATTAAACCCTGTTTTTCATATCCAAATATATAAGATATGTCATCTCGCAGTCTTTAAGCCCTCTGTGAGCGCCTTTTGTATCGATATTTAAGTGTTTTGCAATGTTTGAGAGCTTATAGCTTTCAAGTTTATATGTTCTTTTAGCCAGCGTAACTGTGTCTACAAGGTCGTTTGAGAGATTTTCATCAAAGTTTGTTTTCATCTCTCTGTGCAAAAAATTCGCATCAAACTTCACGTTGTGCCCTACAATAATGTCATTTTGTACAAATTCCCTAAAGCTTTTGAGCACTGTTTTTATGTCGGGTTGATTGCTTAGCATACTTGGGCTAATGCCTGTTAAATTTACAATAAAGCTGTTTGGAGCGCGCTTTGGTTTAATAAGCATGGAAAAATCAGCCACTCTTTTGAGCCCTCTTACTCTTATGGCGCTAATTTCTATAATCTCATCATAGCCTGCACTAAAGCCTGTTGTCTCAATATCAACAACACAAAAGTCACTTGGCATAATATCAACCACCTTGCCTTTAGGCTTTTTTGGTGCGGGCGGTTTTGGAATTTGTATGTTTTCTCTAAAAGATAAATTGAGCTGCATAGTTTAATTATAAAATGATTATTTTTGCCTTACAATAAAAAAATGACAGGAATATTGGCGCTTGTTGTAAGAATTTTATCAAACCCCTACTCTAATGTAGTTCAAAAGAAGCTTTCTTTAAGGGGTTTTAAGCCTTTATGGATAAGTTTTTTTTCTTATTTTTTACTGAGCATTTTTGTAATATTTCCCGCCTTTTTTGTTGACTGGTCTGCTTTTGAGCCTGTTTTTTGGAAATACGTTATAATTTCAGGGTTAATAGGTGCTTTAGGCAATTGGTTTTTAACGGAAGCCATAAAATACGGCGAGCTTTCTGTCCTTGGGCCTATAAATTCCTACAAGTCTGTTGTAAGTATAGTTTTTGCCTTTTTTATATTACATGAAATACCTTCTCTAGTGGGGCTTTTTGGCATATTTTTAATAGTTTTGGGCTCTTATTTTGTTTTTGACAGTGTATCAGGGGGTTTTAGTTTTAAAATTTTTCTTAGAAAAGACATAAGATACAGGATTTTTGCCCTTATTTTAACCGCTCTTGAGGCTGTTTTTATAAAAAAGATAATTGTAATGTCTGATGTTTTGGTATCTTTTATTCTCTGGTGTGTTTCAAGTGCTATTTTTTCTTTTGTGTTAATGCTTTTTGCTAAAAATAAAATCAAACAGGAGTTTTATTTAAGCATAAAAAGATACCCGCTTTACTTTTTGCTTTTGAGTTTTTCAATGTTTTTGATGCAGTTTTCAACAAATATTGTTTTTGAGCACATAAATGTCTCGTATGCCCTTGCGCTTTTTCAACTTTCATCTCTTGTAAGTGTGGTTTTAGGATGGAAATATTTTAAAGAAAAAAATATTTTAAAAAAGCTTTTTGGAGCGTTTATTATGGTTTTTGGCGCAGCGGTTGTAATTTTATTTTAAAGTGTGTCGTAGAGTCTTTTTACTTCTTTAATATCTTGCCACATAAGCCATTTTGGGCTGCCTTTTTCTCTTGAGTCATTTCTTAAAAGATATGACGGGTGAAAAATCGGCATCATCTTTGACCCGTTGGGGCCGTCAAACCACTGACCGCGAACGCGCGTTATGCTCATTTTTTTGTTAAACAAGCTCTCAAGCGCCACTCTGCCGCAAATGAGAATGATTTTTGGGCGCATGATATTAATTTGAGTATCTAAATACTCTCTGCAAGCTTGTTTTTCATCTTCCTCAGGGTCACGGTTCTCGGGCGGTCGACATTTTATGGTGTTACAAATGTAGATATTTTTATCGCGCGAAAAATCAACACTGGCAAGTATTTTATCCAAAAGTATTCCGGCTTTGCCCACAAAAGGTCTGCCCTGTTTATCTTCCCAAAACCCCGGAGCCTCCCCTATAAGAATTATTTTATTGTTTACAACGCCCTCTCCAAAGACCGTGTTCGTCCTTGTTCTATGCAGTTTGCACTTTGTGCAGTTTTTGCAGGCTTCCCTTGCTTCATCAAGTGTTTCAAACATTTTGCGTGTCTTTCAAAATGGTCTTTTGTATTAATATAGCTTTGATAGTCTTATTTTGCAATGTTTATGGTTTTTATGCTAAGGTATCATTTAAAATTTATGCTAAAATATTAGTTGCAAAAATTATTTTGGAGGATGAAAAATGATTAATGAAAAGTTGGAACATGCTTTTTGTGTGCAAATAAACAAAGAGCTCTACAGCGCTTATTTGTACCTTGCTATGCAGACTTATTTTAAAGATATGAATCTTGACGGGTTTGCTAACTGGATGGCAGTTCAAGTACAAGAAGAGCTGGCTCATGCTATGGGTATGTATAATTACGTTTTAGAGCGCGGCGGCAAAGTTACCCTAATGAGTGTAGATAAGCCCGAGGATAGCTGGAATTCACCTTTGAGCGTATTTGAAAAAGTTTTAGAACATGAAGAATATGTAACAAGCCTGATTAACGAACTAACTTCAGTAGCAGAAGAAGTTAAAGACAGAGCGGCAATTTCTCTTCTTCAATGGTACATAAAAGAACAGGTTGAAGAAGAAGCAAATGTTTCAAATGTTTTAGGCAATTTAAAACTTGCTCAAAATGACCCGAGAGCACTTTTGTTACTTGATAGAGAACTTGCAACAAGGACTTTTGTCGCACCTGTTATAGGTTAAGATTTAAAAAAACTCCCGAAAGTCGGGAGTTTTTTCTCTTAAATATCCAATTCGTATTTTAAAATATCTGTCACAGGCGGTTTTTTGAGGCATTTTATAGCATTATCCGCTTTTTTCTCAAGTATGGGGTCATCAGTTACCTCGGCAATTGTTCTGAGCAAATCAATTGTACCGTTAAATACTCTCATTAAGTCGCCTTCATGCATTATTATATATTTTGATTTTAAGTCATTAAATATGTTCTGCCATTGTTCCAAACATTCTTCATCGCTGTAATATGGTGAATAGGCAAATTTTAAAATTGCAGGAACAAGATTTGTACTCATTTTTATGGGCTCATCAATTTTCTTTTCAGACTGTTCTTTTTGGATTTGTTTAGCTAAATCTATTGCAGGGCTTAATTTTTGCGCTACATCTGCCAAATCGTCGTCAAATGTATCTCTTGGTTTATCGTCTTTAACATCGGCAAACATTACCATAAGAGCTGCAAGTTCTTGAGGCGTAAGGTCTTGAGTGTATTTTGGATTTTTCATAATTTCACAGAATAATACTTGGTTTATTCCATAAACATTTTTTGCCATTTCACCTTTGTATGTCAGATGATTTTTGCCATCTTCGTAGTAAATGTAGTCTTTGTCCCTTAAGTAAGCAAGTTTTCTGCGCGCTTCTTTTTTGATTTTTTGAGTAGAACCTGCTTGATGAGCAAAGAAACTGTCTTTTAAAAATTCATCCAGATTATTTATGGTTGAGTTTTGAAGAAGTGTAGCGTATGACAGATTAAAAGAGCTTGAAATTTTTGTATCATCGGATTCTATTATTGTTCTAAATCTTGAGAGTTCTCTATCTGAAGTAGGGCAGATAATGACATTTCCAAGGTCGTCTATTCCTCTTCTGCCGGCTCTTCCCGCACCTTGTTTGTAGTTTGTGGGAGGAATTTCTACCATTTTTCTGCCGTCAAATTTTTCAATTGAGGTAAATACCGTTGTTTTAAAGGGCATATTGATACCTGCAAGCAGAGTTTCAGTTGCAAAGCAGGCTTTAATAAGTCCTTCTCTTGAGAGTTTTTCTACAAGACTTTTATACGCAGGCAGCATACCGGCATGGTGTACGGCATAACCCATTAAAAGTTTTGGCAGATAATCGCTTTCAAAATCATCACCAAGATAGATACCTTTTTCTTTTGCCTCTTGAACTATATCAAGCACTCTTTTTGACTGTTCGGGGGTAAGCAGCGTTCCAAGTTTTAAAGATGTTTCATCAAGCGCTTTTTTGCATTTTTTCTTGGAAAATAAGAAGAAAAGTGCAGGAGTCTTGTCTTTGTCATTAAGAAGTTTTACAAGAGGCGGTATGGGGGGATTTTTTGGTGCATAGTTTAACTTAACATCCGTTCTTTTTGTCTTATTCGGGTTTGATAAAACATAGGCGATTTGTTGTGCTTTTTCGTGATTTACGCCTTTTTGCGAAGTTAATATACCTGAAAACCTCTCTGCATCAATTATATTGCTGCCATCGGAGTAACTTTTTAATATATCAAGATAATTTTTGCCCTCATATAAGTCTTCAAGTTCTTGAATTGTTTCAATTACTCTGTCGCCTTTAGGATTTTCAAGGTAGCCTAAATCTATTTTTCTGTTATATGCTTGCTCTATTGTGTATCCCATAGGGTATTTGTAACCGAACACGTATTCTTTAAGCGGTACATACCTTTCATCTTCAGGCACATCTATAAGTTTAGTTCCGTTATCAGGGCTTACTTTATTAAGCCATTTTGATATTTCTGCCGCATTTGAGGCGGTTGCTGATAACATCATCTGGCGCATATGTTTTGGAGTCTGCATAACTGACTCTTCCCAGACTGTTCCTCTGTCAGGGTCTTTAAGGTAGTGAAATTCATCATAAATAACCCCTGAAAAATCTCTAAATATTTCAGCGGTTTCATCAGGTTCAGACATATTAACCATGTTGCGATAAATTTCTGTTGTCATAACAAGAAGCTGCGCGTCAGGGTTAATTGTAACATCGCCTGTTATAATACCTACGTCATCAGAGTGAATGAAATTTCCGTCTTTGTCGTATTTGCCAAACAGTTCCGAAAATTTAACAAATTTTTCATTACTCAGGGCTTTAAGAGGAGAAAGGTAGATTATTCTCTCACCCCTTTTTAGTGCGTCTTCTATACCGTATTCTGCAATTAAGGTTTTACCTGTGCCCGTTGGTGCTGTAACGATTGTATTTTTTCCTGATATAAAAGCGTCAACCGCCTCTTTTTGGTATCTGTCAAGAGTGTATTTTTTATCTGAATCTTCAAATGAGCGCAGTTCTAATGATTGACTTGAAGGGAGAATTATGGATTTTATTTTTTCCATATCAAGAGCTTTTGCCTGATTTTTTCTTAAACTTTGAGCTCTTAGCAAAAACGGGTCAGGATTTAGCTCTCTTTGTTCTTGTATTTGTTGGCGGTTTTGTATTATCGGGTCATTTGCCCAAGGATTTTCTTTTTTTTCAATTTCTTGTTTAATTTTTTCAATTTGTCTTGTTATTCTGTCGTTGAATAATCTTTGTTCTGCGGTTATCGGGAGATAAGCATAATTTGGTTGGTCTATTTTAGGTTTTTTTTCATTTTTGCCCGAAAAATTTGTATAATTTTTAATATTGTTAATGCTGGGTATTTTCATTTTAACTTCCTAAAGAATCTATGCTATTTATAGTCTTGTGAATATTTTTTTTATACAGGAAAATTTATTTTGATAAAATATTTGTTACAAAAGTTTAAAAAAATGCTATACTTGTCTTGTAAATATTTTACAAAAAAGGAGTTACTTATGTGGGAAAAAGACATTAACATTAACGAGGTAAAAGAAATTATCTCGCGCGCTAAGGTGTACTTTGGCGTTGGCGCTATGCACAAAATTGATGACATACTTAAAGACCTAAAAACAAAAGGTGTAGATAAAGTTATTGTTATATCAGGCAGAAACGCTTATAAGGCAACAGGAGCCTGGGATATTATAGAAAAGTCATTAAAAGATAACTCAATAGGTTATGTAAATTACGATAAAGTTACTCCAAACCCTACAACAGATGGTATAGATGAAGCTAAAAAAATCGCACTTGATTTTGGTGCAAAAGCGGTAATTGCAATAGGCGGCGGCTCTCCAATCGATACAGGTAAAAGTGTTGCTGTTTTAATGGATAAAAAATATCAGGATAAAACAGCGGATGAACTTTATGAATACAAATTTGCACCTGATAGTGCAGTACCTGTTGTAGCGGTTAATTTAACTCACGGTACAGGAACTGAGGCAAACCGCTTTGCGGTAGCAACGGTTGTTAAAAAAGACTTCAAGCCCGCTATTGCTTATGATTGTATTTATCCGTCATATTCAATAGATGACCCTAAGGTTTGTGTTAAATTAAGCCCTAAACAAACAATGTATACATCAATTGATGCTATAAATCACGTTGTGGAGGCTGCAACAAGTAAAGTTGCATCGCCCTACACTATTTCAATTGCAAAAGAAACAATAAGACTTGTTGCAAAATATCTGCCTCTTGCGCTTAAAAATCCTGAAGATATGGAAGCAAGGTATTTCTTAATGTATGCTGCACTATTAGGCGGTATATGCTTTGATAACGGACTTTTACATTATACTCACGCTCTTGAGCATCCGCTAAGCGCGGTAAAACATGACCTCTCTCACGGTCTTGGACTTGCAATACTGTTACCTGCGGTAATTAAAACAATTTATCCCGATAAAGCCGCAACATTGGCTGATATTTTAGAGCCTATTGTACCTGACTTAAAAGCTGAAGCAGCTGACGCCAAAAAAGCAGCACTTGGAGTTGAAAAATGGCTCTTTGAAATAGGTGTTAAAGAAAAACTTGAAGATATGGGCTATTGTGACCCTGATGTAGAAAAGCTCACAAATCTCGCCTTTACAACACCATCGCTTGACGGTCTGCTTGCAATAGCACCAAATGAGGCTACAAAAGAAAGGGTTGAAGCAATATATAAAGAATCTATGAAACCTATGGCATAAGATTTTGTTCATAAAAAATCGGGGGCTTAGACCCCCGATTTTATTTTAATATTTTTTAAGGAGTGGTTGTTGCGGCATTATTTTTTGGTATCATTTTTACACCAAGTTTTCCGACAGGAAATTGGTATCTGTCTTTGGCTGTTTTATTTGGTTTTTTTGCTCCGTTTACATCAACCGCTATTTCAACGCATGCCCCTGTTACATCTATTGGTTCTTCTTCATATGTAATAACAGTTTTTGTTGTGAGAGAACACGTATTGTCGTATTTAAAGCCTAAAAGTGCGCCATCAGCTAATACCGCAAGAGATTTGTCGGTAAAATCTACCCCGGTCGATGTCGGGTCTGCAGCGTATGCTGCGCTAGGGTAGAAACTTGTTGTATCGTTTGATGTTGCTGTTGCCCCGTCAAGACAAGCGGTTTGCGAGCCTGAAGAGCAAGTTTTTACAAATTGCATATATTTAGCGTACAAATCTCTTATGCAGTCGTTATTTGCGCAATTGACTTTTGCCATACTGTGAGATGTGGTTTCTAACATAACTATTTGTTTTGTTGCGTCATTTACTGCGGTGTATACTTTTTTAACTTCAGCTTCTGCCTGTTTTCTATCCAAATCAATATTCATAATAAGGGAGGGTATTGTCATTGATGCCACAACACCAATAATAGTTAGGGTGATGAGTACCTCTGCAAGTGTAAAACCCTGTTTTGTTTTCATAAATCCACCTTTTAATACTACAAGAATATTATATGGGCGGATTATAAATATTGCAATTAAATTAATGTTTTTTTATGAGTTTTAAAAATTCGCTGCCTGCAATAGCTGATGATATGAGCCCTACTCCAAGCCATAGGTAGTTAACTATATTTATCGGGCTTTTTTTCTTTTTAATACCCGCTGTTTTTAGCTCTTGCGGTGCTTTTGCATTTGTAATTTCAAGCGTGTCCTTTGAAATGCCTCCTGTTTTTGGCGGCGTTGGTACAACACCTACCTTTGGAGGCGTAAAAGTCATTTGAGTATTAGTGTTATTAATAGGACTTGTCATACTTTTAATAAAACAAAACGGACTTTTAAATTGCTTTTTTGTTGTTATTTATATGTTTGTTTTCAAGATATCCTGCAATAGGGGCTGATATTAGAGGGACAAGTATTCTTTTTGCTAAAACTGTTGCGCCTACAAGAGTTGAAACCGCACCAAAACCAGCACTTGCCTGTTTGAATTGTTTAGAGTTTTCATCAAGTACCGAGAATAATTTTTTACACATTGCACTTTGAACTTTTTTGTTTGCAAGGGCAAGACCTGCTGAGATTTGTACTATTGCTGTTATAAAGCCTGTTGTAGCGTCCATTTTTGCAACAAAAGATTTTTTATCCTCGGGTATTTCATTGTTTTTCATGGTGTTATGTACCCTAAGAGCGTACGCAAAAACATCTTTTGAAACGCTAGTAACTAAAAGGGTTTTTGTTAAAAATTCAGGGTTTTTAATGCACTTATCAATATGCTTTTTAACAAAAGGAGAATTTGCAAATTTGTTTAAGCTTTTTTCTACAGGTTTTATCATTTTATACCTCCTTTTGCACTTTGTGCTTTAAAATGATAAAGCGAGATTCTCATTTTGGGCTTTTTATTTTCCTGGGGGTGTTTTATGAGATTCATAATTTTGGGGAAGAAATAATCTTCCGCTTTGCATAAAATCGGGGTTAGAGCTATTGCTGCAACAAAGCAGACTCTGTTTTGCAGGTGGTATAGTCTTTTGTGCGTTGAATCAAATTCCTTAAGAGATTTTTTAAGAGTTTCTTTTGTGCTTATTGTGCTGTTTTCTATAGCGTCGTAGAAATTCTCTTTAAGATTTCTGCCAAGCCCTTTTTTGTCTAATTTTTCCAAAAGCTCGCCGCTTATACTTTCAAAATTTTTATCTTCTTTTGCTGCGGATTTTACACTTTCAACAAATTTATCTTTGTATAATTTTTCATTGTATGAAAAATTGCTGCCCTCTTTATCAAGCTTGCCTTTGTTTGCAAGTTTTTCTATAAAATTTGAACCAAGCATCAAAATCGGCGCTTCCATCATTAACTGAAATGCTGCAGCTACAGGGTTTTTAAGAGCTGAGTATTCCTTTTTTTCTTTTGGTTCTTTTGATGCCACCATAATTGTCGCCGGTACAAGAACGGCTTTACCTATAAAATCAAGAGCAATATTTGTGCCCTCTCCTATTTTATCTATTTTTGCAAATTTATCCGCAGCGGCATATTGCGCTCTTTTTATAGCGCTTGAATAACCTTTAAAATTTGCTTTTTCTAAACTGTTTATTTTCATGTGATGGATTCGGCTTTCGGTTATAAAAACCCTCTCAAGATTTTTATTTTCTCACAAAAAATTTTTTTCAAGCAATTTTTTGTTAAGATAAGTTTTTATATAGTTATGAGGAAATTATTAAGATTATTATTAAATCAGATTTTATCAATGCAGGAAAAAAATGCGCCAAAATTGCCTGATAAGAATATGTATTCATATTCAAACGGTTTATCAAGCTCGCATATAACTTCTTTTGCGACGGTTTCTTTTGATATAAAAACAAAGGAAAAAATGCAAAAGCTTAAAAGTGTTGTTAAAAAAATTGTTAAAAAGAATATTAAAACCCCTGAAAAACTTCTTGAATATGTTGAAAAATCAGGTACAAGAGTTATAAAAATCGCTCATGCGGATAAGATTTTATCTTATGTAAAAGAACAAGAGGGCTTTATCACTCCAAAGAGCGGTTTTGAGGCACTGTATCTTAATTTGGTTTTAAATAAAAAAGTATCTTTTAAGACTCCTGAGATGTTTGTTTTAAGGGATTTACCTTTAAATATCTATGTAATGTCTCATCAGTTCCACAAGTGGTATTCGTATAAAATGAAACTGCCGGGGTATGATGAAACTACTCAGGAAAACTTTAAAAGAGTTTTTGAATTTGCTGACCCTAAAAAAGTTCAAGAGCTTAGCTATGCACAGATTATGGCATTAAAAGAGGCAATAAGGCGTGATAGCGAGGCTATAGATTTTGTACTTGAACTCTCTAAAGAGCAAGAAGGCTCAAGCAAAACTCTTGAGAAAATAAAAAAAGGTGAAAGCGCTACTGTCTAAGCTCATTGACTCTTTTTGCCAGAGTTCTTACTTCTTTTTCTATTTGAGTTTTTGTAATTGAGTTATTTAAAAGAATTGTTTCTGCAGTTTTATTTATGGCGTCGTTAATTTCTTTTTTGTTTTTTGAGCCGAAGTCCTTATTACCTGAGTTAGAAAGCTGCTTAATGCTCTCGCAGCGGGCTTTAGCTATTATATCCGTATTACATTTACTAAAGTAGTCGTCATTTAGCGTATCTTCATTTATTGGGATAACATTAGTTAATTTTGCAAGTTCAATTTGAGCTTTTTTATCCGTTAAAAGTGCTGCAAACTCATGTGCTAGGGCCTTATGTTTAGCGTATTTTGGTATTATTAAATTCATAAGGGCGATGTCGTATTTGCCGCCTTTTGATGTCAGTTGAGTGCTGATATTTGATTTAGCGTATATTTCAGGTGCGTTTTCTTTTACCATGTTTAAAAAATTTGACCCCAAAACAACAAAAGAGGCGTTGTTTGACATGTATTTTTCCGCCATTTCTCTGTGGTTTATGTTAAGAGTGTCTTTTGAGATTAGATTTTTTTTGTACATGTCATTAAACATTTCATATACAAAAATCGCTTTTTGTATTTCTTCTTCAGTTTCAAAAGTGTTTATACCGTATTTGTTTAAGATTTTTGCAAGAGAATCGTTTTCATTCAGGTTAATTGCAAGCGGGTAGATGTTGGAGCAATTTTTCAATTGTGGGGCTATATTGTAGAGCTCTTCATAGGTTTTCGGTACTTCGCTATATCCGCAAGCATTGTATGTTTGAGCGTTATATAAGGTAACAGAACTTGTCGCATAAAAAGGCAGGGCAAAGATTTTATCTTCATAGCGAAGCATATCTGTGGCGCTTTTGCTTAGTTTTTTGGCTTCTTCTTCGCTAAAGTAGTCAAGCGCGCCTCTTTGAGCCAAAATTACCGAAAAATCAGGGTTTAAATTAATTAAATCCGGAGGATTGCCGCCTAAAATTGATGCAAGAGTTCTTTTTTGAGCTTCTGAAATAGGTATATCAACCCATGTAACATTAATTTCAGGGTGGTTTGTTTCGAATTCTCTTATTGTATCTTCAATCACCTGTGTTGCAACGGGTTTTAACTGTATAGTCCAGAGGGTAAACTCTTCTCTGGGGTCTTTATTTTTAATGTAAAATAAAGCTCCTGCCACGCAGATTAATATTAATAATGCCGTTAAAAAAAACTTTTTTAGCATGATAGAATTATACTATGAATTTATTTGACGCGCTAGAAGATAATAACAAACAAATGCCTCTTGCTCAGCTGCTTAGGCCAAAAAGCCTTGATGAGTATCTGGGACAGACAAATGTCATAAGCGAAAATTCGCCCGTGTATAATTTAATAAAAGCAAAAAGGCTTTTTTCTTTTATTCTCTGGGGGCCTCCCGGTTGCGGCAAGACTACTCTTGCAAGGCTTATAGCAAATTATCATAATGCAAATTTTATTGAATTATCAGCTGTTACATCAGGTGTGAAAGATGTTAAAGACGCAGTAGTATCCGCAAAAGAAAATCTTCGCTCGGGTATTAGAACAATTGTTTTTATAGATGAAATTCACAGATACTCAAAAACTCAGCAGGATGCGCTTTTGCCACACATTGAAAACGGGACTTTTCACCTTATGGGTTCAACTACGGAAAACCCCTCTTTTCAGGTAATTCCGGCACTTTTATCGCGCGCTCAGGTGATTATTCTAAATCCTATTGACGATTTAAGTATCAGAAAAATTGTTCAAAAGGGATATGATTATTTATTTAAAAATTACCCCTCGCAAAATGTTAAAATAAATGATGAAGCAGTTGAAACTATTGTTAAACTTGCAAGAGGGGACGCAAGATTTGCCCTTAATACTGTTGAAAATTCATACTTTGCCGCAAAAGGCGAAGTAAATAAAGATTTGATAGAAAATCTTTTACAAAAAAGGACTGCAAAATACGGCATAGATGAGCATTATGACCTTGCAAGCGCTTATCAAAAATCACTTCGGGGCTCTGACGCTGACGCTGCGATTTATTACCTTGCAAAAATGCTTGTATCCGGTGAAGACCCCAGATTTATCGCAAGAAGATTACTCGTTGTAGCTTCAGAAGATGTAGGTAATGCCGATTTTAGAGCTTTGCTTGTGGCAGAGGCTGCATTGAGGGCGGTTGAGCACCTTGGTATGCCGGAAGGCAGAATTGCACTTGCTCAGGCAACAGAATTTGTTGCACGTGCTAAAAAATCTAATCGTGCGATTTGTGCTGTAGATAGTGCAATCTCTGATATTAAAAACGGTCTTGATTTTAAACCTCCTCTTCATTTAAGAGATGCTCACTACAAAGACGCCGCAAAATACGGCTTTGGAGAAGGTTATATATACACTCACGATGCGCCTGATGTTTATCAGAGATTTTTACCTGATGAGTTGGGGGATAAAAAGTATTTTACTTAAGCTTAAATTGGTGTATAATTTAAAAAATGCTTTGTTGTCAGGTGTTAAGTTTTGTAAAATTTTTTAAATAAATATCGATAATAGAGCAAAAAAAAATCTTTACAGACTTTCCATGGGTGCAAGGTTAGGAGCATAAAAATGCAAATACAAAATGTTACAGGTGTTAATTTTTCATCATCAAGACTCACTCCCGAGGTTCTGGAAGCTCGTGCTGAAGCTCTTGAAAGAGGCGATTTTGATATTGATAAAGACTTTAATCCTGATGTTGTTGCTGATGTTTTAGACGGAAAGTTAAAAAAGACTGAAACCGGCAGAAAGTTAGTTAATACGCTGGCATCGGTTGCAGGTTTTTCGGCAGCAGCTTTATCATTCAGAAAAGTTGCTCCAAAGTTAAGACACGGTATTGCTGCCGCAACTTCAAAAGTGGCAGGTAAAATCGGTAATGTCGGAGCTAAGGTAAAAAATGATACAATATCCGATGTAGCAAAAGATATGGCAGAAAATACCTCAAAATTATCAGCTAAGGGCGATGGAACATTGCTTAAAAAGGGTATAACTAAATTATTTGGTAAAAATGCAGATTCTGTTATGAATGGTCTTGATAAAATAGGCATTAAAACAGGCGGAGATGTTGCTGATACTGCAATAGCAGTCGGTGCTGCAACTCTTGCAGGTCGAGAAGTTGGCGACATTGCTGATGAGACACAAAAAGAGGCAACCCTTAAAGATACCTTTAAAGACTTGGCAAAAGTTGCCGGTGCTTTAGGTTTAGGTGATGCTGTATAGGTTTATTTGAAAGTAATAATTGAAAGGAAAGTATAATGAATATCAGTGCAATTAACGCAGGTTCATCGCTAAACAGACCACAAGTTCCAAGAAATTCTGTTTCTTTTGGTAACGCTGTTCCCGTAGCTGAAACTGCTCAAGAAGGTGCTAAAAAAGGAAAAGTTGCTCTTCCAAAAGTATTTAAAACAATTGGTTCAAAAGTAGCTACTTTCTTTAAAGAAACACTGCCTAAATTCTTTAAAGAAACTGTTCCTAATTTCTTTGGCGGTATAGTTGCTCGCTTTAAAAAAGCTCCTAAAGCAGAACAAGTGGAACAAACAGTAGAAGCAAATAAAAAATTCGGCGCAAAAGCGCTTGATGCTCTTAAGGGTGCAAAAGCAAAAGTTGTTGAAACACTTAAAGGCGCAAAAGACGGTATTGTAAAATTTGCTAAAGAACACAAAGGTGCAAAAGGTGTTAAACTTGCCGCTGCAGCTCTTACTGCCGTTGTTGCAGGCGGATTTGCAATAAAAGAAATTTACGATATCGTAACAAAATCAAACCCCGAAAGATAATATTTGTTAAATACAAATAAATCAACTAAAAAGCCCATTACCTATGGGCTTTTTAGTTAGTATAATAAGTAGATGTTACGGTTTATTTAAGAGTGAAATTTTATGACTAAAAAGCTTAATATAGCATTTATTTGGCACTTTCACCAACCCTCTTATCAGGAAAATTCAAACGGTGATTTCTTAATGCCATGGGTGCGTCTGCATGCTACAAAAGACTACCTTGATATGCTTATAAGGCTTGAAGATTTTAAAAATATTAAACTAAATTTCGATATTTCCCCTGTTTTGATTGATTCAATTGAAAAATACATAAACGGCGCAAAAGACATACATTTAAAGCTTCTTTTGTGCGATATAAAAGATTTAGACCGTGACGATAAGCTTTTTATTTTAGAAAATTTCTTTGACGTAAATTATTCAAATATGCTCATGTCCCGTCCTCACTACGCTCATCTTAATGACATAAGGGTGCATTGTGATTCTAAAACTTCTCTAATAGACAGTTTTAGCGAGCAGGATTATGCCGATATTATGGCTAATTTTACTCTTTGCTGGATAGATAAAAGGTTTAGATACCGCTACGAGGGCTTGGATTACCTTTTAAACAAAGAAAAAGATTTTACGCTTGAAGACAGACAAAAAATATATGAAATTCAATTGCAGATAATTAAAGATATTCTACCAACATACAGGAAGTATCAAGACGAGGGCAGGATTGAAATATCTACAAACCCTTATTATCACCCGATTTTGCCGCTTTTGATAAATATACATGAAAACAACTATCCATACAGTGAAAATTTGCCCGATGTGCTTGAAGGTGGCATCAAAGATGCTAAAGAACAAGTAGCAAGAGCACTAGACAAATTTGAAAAACTCTTTGGCAAACGCCCGAGGGGCATGTGGCTTTCCGAGCAATGCGTGAGCAAAAAGACTCTTAATCTGCTTTCTTACTTTAATATTGACTGGACGGTTCTTGATGAGGGAATTTTATCAAACAGTATAGGCAGGGAATTTGCAAGGGACTTTGAGGGAAATCTTGAAGACCCCTTTGGGCTTTGTGTTAATTATGCACTTAAAAAAGACAAAAATAAGACAAATTTAATCTTTGCGGATTCATTTTTCGCAAATTTAGTCGGTTTTGGATATGGCAGCTATGACAGCGAAGTTGCGGCAAATGACCTGTATGAAAAAATTAAAACCATACAAAATAAACTTCAAAATTCACCTAAAGAAAATCACCTCTTAACTATTGCAATGGATGGTGAGAACTGTTGGGAAAGTTATCAAAACGACGGTGAAGAATTTTTAAACACTCTTTATGGACTAATTGAAAAGGATGATACTTTAAGCACCACTCTTGTAAGTGATTTTATTGACAAATCAACTCCTGAAGAGCTCAATAAAATTGCCTCAGGTTCTTGGATTAACAGAAACTTTGAACTCTGGGTGGGTGAGCCTACAAAAAATGTTGCTTGGCGCTACCTTAACCAGACAAAACAAGATTTTGAAAAAATGTCAAAAGAGCTTTTGAGCAAAGCCAAAACAAATATCGACAAGGCAAAGGCAAATAAGACAATTTATGAAGCAAGGGAAGAAATATTCATCGCCGAGGGTTCAGACTGGTTCTGGTGGTATGGTGAGCCAAACGAGTCAGGCAGCGATATTATTTTTGATTATCTTTTTAGAGAACGATTAAGAAATGTCTATAGAATTTTCTATGCACAAATTCCCGATTACTTAAATATTCCCTTAATTTCTATGGTCGGAAAGCCTATAAGACAGGCTGTAGGACATATAAGCCCTATAATTGACGGTACGCAGGATGAAATGTTTGACGAGTGGGAAAATGCAGGCTACATATTTTTGCCCGATTCACCTACATTTTCAAAAATGAAAGCCATAAGGGGCATATATTACGGTTGTGACAGTGAAAATCTTTATTTTAAATTTGAAATAAATCAACAAACCGTATCAAAGAGCAATCATTTTCTAAAAAATCAAATTCATATTTATGTAAGAAGTGCAATTCAGGGCTCTTTATCTCCCGTGAGAATAATTTCAAGGACAAATAACATATACCCGACACTTAAAAACAGTTTTTCTCATGAAATTATGTTCTCTTTTAACAAAAAAGACCTTCTGCCGCCGATACTTAGCGTATCAATGCCCGGAGGCTTGTGGAAAATGGTTCTTATGAAGCATGATGAGTATGCTTATAAAGAAGTAATTGAGCTTAAAATATCCTACAAAGACTTAGGACTTGAAGAAAACACCCCTGTAGAGTTCTGCGTTGTGGGTGCGACAAATGAAGTAATAAATGAGGTTTACCCTCAAGATGTACTTTTAACTCTCAATAATGAGATTTTGCAATAGCTCTTCTATTTCTTTTGTTTCAGTTGTTTTAAGAGCATTTTTTAGCGTTCTTTTTTTAAGAAGGGCTTTTATACAGTCTTTGTTTTTGCACACATAAGTGCTTCTGCCCAGAATTTTTGAACTCGGGTTAAAAAATATTTTCCCGCTTTTTTTCTCAAGGGTAATTTTGTGCATCAAATCAGCGTCAAGGGTTTTTTTACACCCTTGGCATTTTCTTTGTTTTTTCATTTTGTTGCTCTTATAAAAATAGTCTTTGAATTTACGCTAATCATTTTGTTGTGAAGTGCGTTTTGTACTTCACAAATGTAGTTATTGACTTTATCTTCATCAAAATATTTAAGGAACCTTTCTTTTGATGTCGGTCTGTCAGGGCTTGGAGCGCTTTCAAACCACTGTTTAATTGCTTCTCTTGTTGCAACGTAGCTGGATGGAGTGTCCTGAACATCAATATCTCCGTCTGAAAAGCCTGCTAAATCAAGGTTCTGCGCTATAGATTGAGCATCAAAATTTGTCAGAGGGTCATTGGGGTCGGACATAAAGTCATCCTCAGCCTCCTTAAATGCTCTCCAGTCTGTTATTTCATCAGGTGAAGTAAGCTCGTGATACCTTGTGTTTGATTTTATAATGGGTTCAAAAGCACAGTACGTAGCGCCTTTTTTTAATATTCTATAAATTTCATTTATTGCTTTTTGCTTATCTACAATGTGTACTAAAACCGAACGGGTAAGAGCTTTATCTACACTAAAATCAGGCAGTTTAATATCAAGGCAGTCACTTTGAAGAAAAGTTGCATTGTGTTTAATATTTGACTCTTCAAGGAGTTTTTTGCACTCTAAAAGACAATCTTCAAACTTATCGGAGAAAATAAGCTCAACACTGTCTTGGAATTTTTCAAGTACTCCAAAGCTTAAAAGCCCCGTGCCGCAGCCTATATCAATAATTTTATCACCGGCTTTTATGTTTGCTTTTTCAATAACTATATTCCTTACCGCAAAAAGCCAGTTAAAAGTCTGTTGTATCTGAACTTCGCTCATATGTGAAAAGCGGGTCTGTTTAAGCCATTGTGTCCAGTTTTTGCAAATATCGCTCAATATCTCCTCCGAATTGTGTATTTTAGTATTCTCTAAAATTGTATTTTACCATATATTATCTTATAATATTACCAAAGAGTAAGTCTGGGCAATATGTCAAATCAAGAAGATTTTTCAAATATAGAAAATAACGTAGTACATCTTAACAGGATGTTTGATATAAGCACAATTGCAAATCAGGCAGGAAATGTTACTGATTTATTAAAGAAACTTTCAGATTACATTGTAAATCTTATTCACAATGAAAATGTTTCTTTTTATGTGCTTGACGGACAGGTGTTTAAAAATGTTATCAGTATGCAAAACGTCAGGGCTGATGAGTGTTTTGAATCCGAGCAGGATAACGAGGCATTTTTAACTGCCATTAACGAAGGTAAGATAATTGATGCTCAAAACGAGCACGGCGATGTACTTTTCGGCTCTTTTTGGGAAAAAAATGGGCTTGAAAAATTAAAAACAAAATATTTAAGAGCGTTTTTCTCAAACGGTGTGCCTGTTTGTTTTTGTTTTATAGGTACAAGCGAAACCTTTAGCGCACTTGATGAAAATCAGCGCGAAGTGCTCAATATGGCTTTTGATTATGTTGAACCTATTATCGGTAAGTATTTAAACGATTTAAAAAAAGAACACGAAATAGCTCAGCTGCAAAAGTCACTGTATAATATTTCAATTTTGTACAATATCTCGCAAGCGGTTAACTTTATTGATGACTTAAAACGCTTGCTGCAGGTGATTTTATCAAAAGCTATTGATACTCTTGATGCCGAAAAGGGCTCTTTAATGCTCTATGACTATTCTCAAAACTCTCTTCAGGTTAGAGTAGTCTACGGTTTGCAAGATAAAAAAGTTGAAGAAGGCATCAACAACGGCATAATCCAATGCTCAAAAATAAAAGCAGGTGAGGGTGTTGCAGGCATGGTGTTTTTGGAGAGAAAACCGATTATCACAAATCTCGGCTCATCTGACCCTCGTTTTATAGTAAAAGATATTTTAACAAATACTCACTCGCTTCTTTGTGTACCTCTGATTGCAAAGGGTGAGGCGATTGGTGTTATAAATATTACAAACAAAAAACACGGAAAACTCTTTAACCAAAAGGATTTAGAGTTTATGACATCTCTTGCAAATCAGGCTGCTATTGCAATAGATAACGCAAAATTGTACGAACTTGCCACAAAAGACGGTCTTACAAAACTCTACATCTACAGGCATTTCTACACTCTTCTTGAAAATGAAATTCGCCGCTGCTCTCGCTATAAGCGTGATATGTCGCTGCTTATGCTTGACATAGATAATTTTAAAAACGTAAATGATACTTACGGTCACTTAATAGGCGACCAGATTTTAAGGGAGTTATCAAGAGTAATAGCGGAAACTGTAAGAAAAATTGATATTCCTGCCCGCTACGGCGGTGAAGAATTTGTTGTAATATTGCCTGAAACAAGCAAAGAAGATGCTGTGGTGATTGCAGAGCGCTTGAGGAAAAATATCTCAAAAATCACGGTTGCCGCAAATGAGGTTACTACAATTTCACCTACAACAAGTATAGGTGTTGCGCAGTATCCATATGACGGCATTGACCCAAAAACACTTATAAACTCAGCCGACACAGCCCTTTATCACTCTAAAAACAACGGTAAAAATGTTGTTTCAACATTTTCTAAAGACGGCTGCAGCTTGATAGAAAGAACTGAGATTATCTAGCTTTTCTACATATTTGTATCAAGGTTTCTTACTTCTCTATCGCCGTTTACAATTGTGCCCAATTGCATTGTTTGCAGATTTATTTTGTTAATTTCTTGAGCAACCTCTCCGCTAAAGACATTGTCATTTGTCGCAAGATAATCAAGCACAGGCTCCCACATGTCCCCTATGGCTTTTTCAACGGTATGAGCCGCTTGTTTGCCCTGTCTTAGGTCAGGTATAACATTTAAACCGAAAGATTTTACATTAAAGTTTGTGGACATATCGCCTTTTGTCTCCTTATTTCAAGAGTCTATCCTTGTACAATTGTCATCGTAATTTTGACCTTTAAACTTTAATGATTTTTGTTTGTTTGTAAAGAAAGTTTACAAAAATATACAGCTTTTCAAATGCACTAAAATGTTATACAATTAAGTAAACTTTTGTTAATAAAATACAAAAAATTGTCACTTTTTTTATTCAGGGCACTTAAAAGAAGAGAAAGCACAACATCTGAGGTTAGGATGAATTTTAAAAATTTCAAAATAGTCAGAAAACTTGCCAACATAAGCCCAAAACTCAAGTGGTTTATGTTCAAAAGTCTTCAAGACTATAAAATAGGCTCAAAATACATTGATTATCTTATTCCCGATGAACAAAAATCCCCGGGGTTTGATAACGATAATCTTGAAAAAATGGTAAGAGAAACTCTTGTCAAAGAATTTTCTGCAAAGATTAAAGATGCAAAATCTTACGAGTTACTTGTTGATGCCGTTGTGCACAATCTTAAAAAGAAACAGCTTGAGTCAATGGGTGACATTGAGGAAGAAATTTAAGTTTTATTTATAAAATACGCAGGCGACGCTAATAACGCCGCCTGCATTTATGCGAAGATATCATCGGAGAGTTAAAATGGATAAAAATATAATATGCATGAAATGGGGCGAAAAGTTTGACGCAGGTTATGTAAATCGCCTCTATGAAATGGTTGAAAAAAATATCACCATACCTCATCGCTTTGTATGTTTTACGGATAACCCGCAAGGCATTAATCCAAAAATTGAAACTTTCCCTATTCCTCCGCTAAAAGAGGACGGTATCCCCGATAGAATGTGGAAAAAGCTTACCGTATTTAATAAAGAGCTCTATGACCTTAAAGGTACTGCTTTATTTTTAGATTTGGATATTATAATAAGACAGAGCCTTGACCCGTTTTTTGAAGAAGAGGGCGAGTTTTTAATCATTAAAGATTGGGATTTTCCTGATGATATTATAGGTAACTCTTCTGTTTTTCGTTTTGAGATAGGAAAACACCCCGAGGTACTGGAGCATTTTTATGGTCTTGGAACGGCTATAAGAAAACACTTTAAAAATGAACAGGCGTTTTTGACCTATGAAATGTTTGAAAAAGGTGTGCTTAAATACTGGAATTCCGACTGGTGCGTAAGCTTTAAAAGGTGCTGCCTTTATAAATTTCCTACGTGTTATTTTAAAGTTGCACGTGACCCGCAAGAGGCAAAAATTGTTATCTTCCACGGTAAACCTAATCCAAAACAAGCGTATAAAGGCTACTTTGGCAAGTTTGGTTTCAGATACATTAAACCTGTCAAGTGGCTTGATAAATACTGGGTTAAAGACGTTTAATTAATATTGTTAAGTGTATTGATTACACATCATAAAAACGTGGTATTGTAAAATATATAAATAAAGTTGTATAATAACTCACATGGGATTTTTTGACTGGATAAAAGCATCAAACGAAAATCTAAAGCGCGTTGAGAGCCAGATTTATGAACACAAAAGAGATTATCTTGAAGTGTATCAAAGAAACCAAGCTCTGGAGCGCGAAATTGCCCAGCGTACGGAAGAACTCCACAAAGCAAACCAGACTTTGCTCACTCTTGAACATGTTTGGGATATGATGAACTCTTCTCGCCCTCTTTCAAACGTACTTGAAACCATAGTATCATCACTGCATGGCGAGTTTGGTTATCTATACAGCTGTATTGTTCAAAAACAGCTTGATAAGGACGGAGTTTTTTATTCTTTAAGAACTTATCTGAGAAATGAATTTTCAAAAAGACTTGAACAGTTTATAGGTAAATCCATTTTTGATGTTAAATTAAAAATTAAAAAAGACGGCAAAATCCAAGAAGCAATTGAAAATAAGACCGCAGTACACTACACTGATTTGGTTGAAATTTTAACAGAGGTTTTTCCTGAATTAAGTGAGGAAACCACTCAAGATATTGCAAAAAAGACATTTACAAAGTCTGTAATTATCCTGCCTCTTGTAGCGTCAAAAGAATTCACGGGTTTTCTTGCGGTGTTTTCTCCCCGTACTGAGGCAAAAGAAGACGAGCTTAATTTTCTAAATCTTTTTGCCCGTCAAATTGAGCTTGCAATAACAATTGCAAATCTTTTTGAAACTGTTAAAAAACAAGCCGTCACAGACCCATTAACAGGGCTTTTTAACAGAAGATTTTTTGATGATGCTATAGAGCGTGAGGCAAATCGTGCAATGCGCTTAAATCAGCCTTTTACGCTTATCGGGCTTGATTTAGACCACTTAAAAGAAATAAACGACACCTACGGGCACTCTATGGGTGATAGGGCGATAGCAACGGTAGCGAGAGTTATTATGAGAAATGCGCGTTCTGTGGATATTGCTTCTCGTATAGGCGGTGAAGAGTTTTCCATAATTCTTCCCGGTATTGACGCTCAAGGCGGTGCGGCAGCAGCTGAAAGACTTCGCTCTTCTATTGAAAAAGAGCCTGTTGAGGGCTTGGGGCACGTGAGTGCCAGTATTGGTGTAGCAACATACATAGAGCATACTCTTGACCTTGATGATTTGGTTGAAATGGCGGATAAGGCCATGTATGACGCTAAAATTCAGGGCAGAAACAGGGTTTGTCTGGCGCAGCCTCAGCAAAATGTTTCTTGGCAAGATGTTGCGGTTAATGCTTTTGTTGAAATACTTGAAAAACACAGAATTCCTTTTAACACAAAACTGGCTTCCGAGCTTTCTCATAAACTTCAAACCCGTCAGGAAAATGTTAAGGGAAATTCGGCTCAAGAGCTTTTGTATTCCGTTGTGGATACAATTTCCCAAACTTATGCGCCGTCAAATCAAGAAGGCATTACAAAAGCAAAAATGTCGCTTGCTACAATTGTTGCAAAGAAATTTAAGCTTTCAAAGACTGAAATTGACAAGCTAAAAATAGCAATTTTGCTCTATGACATCGGAAATACTATGCTGCCTGATGAAATTCTTAAAAAACCTGCTCCCTTAACTCAGGAAGAAAAAGAAAAAGTAGGTGAGCACCCGCTTTTAGCAGCGCGCGAGATATTAAAACCTATTACAAATATTTCCGATATTATCCCTATTATTGAGCACCACCATGAAAACTGGGATGGCAGCGGTTATCCAAATCAGATAAAGGGTGACGATATTCCTATTACATCTCAAATTATTCTTATTGTAGATTCTTATTTTGCTATGATATCAGACAGGCCCTACAGAAGAGCATACACTCAAGAAGAGGCAGTTGAAGAAATTAAACGCCAAGCAGGCAAAAAATACTCAGAAGAACTTACAAACGAGTTTATAAGCGCGCTTGATGAGTTTTATAATATATCATAACTTAAGCCATTTTTGAAAAAATCTCACACCGGCATCTGAGCTTTTCTCGGGGTGAAATTGCACCGCGCAGACATTGTCTTTTTGAACTGATGAGCAAAAGTCAATGTGATAGTTTGTTATTGAGCTTATAATGCTCTCATCTTGAGGCACTACGTAGTAAGAGTTTACAAAGTAGAAGTAATCATCCTCAAGATATGTATCAGCATTTGTTGTTTTGATATTATTCCAGCCTATTTGAGGTGTTTTGCCTGTTTGAAATTTTTTAACTTCGCCTTTAAAAATTCCAAGCCCCTCTACATTTGGTGCTTCTTCACTTTTTTCAAAAAGAACCTGTAAACCGAGGCAAATTCCTAAGAAATCTGCCCCGTTAGATATTGCTTTTTTTATGGTTTTAGGCATGTTTTTTTCATTTAGTTTTTTCATAGCCTGCTCAAAGTGCCCTTGTCCGGGGAAGATTATTTTTTTTGCACTGAGGATTTTTTCTTTATCTTCAGTTATTTCATAATCTGCGCCCAAAAACTCGAGCATATTTCCAAGGCTTTTAACATTGCCTGCGCCGTAGTCTATTATTATAACTTTATTTGACAAAAGTGTGACCGTCTTCTTTCATACGTTGAATAACTTCTTTTAGTTCTTTTTCATCAGCTACGATAGAAAGTCTTAAGTGTCCTGCACCCTCATCGCCAAAAGCGTCCCCCGGCACTGCTACTATACCTGATTTTTCAAGAAGTTCATCGCAAAATTCTTTTGCATTTTTGTATCTTGGAGGCAGGTCAATCCATAGGTAGAACGTAGCTTTTGGCATTTCTACACTCCAGCCCAGCTCGTTTAGCCCGTCTACAAAGTCACCTATTTTCTTTTTAAATTTTTCATTTGCTTCTTTAATGTACTCATCGCCCTCTTTTGAGTTAAGAAGCTCAGCACCTGCAAACTGAAGTACTTTAAATACGCCTGTATCGAGGCTGGATTTTAATTTGCCAAAAGTTGATACAAGGTCTTTATTTCCGCATACCCAGCCTAAACGCCAGCCTGTCATAGCGTAGGGTTTAGAAAAACTGTGAAACTCAACCGCTACATCCATAGCACCGTTGCATTCAAGTACCGAGTGGGGTTTGTCGTTTTCATCAAAATAAATTTCACTGTATGCATTATCTGACATAAGAATAATATTGTGTTTTTTACAGAAATCTACGCAGTGCTGCAGGTATTTTTTATCGCAAGTGCAGCCAAGAGGGTTGTTAGGATAGTTTATAATTAAAGCCTTAACTTTTTTAGGGTTGTTACCTTCTTTTAGGAATTTTTCCCAAACTTCATCTAAGTCAGGCATGTAGTTATTTTCTTTTGTTAAAGGTACACCGTATGCTCTGCCGCCTGAAACTTTAATCATTTCAGTGTATGAAGCATACCCGGGGTCTGGTATCATTATTATTTCTTGTTCATTTTTATCCATTGAGGGGTTAATAAGAGCCCTTATAAAGTTTGCGATACCTTCTTTTGAACCGATTAGAGAAAATACTTCGCTTTTAGGGTCAAGTTCAACACCAAAGCGGTTTTTCATACGTTTTGCTACAGCTTCAAGAAAAGGAACTTCACCTTTTGGAGTAGAGTAGGTGTGGTTTTTAGGGTCATTAAGAAGTTCTTTTGTTCTTTCAATTACAAACTGCGGAACCATATCAACAGGTGCTCCCATAGAAAGAGCGATGGGCTTTCTGCCTTTTTTCGTGAGTTCATCTTTCATTGCAAGCATTTTTGCCTTAATTTGAAACATGATGTAAGTTTCAAGTGTACCCATGTAGTTGCTAAAGTTCTGCATAATTTTTTTCCTCTCACGATTTTTTGCGTCTGTCACCAATTATACTACAAATTTTAAATTTTTTACTATTTGTGTCTTTAAAAATACAATTCGATGTTGTATAATAAGAAAAGTTGCTATATAGAGAGTATATGGCTAGAAACGGAGAAACTATGCATATTCACGTAAACGGACGTAACGTAGAAATTACTGACGCAATTAAAGCCTACGTTAAAGAAAAAGCCGGTAAAGTTGCGGCACATTATGACCAAATTCAGGCAATTGACGTTGTTTTAACCGTTATTAAAAATCCGTCCGTTGCAGACTCTCACGTTGCGGAAATTAACTGCAAAGTACTGGGTGACACTGTAAGAGTTGAAGAAAAAGCTGAGTCAATGTATGCTTCAATCGATTTAGTGTGCGACAAACTGGACAGACAAGTAAGAAAGTACAAAGAAAAATACTTGAAAGCAAAAAGCGGCTCACCTTCAATCAGAACAGAAGTTATTGCTGATGAAGAGGCGGCTAAATAATAAGCACAATAAAAATTTAATAGATAACAGATTAAACCCCTGCAAATTGCAGGGGTTTTTAGATTATTTCCCCAATATCGCCAATACTTTTTATGTCTTTATTTGAGCGAAAATATGTAAGCTGGCGCTTTGCAAAGTTTCTTGTCCTTTGTTTAATCTTATCAACCGCCTCGTCAAAGTTTTTATACTCGCCTCGCTCAAGTTCAAAAAATTCCCTGTAGCCTATGGTGTTCTCAAGCACTTTTGAGTTGGGGTAGAGGGTTTTATTTTTTTGCCACTCGTCATAGAGCCCCTCGCCTGCCATAATATCTACTCTTTTATTTATTCTTTGATACAGTTCTTCCCGCTCGATTTTTGGCATGAACCATTTTGTGTCGTATTGCTCTTTATCTTCCCTAATATACTCTGATATAGGCATATTAAGCCCGATACACATCTCAATTGAGCGGATGACTTTATCTTTGTTGTTTTTATGAATTTGCTGCGCCCTTGTGCTATCGAGTTTATAGAGCATATCCCAGAGTTCATCAGGCGTTTTTGGGTTTAGCTCCTCTCTTAGTTTTTTGTTAATGCCGACTTGAGGCAGTTTTTTATCATCAAGCAGAGATTTTATATAAAACCACGTGCCGCCCGTTACAATTACATTTTTACCTTCTTTTTTAATTTGTTCAATTGTTCGCTGCGCCTCTTTTGCAAAATCACCTGCGCTAAAGTCGCAATCAGGCGTTATAATATCAAGCAGGTGGTGTTTTACGCCCTGCATTTCTTCTTTTTTGGGTTTAGCGCTTACAATATCAAGACCCCTGTACACACTTCTTGAGTCTGCACAGATAATCTCTGCGTTAATTTTTTTAGCCAAATCAATTGACAGACTTGTTTTTCCCGAGCAGGTTGCACCCGTTATCACCGTGATTGTAAAATCTTGACTCATAATAGTCAAATATTAGCACAAATACAAATACCCAGAAATATATCGCTAAAACCATAAAAATAAAGTATAAAACGACATTTGTGGCAAAAGAAATGCTTATGATTTTAAAGAGCATACCTAAAATAAGTATAAAAGTATAAAGCGCTAAAGATTTTACAGGGTGTTTAAAAATCGCAAAGAGTGAGTTTTTAAGAGCGCTAAGCGGGCTTGTTGTGCACTTTTCGGGGTAGTAAAGAGCAGATGCCCAAAACATTATAAGGAAGTTAAAAATCCCTATGGTAAACAAAAATAAAAACTGCCAGCTCCATAAAATCATTATTTTATCCTGAGGCAAGCTGCTTACAAAAGCGTGCAGCGCCTGAGAATCCTGAGGAATAGAGTTTATGGTGTCTACTATAAAATCAAGCCTGCCGATAAAGTGGTTTGCAAATTTTATGTTAAATGCAACAAGCAAAAAGAACATTATAAAATAAAGCACAATTCCGCCTAAAATCGGCAAAATATAAACGGGAACGGCGCTAAAAAAGTCGTTTTTCATCTGAATAAATTCTTTTACTCTCTCTTCCTCGTTACGCTCCTCTTTTTTTGAGTTTTCAATGGCTGTTTTTACCATTTGCAGCCAGCCTGCAAAAAATGCCGAGGTAAAAAGCAGTATTAAAAGCACAATGAGTGCAAAGACAATTACATTTTGCCAAACAAAAAGTTTTGGCATAACAAAAGTAAGAAAGATTAAATATATAACAAAACTAAGTGTTAATACAGGGTTATCAATGATTATGGAAATACTTTTTTTAACGCTTTGATACATCATTTTTTGTTGCTCTCTTTTACAATTTATGATTTACTATATAGATATTATTGTTAAACGGTAAAAAAAACAAGGCAGAAAATGTTAAGATTTTCAAAAGACCATAAACTGCAAGGTGTGTTGATTTGTGTTGAAGGCATTGACGGTTCGGGTAAAAGTACTCAGCTTGATTTATTGTACAGCTGGCTAAAGTCAAAAAATCTTGACGTCATTTTGACTCAGTGGAACTCATCTGAGTTAATTTCTCAAACAACTAAACGTGCAAAAAAGAAAAACCTCCTCTCGGGGCGTACGTTTTCCATTTTGCATGCGGTAGATTTTGCAGACAGATTGGAGCGTACCATTATCCCCGCTCTTAAAGCAGGTTTTATAGTTCTTGCCGACAGATACGTCTACACTGCCTTTGCGCGTGATGTTGCACGTGAAGTTGACCCAAAGTGGGTCAGAAACATGTACGGTTTTGCAATTAAGCCCGATTTAAGCGTTTATTTTGATGTAAGTGCCAAGGTTTCACTTGAGAGAATTTGCACAAATCGTCAGCCGAAGTTTTATGAAGCAGGCATGGACTTAAAGCTTTCAAATAACCCTTATAAAAGCTATGTGCTTTTTCAAAACAGAGTTATTGAACAGTATAAAAATATGATTGATGAATACGGTCTTATTAAAATCGACGCCAATGAAACAATTCATCAAAAACAAAAGTACTTCAGAAGCCTTGTGTGCGATGTGCTCAAAAAAAGAGGTATTGAGATAAAAGAGGGCGAAAATGACTTATAAAAAACACGGTTATGACGGACTTCTTGTTGTTATTGAAGGTACTGACGGGGCAGGAAAATCCACACAGGTAAATATGCTAAAAGGCTTTGTTGAGGGCTTAAGCTATGGCTGTGTAGTTTCCGAGTGGAAAACTTCAAGGCTTATCTCAGGTCTTATTAACGAAGCAAAGGAGAAAAACCTCCTTAATACCACAACTTTTTCTCTTCTTTATGCAGCAGATTACGCAGACAGGCTGGAAAATGTTATCATCCCTGCTCTTAAAGCAGGCTTTGTAGTGCTCCTGGACAGATATGTCTACACCGCCTTTGTTCGAGATTCAGTCAGAGGTCATGATATTAACTGGGTAAAAAAACTTTACGAATTTGCCCCTGAGCCTGATTTGGTGTTTTACTTAAAAATGCCTCCTGATATTTTGATAAAAAGACTTATCGCCTCAGGCGGGCTTGATTATTTTGAATCAGGAAGAGATATAGGTTTATCAACAGATATCTACAAAAGTTTTGAGATTTATCAAAAAAGATGTCTTGACGAGTATAAAAAACTTGAAAAAGAATATGGCTTTATTGAAATAGACGGAACAAAAAGCAAAGAAGAAATCCACGGTATTATAAAATCAGAACTTAAAAGGGTTCTCGATTTAGGTGTTGTTAAGTAAATTGTGAATATTTGTAAATTATGTGAAAAAAAGAACAAAATATTTTTTTCACGGTTGTTAAGACCATGCATACTTAAATATGCAAAAAGTTGTTAGTTGTGAGAGGATAGCGAAAGGAAATCCTAATGATAAACAAAGTCAGTTTAAGTCCTGTAAATGTTAAAAATCAGGCACTACGTTCAAATGTTGCAGTTACACCTGCAAAAGCACAAAGTGTAAATTTTGAAGGTTCAAAAACCCAAGCTGCAAAACTAGCTAGCGCTTATCAAGCACTAAACGGTATTCAAACTGCAAAAACAGTTAATTTTACAGGCGGTCTTTCTTTAAATGAAGTATTTGATAAATTTAACATGCAAGTTGTTACTTGTGATGACCCTGCTGCAGGTATAAAAGGTGAAATGACAGGAAGCAGGGCAAATGTTTCTGAAATCATTGAAGAACTGCATGATTCTTTACCTAAATATGAAGATGCGGTTAAAACAAACATTGTGGTTTCAAATGAAGACAGAAAAGAAAAACATGAGCAGCAGTACAATTCTACCGGAAGATATTATGTGTATGAAAAAACTGTTCCGTATGAAACTATTGCAAGAACTCAAATTAAAAATGCCGGAGAAGATTTCTTGTACGAAATGGCTGTTCGCCAGCCAAAACCGGTTAGAAAAATGCGTGCTGATTTATCTTTGCCATTGAAGCAAAATATCAGAGTCTTATTAACTCCGGATTCAAAATTATCTGAACCTATGAAAGAGCTTGCTTATATACTGAACACAAAAGGCAACTTAATGTCTGTAGTTGAGGATAATTCTGCTTCTAACCCCGTAGACAGATATATTCTTATGACAGATACCGGTAAAATAGTTAAAAAAGATACTCTTGACGGAACACTTGTAGTTAATGCCAGAAAAGGTGCAAATGTCTTTGTGCCGTTTGTAGCACAACCACAAGAAGTGCGTGAAAGACATCCGGAAGCTTCTGTGGGTAAGGGTACTGAAATTGTAATAGGTATGGAAAACGGTCGTTTTGTTCCGGAAATTATTCAAAGTATTGTAGAATTTGAAGAAAAAATTAACAATGGAGAGATAGTTCTTGATACTTTTGTTGCTGCACCAGATGCCGATAAAACACAGATAGCAATGCTTGCAGGCGGTTTTGGTTCACGTGCAGAATATACAAATGCCTCTTCTGATGGTATTTTTCACGGTAAGGATAAAGAAAAAATTGAACATGGTGCACAATCTACTAAGGGTGTGTTCAGAACCCCCACAGGTTTAACTCCTATGGAAACAACATTTATTACACTTCACAATGCAGGACTTTTGGATTGTTCAAAAGGTGTATTTGGAGTAGGCAAAAATGTTAAATTTTACTTAAACAAATCAGGGGTTAACAAAGGTAACGGCGGTTTTACAATTGATATGTATAACAAGATGAAACGCTCAGGCAGAGAAAACTTGTTAATTTTGCCAAATGACCCGATTTCCAGAGTTACTGATGCTATGGTCAAAACAAAAGAACTTATTGATTCGGGGGAAGCTGCTATGGTTATGATAGCAAAAGAAGTTGACCCGTCTTTGGCAAAAAATTTTGGTATTATGAAACTTGGTGAAAATAATGAGATACTACAGTTTGTTGAAAAACCGAAAAATCCTTCCAAAGACCTTATTTCACCTGAGGGTAAATGTATGGTAAATACATTCCAGTTTGCAGTGAGCAAAGAAGCATTCAAAGCACTTGAAATTCTTTCTCCTTATTTCCCTGCGGGCAAAGGTAAGGAACCAAGAGATTGGTCTAAATGCTTAACTCCTATTTTGATGTCACTGACACAAAATGATGACCCGTTTACCATAAGAAAAGAAATTGCCTCAATTGTTAATACAAATGAATCAAATATTCCAATGGATGAGATTTTATTTGCAAAAAATCTCTTGGGAGACCAAAAAATTGTTGCAGTTCCTACAGATGAGCCTTGGGCTGATTGCGGCAGCTTGAACCAACTGTACCATACTACAATGCAGATTGCTTCAGGTGATTTTGAATTGGAAGATTTCGAAAGAGCCAATGTTCTAAAATGCGTAAATACTCAAACAGGTCTTGTTGCAACATCTCCTGAATTAAAAGATAGAGTTGAAAGTAAATATGATATTAATGGTCAGGTAATGGCAACTGAACGTGCGGTAAAAGTTGACCCGAAAATCATTGATTACTTTGCCGATGCTATTACTGTTAATGAAAAATCAGTATAGTTAAGCAATTGATATGCTGATATATAAATTAAAACCGCCGTTTAATATGACAGGCGGTTTTAATTTGTTAAGTTGTACTATTGGATTTTTTTTAAAATTTCCTTAAAATCATATCAAATGAAAAATTACTACGATATTTTAGAAATTTCCCCCGAAGCTACAAGGGATGAAATAAAATCCGCTTTTCGCGCCAAAGCAAGAAAATATCACCCCGATGTAAATCATACCCTTGAAGCTGAGATTTTATTTAAGCAGGTAAACCTTGCGGCAAAAACTCTGCTTGATGATGCTATGCGCTCTCAGTACGATTTTGCATACGGTTTTAACCAAAAAAAGAAAGAATATAAAACAAAAGAAACTTACAGCTCTTTTGAAAAAAAAGAAGAGAAAAAAACATACGAAGATTTTACAAGCAGTTTTTATGCTTATTTTAAAAACAAGAAAAAAGAAAAACCGCAAAAAACCCCTAAAAAAATTAACGGTCAGGATATTATAACCCACATTAATATCACAAGCTCTGAAGCAATATCCGGTACAAGCAGGAAAGTAAATATTTTAACAAGTGAAAAATGCCCAAAATGCTTTGGTTCCAAGTTTATAAACGGCTCAAAGTGTACTTTTTGCGACGGTAAGGGTGAGAAAACTCAGTATAAAAAAATAAACGTAAAAATCCCCCCTAATGTTCGTGACGGTATTAAAATAAGGGTTAAAAACGAGGGCGAAGAGGGCAAATTCGGCGGTAAAAACGGAGATTTGTACCTTGTAGTTCATGTTGAAAAAAACGCAGCTTTTAAAAGTCTTGACGGGCTTGCTTTTATTGAAGTGCCCATAAGCCCCTATGAGGCTGTACTTGGTGCGCAGATAAGAATCCCTATACCCGATAACGGTACAAAAATTTTAAAAATCCCTCCAAAAACAAGGACTAATACTGTCTTTAAGCTTATGGAGAGCGGTTTTTTAAATGCTCAAACAAACACTCGCGACCCTCTTATGGTAAAAGTTGTAATTGACATTTTGCCTCAATTGGGAGATAAAGAAGTTGAGCTCTATCGTGAGATTTCAGATATTAACAAGGGTGATTTAAGAGAAGACATCAGAAAATATGGATAATAAAAAAATAAAGATAAAAGAAATTTTTATCTCAATTCAGGGAGAAGGCCCCTATATTGGAGAAAAACACCTTTTTGTAAGAACAACAAAGTGCAACCTGAATTGCAGCTATTGTGATACTGATTTTAGATGTGATGAAAATTCAAAAGAATACAACTACGAAGAATTTTTTGAAGAACTGAAATCCTATGACGCTAATGTTGTTAGTTTTACAGGCGGAGAGCCGCTTTTAGAGGCTGATTTTTTGTGCGAGTTTTTAAAAAGATATAAAAACAGGCTGAATAAAAAAATCTACCTTGAAACTAACGGAACACATCCTGAGGGATTAGAAAAAATCATTGACTATGTTGATATTATAGCAACTGATATAAAGCTAAAAAGCGCTACAGGACAGGATTTTAGCTTAATTACTTTTGATGATTTTATGCTTGTGGCGCAGAAAAAAGAAGTTTTTGCAAAAATAATTTTTGATGAAAACATTTTGGATGAAGAAATTGAACAGGCTGTATCTTTTGCAAAAAAATACGGCATTTTACTTGTCTTGCAGCCAAAAATGCCAATAAGCAAGGACTTTTATCCTTATGAAATTTTTGAAAAGTTCTATAAAAAATACAAAAACACAAGGCTGATAGCCCAGATGCATAAATTTTTAGATATAAGATAGTTAAAAATCCACCTTCGGTATTGAATTTAAGAGCAGTTTTGTATAGTCGTCTTTAGGGTTTTTGAATATTTCATCTGTTGAACCTATCTCAACAATTGTGCCCTTGTTAAGTACTGCAGTGCGCTCGCTTATGTATTTTACAATATTTAGGTCATGAGAAATAAATAAAAAAGTCAAATCCAGTTTATTTTTTAATTCTATTAAAAGGTTAATAATCTGCGCTGCTATACTCACGTCAAGCGCTGAAATAGGTTCATCCGCTACAATGAACTTAGGCTTTAGAACAAGGGCTCTGGCTATTGCAATTCTTTGCCTTTGACCGCCTGAGAACTCATGAGGGTATTTTTTTAAGTCGTTTTGATTTAGACCGCAAAGTTTAATTGTTTCATAAACTGTTTCTTTTTTATTTTTAATGCCGTGGATTTTAAGGGGCTCTTCAAGAATTTCTTTTATTTTCATTTTAGGATTCAGACTTGAATAAGGGTTTTGAAAAATCATCTGCGCTTGTTTTCTAAAGGCTTTTGTCTGTTTTTTGTCGTAGTTTATAATATTTTCGCCCTCAAATAAAATCTCTCCGGATGTAACATCAAGAAGTTTTAAAATGCAGTTGCCAAGAGTAGACTTGCCGCAGCCTGATTCTCCCACAAGAGCTAAAATTTCTCCCTTTTTAATTTCAAGGTTAATACCTTTAAGTGCATGCACGGGCTCTTTTTTTGCACTAAAGAAACCCGTGTCATCGCTGTAAGTTTTATATAAGTTTTTTATTTCAATAAGATTTTCCATCACCTAGCTAATTGTAGCATATGTTTTATACTTGTGTATTGCTAAGTTAAGTAATCTTTAAGACTTTTTGCCTCCTGAGAGCGTCTTAGTTTCTTTAGCGCTTCACATTCAATTTGCCTTATTCTTTCTTTAGAAAATCCTAAAATCTTCCCCAACTCTTCAAGAGTCTTTGTTTTACGCCCCCCTAAACCAAAACGGTTTATTAAAATAAATCTCTCTTTGCGGTTTAAAATGTCTAAAATTCCTATGATATCTTTGTTTAAAAATTCTTTCTCCGTATTTATTTCAGGCATTTTACTTTCGCAATCGGCTATGTAATCTTCAAGGCATAAGTCTTGAGCCACAGGAGTATCAAGGCTCACGGGTTCTTTTATCATGGCTTTTTTAATTGTTTTTATCTTTTTTTCATCCATTTTTAAATAGTCGCTAAGCTCATAATCCGTGGGCTCTCTGCCGCTATCTACATTTAGTTTAACCATTGCTTTTTTAAGCATTCTTATTTTGTCGCTCATATGTACAGGGATTCTGATAGAGCGTGAAGAATTAGCAATAGCGCGGATTATCGTTTGTTTAATCCACCAAGTTGCATAAGTTGAAAACTTAAAACCCTTTGTGTAGTCAAATCTTTGTGCTGCTTTTATAAGACCTAAAGACCCTTCTTGAACTAAATCCATAAAGAGTATTCCCTGACCTGTGTATTTTTTTGCAATAGATACGACAAGTCTTAGATTTGCCTGCACAAGTTTCTTTTTTGCTATTTGCGCTTCTTTTCTGCTGCCTTCTTTAATTGTTCTGCCAAGCGCCATTTCAGAGTTTTTGTTAAGCAGTTTTATTCTCCCTATGTCTTTTAAATACATTTGCAAAATCTCATCCTTATTTGCAATTGTAGAAAATGTTTTTATTTCTTCTTTTTCTTCGTTGTCATCTTCAATTAAAATGTTATCCAGTATTAAATCTTCTTTTTGCTCACAAATGTTAATACCCAAAATATTAACTCCTCTAACTTTTATCATCTTTATGGATTAGATGACGCAAGACTTTTGTATTAGTTCCATTGGAGAAAAAATTTACATTTTAATTATCGCTAAATGTCTTTCAAAATCTTCTTTTAGAGGCAATTTATAATTTACAATCTCAGCTTCAATGTTATTAACCTCACAAAGTTCGCTCTCAAGAGTTTTTGATTTGTAAATAATAAAGTATCCGCCCTCTTTAATGTGTTTTTTTGTAAGTCTTAGGACATTTTTTATCGTACCTACCGCGCGAGATATTACAATGTCGCAGTTAAGCGGCTCAAGGTCTTCAATTCTTGAATATGATATTTTAAGGTTTTCGACATTTAATTTGTCTTTAATATCAATTATAAAATTTATTTTTTTCATCCTTGAATCGTTTGCAACAATTTCAAGCTCAGGGAAAAAAAGCGCTAAAATAACCGATGGAAACCCGCCGCCTGTACCTGCGTCAAGGATTTTTCGTTTTTTTTGAGGGTCAAAATCTCTCCATTTTAAAATTGCAAGCGAATCAAAAACATGCTTTTCAAAAAGTTTTTGAGTATCATTTTTGCTCATTAAATTTGTATGAGAATTATATTCAAGAAACATTTTGTGCCAAAGATTAACCCTCTCAATTGTTTTTTTGTCAGGTATCAGATTAAATTCTTCTTTTAAAATCTCAAGGTTTTTCTCATTCAGCATATTGTGACTCAATTCTCTCAAACTCTACGGGGAGCATTTTTATTTTCATGTCATCAATTCTCTGGTTAATGATTTGCTCGTTTTCTTCAAGGATGTTTTCGCCAAGGGCTTTTTTTGCTTCAAAAAAGCTTATAAGCGCAAGTTCATCCTGATTAAAATTATAATATAAATCCCCAAGCTCAAGGTAGGCAAAAGCTTCTTTAAACTCATCATGCATATCTTTTGCACAGTTTAGGGCTTCTTTTAAATATTCAATAGCAATTTCAATGTTTTCAGTTTCATATATTTTGGATAATTCTCTTGCGGCAAAGTAAATGCCTGATGGGTTTTTGTCGTTTCTGTCCGTTTCAAGCGCAAGTTCTATATACTTTTTAGCCTCATCGGTTTCATTTTTGTAAGAATAGATTAGTCCTAAATTTACATAACACTGAGAAAGCCATCTGTTTTTCGTTGTGTCTTTGCTTGTGTCTATGTTTTTTAGATAAAATTCAATGGCGCTGTCAAAGTCTTGAATATCATCATATAAAATAGCTGTTTTGTAGAATATTTCAGCATTTGCAACGATATTTTGAGGGTTAGAATAATCTGACGCCAATCTGTAATACTTTAGTGCTTGAGAGATTGAGTTTTCACTCTCGCAAATATCCCCCAGTCCGCTATACGCACTTGATATTATATCATCTGCGACGGGTTTATCGGTGTTTACTATTTTTAAATACTCTTCTTTGGCGCTTGAGAATCTGTATAGGTTTTTGTACAACACGGCTATTTCAAGTATAGTCCTGAAATATTTTTCATAATCGCCTCTTAAAAGATGCAAACTGCCAATTTGAGTGTAATAATCAAGAGCATGCTCAAAGTTGTTCAATTTTTCACTGTTGTGAGCAAGGTGCTCAAGGATTTCTATTTTTGTTTCTTCATCTTGCGCTTTATTTTTCAGTCTGTATAAAATCTCATTTGCTTCTCTGTAGTGATAGTTTTGCTCAAGTTCATCCGCTTTTCTAAATTCAAGTACAAAGTTTTCTACAGTTTCTTCTCTTGATTCATATTCTTGTTCCTGCTCGAGTTTTTTTCTTCTGTATTCTTTTAAAATAAGCGCATCTTCCTGACTTAGAGGCTCTCTTTTTGCAGAGGGTTTTTTGTTTTGCAGTTCTCTTTTTTTATCAAGATATTTTTGTTTTTTGTCCATTTCTTTTTTATCAAACCAAGGGTTAGCGCCACCCTGAGCAAGAGAAATGTATGAAAAGTTGTTTTGTTTAATACTTGCGCTTGTGCCAAGTTTAGGGATATTTTCTTTTATCATTTCTATTTGTTTTCTTATACTTTCTCGAGAAAGTCTTAAAAGCCTGTCACGCGGGCTTTTTGAGAGTTCTTCTTCGTAAATATCAACAAAGCGTGAAAATATATAATATTTTTCCTGAATAGAAAGTAAATTTAGAAAATACTGTTTAAAGTAGTTTCTAAGGATTATATCGTTGTCAAATCTTGAGATGAGCAAATTACGCTCAAGATAGTCAATCTGCTTTATATCGCCTAAGTTGTAGTATTTTATAAAATCAACACTCACGCTGTGATTGAGCGCACTTAAGTTTTTTAAAAATTCAAAATAAACATTTGGTATAAGAGAAACTACTTTTAAAATAATGAAGTCTGAAAATTCTATATTTTTCTTATTAAATTCTGCAATTAAATCAGAAATACTCATGCCTGTTGTTTTTGAGTATCTTATAACCATCTTAAGATACAACTCATACCCGCTTGTGAGCTTGTAAAATTCTTCAAGTGTATTTTCATCCGCCTCAAGATTTTCATATTCCAGCTTTGCCTTAAAGACTTCATAGGTATTTGGCTTTATTTCAATAATTTCAACGGGCAAACCTCTGTTTATAAAAAACTGTATTTGCTTATCTCTTGAAACAAGCACTACTTTAGTGTTTTCAAAACTTGCGATGTGATATAGCAAATTAAGAATTTCCGTGTTATCTGAAACAAGTTCAAAATTATCTACAACAATGACGCATTTTTTGTCTATATCTTTAAAATAAAAACTTACTTTATTTGCAAAACTTTCGCCCATGGTTTTTTTGAGGCTTACTTTTTTTTCAAGAGAAAATTTGCGAAAAGAATCATAAAAGTTTAATAAAAAGTCATCGATTGTAGTATGTGAAAAGCACAAATGCTTAAATACAAGAGTATTTTCATCCAAATCATCAAGTGTTTTGTTTAGAATTTCACTTTTTGCGCAACCGGAAAAGCCGCACAAGAGTAGTAGCTCATTTGTCGAGTTGTAAAATTTTTTTATTTTGTCTATAATTTCAATGCTAAATTGAAGATTGGATGTATCCATATATTTATTTTACATAATTTTGGCTCATTTATCTACATTTGGTGTTGTTGTTGATGAAAAGTAAAAATATTTGTTAACCAATGTAAATTTTATCAAATATGGTATCAAATATTTTCATTCAGACTTTTTCATTAATGTGTGTGTTAGTTTTTGGAGTCCTACAATTAAGGTGCAAACAAGTAAAAACAATTTTACAAATATACCTCAAAACTCTTATTATGTGCAAAATCATGCCGATAAGGAGCTTGCTAGCACATCTGATGAGATAATTAAAAAGACTCCTCTAACAGGCGCAAGAATTGTTGCGGATAAATTAGTAAATGATATTTTTGTTTATGCACCAAAAGGCATGAAGGGCTCAAGAAACTCCAATTTTTATGAATTTTTATCATTAGGCCTTGTGCCAAATTTAGTCGGTTCAGGCATGCTCATTGCTTTATTTAACGGGGTTAATAAAAACTTCAGAAATCCTGACAGAGCTTTTGCAGGAATCCCCGGCAGAAAAATGGCTTTTGGTGTAGTTTTCTACGCTATAGGTAAATGGCTCGGTTCAAAACTTATCAATAAAGGTGTTCAAATGAAAACAGGTGTTGACCTTGAAATGCCTTATAGAAAAGTTGTTACAGAGTTGCCTGAACACCCCGGCGATAAGGACTTAACGGCTGTAGAATACCATAGAGTTTTTGAAAGCGCTGATTTTCCGCGTTGGGATTTAATTAATAAAGCAGGTGAAAAACAAGGCAACAGGTATATTTGGTACGATAAAATAGCTAAAAAAATGGGCTTTAAAGAGCCTTTGAATTCACCTGACCAAACAGTTCAAGGCAAGGTAAAAGAAGTTATTGTTAAATCAAGTGCCGCAAAATCAATAAGCTCATTTATTTGGGCTGGTTTAGGTGTAGCGCTTGCTGTTCAAGCTCCTTTTGAAAATAAAATTGCAATGCCTGAGTACGCTAAGCGCTCAGAAAAACTTAAAGTATTTGCAAGAAATTGTGCCGAAACACTTAAAGACAGCTTTATAGATTTGTATAACGGAAACAACTTTAAATTTACGCGCGGAGCAAAAATTGTAGGCAGAGGCCTTATATTTGGGGCTTTAGCTTCTACTATTCTTGGTGTAGCAAACGCTACTCGCGGTTTTAAAGTTGCAAAAAATCAACCTGACACACAAATAGATATTAATAAAGGATACGAGGTGCACTAATGAACGATATTAATTCCTCAATCCTAAATAAACAATACGAAAAACTTCGTGACGATATAGCTAAACAAGATGTCTATAGAGCTTTTGTTTTAAATGCTAATTCAACTGCTCCGCAAAAGGCAAAAGGCTATTTGCTAAAAAGCAGAAATCCCGTATCAAGTGTTATAATCGGCGCAGGAGATACTGTAAAAGATGTTGTAGAATTGGGTAAAGCTTTAGTAAAAGGTGAATCTAACGATAACCAACTTGGAAGATTTAACGACCTTGGCATGAAACTTGGCGGCTTGGGTATTGCTTCTTACTTGTTTACAAGACGCGGTACAACGACAAAAGGTCTAATGGAATTTTTGGGCTTTGGTGCATTTTTTGCATCAATGGCAATGTGGCCCAGATTGTTTATATCAGAACCTATGAAAATGCGTTTTGGTTTTGATATAAGACAAAAATATGTTGATTCGCAAGGCAGAAAGAAATCTTTCTTCCAAGATAACCAATATCAACCATGGGATTTATGGTCAAAAGAAGACTTAAACAAAGTCGGTGACAAGCTTAATGTTCCAAAAGATGTTAAAGACCGCGAAGAGTTGATTAAAGAAAAAATGCGCTCAATTGCTCTTCAGGGTAATACTTTGTGGATGCTAAGCGCAGGTTTTAGCCCGCTTTTGACATCTATGATATGCAATCTTGGTGAAAGAGGTGTTACAAGATATCTTGTAAACTCTAAATACAATAAAATCCTATCTGAAGTAGATAACATGGAAGCGATTATTGCAGATAGAATTAAGAATAATCCTGATTTTGACGCCAAGGTTGTAAACAAGCTTCAATCACTTATTGAAGATAGAACAAAAGAGCCCGACAAGGCATTTTTCGGCAATGTGTCTATTTGTCTTGACCCGTTTAGGGAGCTTATTTCTACAAGAGATTTAGATGATGGCAATTTGGTGGCTGACCTTTCGAGTTTTGCGCCAAGAGTCAGAAAAAGACTTGAAGCAGATTATACTGCACTAAAAACTCGTGACTATGTACCCTCAAGCATTGACTACGGCGAGTTTATGAGAAGACTGAAAAAAATGACTAAGGCTGAACATGGCAAGTTTGACCTTCAAGCCTCAAAGCCTGCTGTAGGTGCAGAAATTTTTGCAAGTTTAAAACGTCAACTTGACCCGCTATCTGTTAAGGTCGACGAATTTAAAACAATCGTTGCTTTTGATGATTTTTGCAGAGCATTTGAAAATGCTACGGCAAATCAGGAAAAATGCGAAATTCAAGACAGTATAATGGGTCTTGCAAAACAATTCTTGAAAAGAGAAGATGCTGACCCTCGCATTGTTGAAGAATTTTGCCAATCAATAGGTGAGATTTATAATTCTCAAACAAGACCTCTAAGCGCTCAGGTAAGAGGTATAGATGATTTTATCAATGGTCTTGTAGGTCAAAAATATGAATCAGTACATACTATGTTGCACCTTGATTCTTTGAATGAATTTATGAAGCAGCTAAGCCCTACTATGGATGACTTAAAAATTGCAAGAAATTCTACCGATAATGCAAAATCATACCTTGTTGGAGCACTTACATCAGTTGCGCAGGATAAAGGCAACAGATACGGCGACTTTATTTCTTCAATTACTGCAAAACAAGCTAATCTTGAATCAAAAACAATAGATAAAGTTCTTAAAAAAGTTGAAGACTATGCAAACAGGACAATAGGTAATGCTTTTAGTAAAATAAGCGATGATTCCCCCTTTGCTTTCTATAAAAAAGAAGTATCAAAGTTTGGTACTGATAATAAAATGAGTAAAATGCCATTGTACGAAAAAGTTATCAAGCTTTTTGTACAAGAAAAAGGTGCAGGCATAAAAGCAACAGGACACAGATATATTCTTGCAGCTGACTTAGAAAAGAGAATACAAACAGGTGAGCTTGAAGCTTTCTGGAAAGAACTTGGCGGCAGTGAGGATGTATTTGAACAAGTTAAGAAAATTTGTAGAGATATTATCTATGACGGCACTATGAATGACTTGTCAAATAAGTTCTACATGGACGGTAACGGTATTGAAGCGCCAAAAGTAATTAAACTTTTATTTGGTATTTCAGATAAGCTTGGCGAAGACAAGAAACCGTTGTTTGGTATGAGCAAGGCAACTATTGAAAACTGTGACAAAAAGATGCTTGATTCTCTGAATGCAACAAGAAGGAATATATATAATATCTATGCAAGCGCAGCAGATTTGGCAAGACAAGGACATACTCTTCAAGGCGGAATAGATGTTTGTCAGAAGACTCAATACTCAATGGTCGGTAAATCCGTAAGTGAATTGTTTATGGAAACCGCAAGCCAGAAATTTAACGATAAAACATGGCTCAAGACATTTGGCGGTATTGGTATAGCAGTTCTTGGAATAACTCTTGTTTCTCAAATGTTCTTTGGAAAAGTTAAACATGAGCACCTGTATAAAAAAGAAAAAAGTGCTCAAGGAGGGGTAGATGCAAGTAAATAATATATCAACAAATCGCTACTTAATACCTCAAACAACTTATAAAAAAGAACAAGTTGCAAACACTTATGAGCAAACATCAAACGAAGCTCAAAAGACTCCATATAATCCGCTTTTGAGCAAATATATTATTAAGCAATCAAGCCAGATTTTACCCTCTTCAAATGTAGCTGCTGTGGGCGATATGGCTTCAGTGCAAAATATCCAATGGCAAAATCACTTTAAAGATATGCTTAAAAATAATGAAGCAAACATCTTGGGTGTTGTGCCAAGAACTATGAATGCTAAAGACATTGACGGCAATGGCCTTATTCAAATAGGTGAAGAATCAGGTAACTTTATTAATGCAATAGAAAGACTTGACGAAATAAAAGCAATGGGTATAAATACCCTTCATATTCTACCCATTCACCCGACAGGTAAAACCCTTGCTATGGGTACGGCAGGTTCTTTGTATGCTCCTGACAGATTCATTGAAGATGATGGCAAGCTTGCAGTTGACCCTAATTTAAAAGACCCTAATGTAGAGGGCAGTGCTTGGGACCATTTCAAAATCTTTATTGATGAATGCCATAAGCGCGGAATTTCAGTAATGCTTGATTTACCCTCTTGTGCCAGTTTAGATTTTTCAAGAAGACATCCTGAATTAATGGCAAAAGAAAAAGACGGGCAAGATAAAACTCCTCAAGGCTGGCAAGATATCAGAATGTTTAGGGTTTGGGATGATGAAGCAAAAAGAAAACTCAACCCTGCGCTTCTTGATATGCACAAAAAATACGTTGATGCCTGTGTTGAGCTTGGAATAGACGGTATAAGAGCCGATGTGTCCCGTGCAAAACCAATTGAGTTCTGGAATGTTATTATTCCTTATTCTCACTCTGTTGACCCTCAATTTGGCTGGTTGGCAGAATCTTACACATATGAAGATGCTTCACCTCAGCTTAATATGCCCTATGATAGACCTGAAGACCAGCTAAGAGGCGGATTTAACTCTTACTATGGTCAATTCCACATATTTAACCAATGGACAAAAGCAGATGACCTCTTTAACTATATGAGAGATAACATTGATATGTCCAACAGAATGAAAGAGCCAAAATCTCTTATCGGTTCGATGACAACTCATGATGACCAAAGCCCCATGTACTACGGCGGTGCTCCATGGGTTATGTTTACAACCGCTATGCAATCTACTCTTCCTATGGTAAACCCGTATTTTATAGACGGTGTTCAAACAGGTGATTATTTCTTATACCCGTATGACCATGCTAAATCTCCTACATCTCAAACAGATAACGATGAGTGCACGGTTCATAAGGGCAGATTGGATATATTTAACTTCTCAAGAAAACCGGGCGGTGATTTCCCGCAAATTCAAGAGTTTATTAAATCTTCTCTTGCTGTAAGAAATAATGATAAATACAAAGACCTTATTCAACATGGTTCGTTTATCAAACTTGAAACAAATAACCCTGAAATTATTGCATATGCAAGACATAAAGACGGCAAAACACTTCTTTTTGTCGGTAACAGAAATGCTAACTTAAGAACAAGTGCAAAGATTAATATTCCTGGCTTTAAGGCTGACCAAAAGCTGGATAATCTCGTACCTGATTATTCTCAACCGAGCTATTTCCAAAAAGCTAACGGTTCAATGACGGTTGATTTAGGGCCCCTAAGAGCACATGTATTTGAAATTGATACACCTGATATTGAGAAATTATCAAAACCTGAAAATGTTATGCAGCAAAATTTTTAAGCTCATGATGTTGTAGTTAAGTTTTTTAAATATCTGCAAAATAAAATTGTATATTTAGGCAATTTTATCCTTTCAGATGTTTTGTAAAAAATAAAGGGAACAATAAGGGTAAGTACTGTGAAAATCTCAGCAATAGAACTGCAGAAGGCAGATAATAAAAACAATACTTCATTTGGTGGCTTAAAAAGAGGCTATGATAATGACTTTGAGGATGTTTATAAGTTTTATGCGCCTCCATATGATAAAAGTAAATACGCTCTTGTTCTTGAACTTTGTGCCGTTAAGGAAGACGGTAACGGAGGATTTGAGCTTGACACAAGTATTACAGAACCCTTTACCCTTAATAAATCATATAAAGAACTAAGAGACTTGGGAACATCAGAGTACCCCAGAACTATTATTATAAGCAACCCTGAAGATAGTGAGTTTATGGGTTACAGGTTTAGATTGGTTGATAAAAACCAAGCCCTGAATGCCTCCCGCAATATTGACCCTGATAGTAACGAAAGCCCCTTTGATAACCTTGAAACGCTTGGCTACATTAATGACCCCGGTGTAAAAGTGCAATCGAAATACGGAGATTTCACTGTTATATCAAATAATATGAGTGTAACACCTAAATCCGGTTCTGCTGCTCATATTTTCTACGATTCGTTTGACAGCCAAGGGATTGACCGCTCTTCTTTTGTAAGAAACCATTTTAATAAAGCAGGCGGTGATTTGGACAGTATTGTTAAATACAGAGATGAACTTGAACCATACAGATATGTAATGACAAACCCTTATTTTGGCAGAGACTCTAAGTCATCGCATAAATACTGGGGTGAAAATTTCTTTCAAGTCCCATCTGCTTCTAAATTTAGAGAAGTCCTTATAGACCTTTACAAAGAAGGTAAAGGCTACATAGCAGACGGTGCTTTTACTTCTCAAAGTATTCAAAGTCCGATGTTTCAAAATGTTTTGAAATATGGTAAAGACTCACCGTTTTACCATTGGTTTAAGATAAACGGAAGATTGAAATTGGGTGTTCTTCCCGACTCTATACAATCTTCAAATCCAAAACGTGAAAAGGCAATGGAGCATATCGGTTTTAAGATAGTAAACCCGAGGGGTACAAAAGACTATAACCCTAAAAAACCAAGCTATATTCAGTTCTTTGATGATAGACTTGCAAGTAGAGACCAGCAATTTGATTCAAAAAATCTGATTAAAAGATATGCAAATTCTAATTCTAAAGACCATTTTGACATAACAACTCATCAAGACTCAGTTATACCATATTATTTTGAACTGGACTATTCTGATAAGAGTGTTCGTCAAAGATTTAGCGGCTATTCGCGTAAAATGCTTAATGACCCTGAAATTAAGGATAAACTTGATTCATTTTTCTCTTTTAAAAACTATGACATAGTAAGAAAAGGCCGTTCTGGCGGTGCAAACTTCTGGGATGGCAATGTCGATATTGTCAAAATGAATCTTTCAAACCCTAATGTCATGGAAGGCAATGTTGAAGGGTATTATAATGCAAGGGAACATTTATATTCTGCTGCAACATACTGGACGCAATTTGCTCATGACGCTTTATTTGAATATCTTGCTCAGTGTTTCTCTAAGGGTGAAAAAGGCAGAAAACTTGTAGCCGATATTGCTCAAAAAAACGGAGTAACTCCTCAAGAATTACAACTTGCTCTTGAGAGAGCCTGCTCTGATGAACCTAATTCAAATGCTCTTGTGGTAAGTGCTAAGGCTCATGTTAACAACATCATAGACAATTTCAGATTTGAAACGCTTGATGTTTCTCCTCAAATCCAAGCGATTTTCTCTATGCCTGAGTTTTCAGAGTATATGAAAACACCGCAAGTTAAAAACAGACTCTTTAATTTCACAATAGAAACTCTAAGAAGACTTGACGGCTGTACTCCTGAAGCTATAATTGAACCTACAAGCGAAGTAAACGATGTTTTATCAACCGAAACAAATAATCCCGAAGAAGCTAATAACGGTGTAAAACTTACAACGTATGGTCAGTATATGGCAAATATTCTAGTGCCAAAAATTTTAAGTTATGCGATATTAAAGGCAATGTTCCCTCAAGATAGTGCCTATATTGATTCAAAAGACGGTACCATTAAAGTTTCAAAAGCCATGAGAGAACGCTCTCCTTACGAAGCAGGTGTTATGCCATCCGGCAATTTCAAAGACGAGGCGCTTCAGTTAGGAAAAATCATCTACAAGAGATTAGACAGAGAAGCTGCAATTTATGGTCAGCAAACCGATTTGGCCGAACAAATTGCAAGTACGGATGCCAGCAAATATAAACTAGACGGATTTCAAATGGCCCAAAATCTTTTGAAGCTTACAGGCGGCGGATTGAACTGGAGATTTGACGCAGCAAAGGATATAGGTGACTTAAACACAAACAGAAACGGTCTGAGGACATTTGAAGATTCTTGGGATGATGTTATAGAATTTTGGGGTGAATTTATTAAAAATGTTAGAGCAATTAACCCCTCGTCTTATATCATTGCTGAGGTAACAGACCTTTACAGTTTCTATGAAGGTAATAAAAACTACAGAAACGAAGCAATTGCTGCTCTTGGCGAAGGTGCGAGCGAAACTGAAATAAATGAACTTACAAAACAGCTCGTAGCTGAAGATTGGGGTAAATATAAAAACCATGAAATAGCAGAGCGTATGTTCTATGAAAAAACAGGTGCTACAACAAGTTCAAATTACTCAATATTCTATGGATTTACACCCAACTTGTTTGGTCAAAACTTTGAAAAAGGCAATATTACTGGTGATTTTGCTAATATGGACTCACTTAAGAAAAATATTGACAAATTTCTCAAGTCAGGGCCACTATTGTATTTAACCCATAGCCATGTGTTTGTAGATAACCACGATAAGCCTCTGGCGCTTTTCTGTCTTGCGCTTGATATGGGTGCATATCTTTCAAGATTTGGTATTAATTCAGGTTCTGATACAAACGAAGATGATATAAGACGTGCAAAACAAGCTGCGATAAGAGTTTTTGGTAAAGAGCCCGATAATTATGACAAAATAAGCTCAAAAGCAGTTGTAGTTGCTGACTTTTTAAGAAGTGCTTTTGCAAAAGAGTTGAAATTTAAACCCGAAAAACTTGAAATAATAAATGAAGCCATAGCAGATTTAGCTATGGGTGAATTTAAAATAAAAATTCATCCTGATTATCTTCGTGCCGAATCATTTGGTCAAAATCCGTTTGATATATCGATAAAAGATATTATGGAACAGGCAAAATATATAGCTGAACGTGATGAAAAAGAGTGGTTCAGTGAAGAAGAAAGCAAGAAGCTTGAAAATTCTGTATTTAGTACAGCTATGGAGCCCGCACTTCAGAAAATGACAAAAATGTCAGATTTTCTAAGCTCAATAACAGGTACTCCGTTCTTCTATGCTGGGGATAATATGGGTTTAACCGGTTATGAGTATGCTTCGAAAAATATTTCTGTTGCAAACAGAAATTTGGTTCGCCATGAATGGATACAAAGGGATTCAAAAGAATATAAGCCTGAAATACGCGAGTACTATGACAGAATGCAGGCAAGTGCCGGTTTATACAAACAATACGGACTGTCTGCAATTGCAGGTGGCATGCCTATTTCACTTCCTCAGGGTACAAACGACCTTTATGCAATGCTTAAATACGATGATAAAGGTTCAAACGTATTGCATGTGTTCTCAAATGTCGGTATGACAAAAGACCCGTATTCAAAAATGGATGAGGATGCAAAAGTAGAAGTTGTAAGCATAAATCTTAAAGACGAAAATGGTGTCCAATACTGTACGGATAAAAGCTATTTATACAGAAAGGTTTATCAAAAAGAATACGATAAGAACGGAAATTATATCGGCGGAAAATTTGTTGATGAAGTTGATTCTAACGGTAGCCCCGTTAAATACATTGTATCTGACGGCAAGTTGAGGCGTGAAGATAATAAAAAGATTGTTATTAATGATACGGTAACAACTTTCTATAAACCTGTAAATATAGGCAAAGTATCTCATCAGGAAATTATGAGCAGATTTTTTGCGGCATAATTATTTTAAATTCACAAAACCAAAAAGCCGACCGGTGTCGCTTCTGAAGCGAAGCCAGCCGGTTTTTTGTTTATCGTCATAATTTTCTACTTTTACAAGAACCCAATTGCCGCTTACAAGCCAAGGGCTTATATGATTTGCAAGAAAGAAACTGTCCACACATCCGCTTTCAATGTTTGGCGCGGCATATAACCTTTTAAAATCCTTCGGCACATCTCTAAATAAATACATGCCGTATTTTTTGCCGTAACTTATTAAAAACTCGCTCCAGCTGAGGTATTTTGTATCTTTGTCTTTTTTAACCCAGCCAAAGAGCTTTCTTTTTTGGTTATAACAGATTTTTATCCACTCGTCCGTTTCATCTTCAACAGAGAAAAGTGCTACAGAATTTTCAGGTGCAAAACCAAGGAACATCTCACGCGCCTCGCAGCTCATTTTAGTATTTTTGCACTCAACTTTGCCAAATTCATTCCAGATAATATTGGCTTGAAGTTTGGCATTTTTTTCATTTGTGTCATAAATTTTTATATCTTTACCCGTTTGCGCTACACCAATTCCCCAGTGATAAACAGAGCCTAAGTACTGAGGAGTAACATCGGCGTTTGATTTAAGGGTAAATATGAGTAAAAATATTGCTGTGAGTATTATTTTTTTCATTGAATAAAATTCCTTATTAAAATTTTACCATAAAATGTAAAGATATGTAAAATTTTGCTCTTGACTGGCGGTATTTAGCAGATATGATTTAGTATGTCTGACTAGGATATTGCAGGATGGGAAAAAATCATTTTTTGCAAAATTTAAGCTCAAGAAAGAATTATACCATTAACAGCTGTTTTAAAATTTAATTGTAATTACATATATTAGAGGTACTTAGATGTCAACAACAAAATATGCGAACCGAGTTACTCCTATGGGCATACCCGAAACACGCCTTAAGGATTTACCCGACTTGATTGAAATTCAGAAAAAGTCGTTTGAGTGGTTTTTAAAAGAAGGTTTTTGATTGAAATTCAGAAAAAGTCGTTTGAGTGGTTTTTAAAAGAAGGTTTAAAGGAAGAATTCCTTTCTTTTTCGCCTATTAAAGACTACACAGGCAGACTTGAGCTGCATTTCTTACCTAATTACACATTTGATAACCCCAAATATACAATAGAAGAAGCTCGTATCCATGACGCTACTTACGCTAAGCAATTGCGTGTTATGATGCGTCTTGTTAACCGTGATAGCGGGGAAATTAAAGAACAGGAAGTCTACATTGGTGACATTCCTACAATGACTGATAAAGGTACATTCATTGTAAACGGCGCGGAACGTGTTATCGTTTCTCAAATCGTTCGTTCTCCCGGTATTTACTATAAAAAAGAAGTTTCTCCCACAGGTAAACGTCTTTACAACGCTACATTAATTCCTAACCGTGGTGCTTGGATGAAGATTGAAACAGATTCTAACGACCTTGTGTACGTTAAAATCGACAAAAACAGAAAAATCCTCGCTACAACACTGCTTAAAGCGTTGGGTATCACACCTGTTGAAATGGAAACTTTATTTACTCACTTTGAATTCTTAAAGAAAACTCTTGAAAAAGATACAACAAACTCAACAGATGAAGCTCTTATCGAAGTTTATAAAAAACTTCGCCCCGGTGACCCTGCATCAGCTGCAGGCGGCCGCTCAATTTTAGAAGCTCGTTTCTTTGATGAGAAAAAATATGACATCGGTAAGGTTGGTCGTTACAAATTAAACAAAAAATTAGGTCTTAACCTGCCTGAAACACAAAGAACAATTACTGTTCAAGATATCGTTGCGGGTATTGAATACTTAATTAACCTTACATACGATGAAGGCGTTCTTGATGATATCGACCACTTGGGCAACCGTCGTATCCGCTCGGTCGGTGAATTGTTGCAAAACCAATTCAGAGTAGGTTTATCAAGAATTGAAAGAATAGTTAAAGAAAGAATGACACTGCAAGACAGTGAAACTCTTACACCTTTGAACCTTTTAAATACTAAGCCCCTTGTGGCATCTTTAAAAGAATTCTTTGGTTCTTCACAGTTATCACAGTTTATGGACCAAACAAACCCGCTTGCCGAACTTACTCACAAAAGACGTATCTCGGCTCTTGGCCCCGGCGGTCTGATGAGAGAACGTGCAGGTTTTGCGGTTCGTGACATTCACCCTTCTCACTATGGTCGTATTTGTCCGGTTGAAACTCCTGAAGGTCCTAACGCAGGTCTTATCGGTTCACTTGCAACACATGCTCGTGTTAACGACTATGGTTTTATCGAAACACCTTTCTTTGTTGTAAAAGACGGTGTTGTAACTGATGAAGTTCACTACTTAACGGCAGATGAAGATGAAAACTACCGTGTAGCACCTGCTGATATTCAATTAAATCCTGACAGAAGCATAAAAGAAGAATATGTTCCCGTTCGTTACAGGTCTGAATTTACAATGGGCGAATCTAAAAAAGTCGACTACGTCGGTGTTTGCCCGATTCAGATAATATCGGTTGCTACTTCTTTGATACCGTTTATTGAACACGACGATGCTAACCGTGCACTGATGGGTTCAAACATGCAACGTCAAGCCGTTCCTCTTCTTGTAACACAACGTCCTGTTGTAGGTACAGGTCTTGAAAAACGCGCAGCAAAAGACTCTTGTATGGTAACTTGTTCTGAAGTAGACGGTGAAGTTATAAGAGTTGTTGGTGAAGAAGTCCACATCAAAGGTGATGACGGCAAGATTTACCAATATCCTTTACTAAAATACGTTCGTTCAAACCAAGATACTTGTATTAACCAAAGACCTATTGTTCGTGCAGGTGATAAGGTTAAAGCAGGCGATGTAATAGCAGACGGTGCTTCAACTCACCAAGGTGAATTGGCACTTGGTAAAAACGTTCTTGTTGCTTATATGCCTTGGGAAGGCTATAACTTCGAAGATGCTATCTTATTGAGCGAAAGACTTGTTCATGACGATGTATTTACATCAGTTCACATTGAAAAACTTGAAATAGATGCACGTCAGACAAAACTCGGCCCTGAAGAAATTACCCGTGAAGTTCCTAACGTATCTGAAGATTCAATCAGACACTTGGATGAGCGCGGTATCGTTAGAATCGGTGCAAGAGTTTACGCTGATGATATTTTGGTTGGTAAGATTACACCTAAGGGTGAATCTGAACATCCTCCGGAAGAAAAACTTCTTCGTGCAATATTTGCCGAAAAAGCACGTGACGTTAAAGACAATTCTCTTCGTGTTCCTCACGGTGAAGGCGGTAGGGTAGTCGACGTTAAAGTATTCGACAGAGAAAAGGGAGATGAGCTTCCGCCGGGTGCTAATACCGTAATTCGTGTTTATATTGCACAAAAACGTAAAATCTCAGTTGGTGATAAATTGTCAGGTCGCCACGGTAACAAAGGTATTGTTTCAAGAATATTACCTAAAGAAGATATGCCTTTCTTGCCTGATGGTACTCCGCTTGATATCGTTCTTAACCCGCTGGGTGTTCCTTCTCGTATGAATGTAGGTCAAACTTACGAACTGCTTTTAGGTTTGGCTGCATACCTGACAGGAAACTACTACGAAGCTCCGTCATTTGATGAAATGTACGGGCCTAACCAGTCTGAAATTGCAACTAAAGAAGAACTTCTTAAAGGTATTAAAGAATCAGGCTGCGATTGGGTTAGAGAAGACGGTAAAGTTACACTTTACGACGGTAGAACAGGTGAACCGTTTGATGAACCTGTTGCCGTTGGTCTTTCATATATATTGAAACTTGTTCACCTTGTTGACGATAAAATTCACGCTCGCTCAACAGGTCCTTATTCACTTGTTACTCAACAGCCTCTGGGCGGTAAAGCACAGTTCGGCGGTCAAAGATTCGGTGAAATGGAAGTTTGGGCACTTGAAGCTTATGGTGCAGCTTATACTCTTCAAGAAATGTTAACAATCAAATCAGATGATGTTAACGGAAGAAGCCGCGCTTATGAAGCTATTGTTAAAGGTGATAATATACCTCGTCCGGGTATTCCCGAGTCATTTAAAGTTCTTGTTCGCGAACTTCAAAGTATCGGCTTAGATATCGCTGTTTCTAAGAAAGGCGGCGAAGAGGTCGACTTGATGTCAGATACTGATGATTTAAGAAAATCAGCACCTAAGAGAGTTCTATCCGATATGGACAGTGAACTTCTCAACATCAACTTCTTTGAAACTCCGACAAGTTTTAAAGACTAATTAAAGATAATAAACAACAGTTAAGGAGAATAAAAGTTGTCTACTAGTATTGATTATTTCGATTATATAAGAATTTCAATTGCCTCTCCCGAGCGCATATTGAAATGGTCTTACGGCGAGGTTACAAAACCCGAAACAATTAACTACCGTACATTAAAACCCGAACGCGACGGTCTGTTTTGCGAAAGAATTTTTGGACCTTCAAAAGACTGGGAATGTTACTGCGGTAAATATAAAAGAGTACGCCACAAAGGTATCATATGCGAACGCTGCGGTGTAGAAGTTACAGACTCTAAAGTGCGTCGTCACCGTATGGGTCACATCAAGCTTGCAGCTCCCGTATCTCACATATGGTTCTTAAAAGGTATCCCCTCATACCTTGGCTTACTTCTTGATATGACTTTAAAAGATTTGGAACAAATCATATACTTTAACAACTACGTTGTAGTTGACGGCGGCGAAAGCCCTTTTAAAAAGTTCCAGCTTCTATCTGAAGAAGAATATGAAGATTACATTCTTGAAAATGAAGATTCTACGCTAAAAGTAGGTATCGGTGCTGAAGTTATTAAGGACCTTTTATCTGAAATAAAACTTACCGAACTTGCTGAAGAAATTCGCTCCGAGCTTGACGCTGCAGGCGGTTCTGTTCAAAAGAGAGCAAAATTAATCAAAAGATTAAGACTTGTTGAATCTTTAATTGAATCAGGAACTGAGCCCACTTGGTTTATTATGGATGTTCTTCCCATAACTCCTCCGGATTTGCGTCCTATGGTGCAACTGGATGGCGGACGTTTTGCAACATCTGACTTAAATGACTTATACAGACGTGTTATTAACCGTAACAACCGTCTTTTAAGGCTGCTTGAAATGGGTGCTCCGGAAATTATCGTACGTAACGAAAAACGTATGTTACAAGAAGCCGTTGATGCCCTAATTGATAACGGCAGACGCGGCAGAACGGTTGTAGGGCCTAACTCAAGACCTCTTAAATCTTTATCAAACATTATCGAAGGTAAACAAGGTCGTTTCAGACAAAACCTATTGGGTAAACGTGTTGACTACTCAGGTCGTTCGGTTATCGTTGTAGGTCCTCAGTTAAGTCTAAATCAATGCGGTTTGCCTAAAGAAATGGCAATTGAATTGTTTAAACCTTTTGTTGTTAATAAATTAATTGAACGCGGTTTGGTTCAAAACATTAAATCCGCTAAGAAGAAAATCGAGCGTTCAGAGCCTATCGTATGGGATATATTAGAAGAAGTGGTTGACGGACACCCCGTTATGTTAAACCGTGCCCCCACCCTTCACAGACTCGGTATTCAAGCATTTGAACCTATTCTTGTAGAAGGTCGTGCTATTCAGCTTCACCCGCTTGTATGTACGGCGTTTAACGCTGACTTCGACGGTGACCAAATGGCTGTTCACGTACCTCTTTCAATTGAAGCTCAAGCTGAAGCCAGAATGTTAATGCTTGCTACAAACAACATTCTTGCTCCTGCAACTGGTAAACCTATCATTACACCATCTCAAGATATGGTATTAGGTATTTACTATCTGACAATTCTAAAAGACGAAAACGCTCCTATAAAAGGTTATTTCCACGATTATATGGATGCAATTTCCGCTCTTGAATCCGGAATTGTTAAGCTTCATGACAAAATCGTTGTAAGAGACGATGAAGGAAAGAGAATAGAAACCACGCCCGGCAGAATCGTATTTAACGAAGTAGTTCGTAAATCAATTCTTGCTTAATGTAAATGTAATTAAAAATGATGAGGAAACAATAAAATATGACTACGTTAACTCCGCAGAGTAAAAAGAAAAAACATACTGTTGAATTTATTAACAGAATAGTTGATAAAGGCGGCTTAAGAAAACTCCTCTCTCAAATTTATCTTGAGTGGGGCGGTGCTAAGACTGCTGAACTTGCAAATAACCTTAAAAACTTAGGTTTTAAATATGCAACAAAAGCAGGTACAACTATTTCAATTCATGATTTGAGCGTTCCTAAAGTTAAACAACAGCTCTTGGAAGAAGCTCAAAATCAAATTGAAGAGTCAACTTATCGCTATATGAAAGGTGAGATTACAGAAGTTGAAAGATATACAAAAGTTATCGACACTTGGTCTGAAACAACTGCAAAACTTACAGAACAGGTAGTTGAAAACTTTGACAGATTAAACCCAGTTTATATGATGGCATTCTCCGGTGCGAGAGGTAACTTATCTCAGGTATCTCAGCTTGTTGGTATGCGTGGTTTGATGGCAGACGCGCAAGGTCAGATTATCGACTTGCCTATTAAATCAAACTTTAAAGAAGGTTTGTCTGTTACAGAATACATCATCTCATCTTACGGTGCACGTAAAGGTCTTGTAGATACGGCGCTTAAAACTGCTGACTCAGGTTACCTGACTCGTCGTTTGGTTGACGTAGCTCAAGATGTTATCATCCGTGAAGAAGACTGTCATACAAATAAATCAATCAAATTAACGGCTATCATGGACGGTGATGAGGTAATTGTTCCTCTTGAAGACAGATTGTTAGGCAGAACTGTTGCACAAGATATTTTAGATAAAGACGGCAATGTAATCGTTACTAAAAACACAACAGTTAACCGTGAAGATTTGGCAAAAATTAAAGAACTCAAACTCAAGGAAGTTGATGTTCGCTCAACTCTTACTTGCGAACTTGAATACGGTATTTGCCAAAAATGCTACGGCTGGGCAATGACAACACAAAAACTTGTAGACATCGGTGAAGCAATCGGTATTATCGCCGCTCAGTCAATCGGTGAACCCGGTACACAGCTTACGATGAGAACATTCCACACAGGTGGTGTATTTAAAGGTTCAGGTGCTATGAAGCACGTTGAGTCACCTGTTGACGGTACTGTTAAAACTGCAGTTAAAACTCGTGAATTGAGAACTCGTCATGGGGATGTTGTACAAGTTGCAATAAAAGAAGTCGATATTGAAATTGAAGATAAAAAAGGCAATATCACAAAAGCTCACGTTCCTTCAGGCGCAAAAATATACGTTACTCAAGGAATGGAAGTTAAAAAAGGTCAAGAAATTGCCGAATATGAACCCGCTTCAAAAGGTGACGGTTCTCGTCTTACCGAAAAAGCTACAAAAGATATCACATCTGATATCTCGGGTGAAGTTGTTTTTGAAGACTTCGTAGCTGATGAAAAGAAAGACAGACAAGGCAACATTTCAAGAACTTCAAACAAACAAGGTATTGTTTGGGTTTTAGGCGGAGATGTTTACACTCTTCCTGCAGGCTCTAAGGTTCTTGTTTCAGACGGTCAAAAAATCAAAAAAGGCGAAAAACTCGCTGAAACATTGATTGTTTCTGAACATGGCGGTGAAGTTAGAGTCGGTAATTCTTTAGAAGTTGAAGAAGTTAAATTTGAAGGCAAAAAGATTAAAAAGATTGTTGCGGGTAAAGAGCTTACAATCGTTATTGCATCAATTCAACCTTCAAATGCTACTTTTGAACAAACTAAAAAAGAACAATTCTGGACAGTTGATAAAACAGGCGAAAAATACATCGTTAAATCTCCCGTTGATACAACGGTTGAAAACGGTATGATAATAGCCGAACTTATTGATGAAGAGCACAAAGTAGAATCTTCAGGTGAAATTCGCTACAACGGCGTTGAGGTTGATGAAAATCAAGTTGTAACAAAAGCCGGTGAGGCGATATTTATACCTGAAGAAATTCATCAAATTTCAAAAGATTCATCTCTAAAACTTGTTGAATCAGGCACATACGTTGAAGCCGGTACTGAAGTTGTAAAAGACCTCTATACTCACATCGACGGTATTGTTGAAATCAAAGAATTTAACGACATTATCCATGAAGTTGTTATTCGCCCCGGTGAACTTCACACACTTGATTCAATCAATGACTTAAAAGTTGACGAGGGCGAAGTTGTTAAAGCAGGTACAATTGTTGCTGCAGGCATTAAAGCAAAAGCTGATTCAATTGTTACTATTGTTGAAAACGAGTCAGATGTTCTTGAAATTGATGATTTAGACGAAGAAATAACAGAAGATATTGTTGAAGATGACAACATCGAAAATAAATCAGTTCAAATACTTATAAGACCTATTCAAAGATTTGAAATTAAGCCGAAAGATGTTTCAATCAAGTTTGATACAACAGATGATTCAATTGAAATTGTTCCTTTGACTCAATTACAATTCAAAGACGGTGCAAGAGTTCGTAACCTTGATGGTGCGGTCCTTACAAGAACTTCATTAGTTCTTTCAATGGGCGGCTACTTAAGCCACTTAAAAGGTCTTGTTGAGCTTGATAAAAATGGCAGCTTGAAAATCGTTGTTCTTGAAACTCTAATTGTTCGTCGTGAACAAGAAGAAGGCTCAAGAATGTTATCTTCTACTCAAACAGAACTACTTGTAGAAAACGGTCAAATAATCGAACCCAGAACTCCTGTTACAAAAACACAAGTTCTATCAGTCAATGACTCAATTGCAAGCATTAAACAAACAGATAAAGAATTAAGAAGATTACTTCTTGTATCTGACACTTACGAAAGAAAAATTGACATCAAATCAAAAGCTAGTGTTAAAGTCGGCGAGTTTGTAAAACTTGATGCAGTTATTTCTTCATCAGGCGAAAAATCTACTTGCTCAGGCAGAGTAGTTGAAGTTACACCAAAATCAGTGACAATAAGAATAGGCAGACCTCACTTGATAAGCCCCGGTACACTTTTACAGGTTGATAACTCAGCACTCATCCTAAGAGGCGATTTGCTTGCAACACTTGTATTTGAAAGACAAAAAACAGGTGACATCGTTCAAGGTCTTCCTCGTGTTGAAGAACTTCTTGAAGCAAGAAAACCCAAAGACTGCGCTATTGTTGCAGAAGAAGACGGTGTTGCTGAAATTGAATACGAAGATGACGTTGCAAGATTGTTTATCGTAAATGAAAACGGCAGAACAGAGATTAAATATCCTATCGAATCTAACGTAATTGTTTTAGATAAACAAAAAATCGTTAAAGGTCAGGCACTAACTTCAGGGCCGCTAAACCCTCATGACGTTATCAGATTAAGAGGCGCAAACGCTGCTCAACAATACCTTGTAGATGAAGTACAAAGAGTATATCGTTCTCAAGGTGTTGAAATTGCTGATAAACACGTTGAAGTTATAGTTAGACAAATGATTAAGAAAGTCAGAGTCGTTGACTCAGGTACAACAAAACTTCTTCCCGGTGAACTTGTTGAACTTAAAGAAATTGAAGCTCAAAACGCTGAAGTTGAAAAACAAGGCGGCGAAAAAGCAACGTATGAGGCACTTTTACTTGGTATTACAAAGGCATCTTTGAATACTGAAAGCTTCATCTCTGCCGCTTCTTTCCAAGAAACAACAAGAATCCTTACAGAAGCTGCTGTTGAAGGCAAAAAAGACCTATTAAGAGGTCTTAAAGAAAACGTCATTATCGGTCGTCTGATTCCTGCCGGTACCGGTTACTATCATTTGATTAACGCAAATGAAGAAAAGGAAAAAGAAGCCCTAAGACGTGCTCAACAGAAAAACCAAGCAAGAAAACCTTCTGCAATATTAGAAGAAATCGAAGGTATGTTTGGAGCTCCTGATTTTACAATTGAATAGTTAAAAAATAAAAACCCGCCAAGTTGAAAAACAAGGCGGGTTTTTTAGTGAACTTTTTTATTTGTTTTTCGTTATACAAACAGGTAGTGGTTAAATTATCTTAAAGTTTATAATTTGGCTCTTTTTTTAATGCTAAAATAACTTATAAATGTTTAGGAGGAATTATGTTAAAGAAGTTAATATTGAGTTTGGTTTGTTTTATGGCGTTGCCCCTATGCTCTTTTGCAGATGAAACGGCAGATGTGAGCGCGTTTTTTAACAATTTTGTAAACGCTTCAAACACTTACTCAACTTCTATCCCCTCATATTATGTACCTAATGCAAAAATCGTGCGTGTGGTTCATAAACCTGATGGTACAAAGCAGGCCGTTGTTATACCGTTTGACAGATACTTATCCGAGCTTAAAAAAGGTGCAGCGCTTGCTAAAACAGTGCGTTATAAAAACAGATACGTGAACCAAAAAATAGTAAAATCAGGCTCTGATTACAAATTGAGCGCCGTTAGAATACCAAGAAACGATGCAACAGGCCTGCCTGCATACTTTATAATTACAAAAACCCCTCAGGGCTGGAAAATTAAAGAAGAGAGTATGGGAACAAATGTCCAAAAATTCCTGAATGCAAAATAAATCTATGCAAATTGCCCATATTTATACGGGCAATTTTTTTAATTTACGGTTTTTTTATATAAATACAGGTTATAAATTAAAAGGGAAAATATGGAAGCATTTTCAAAAGTACAGTCAGGATATAATTATGCTCCAAATGCGCTGAAAACTGATAACACCGTTTCAAATCCGGCAGTACAGCAAAGCACTCAGATATCTCCGGATTCTCAAGAGAAAACAGAGTCCAACGGCCTTACTAAAGCGCTTATGGGACTTGCAGTTCTCGGTGCCGGTATTGCGGGTGTTGCAATTTATATGAAAACAAAGAAAAAACCGCCTGTCGATCCGGATGATTTAAAAAATATTTCACAAGGAGCGGCAGATACTGCAAGTGATATTCAAAAAAATATAAAGAAGTTTTTCAGCGACAGCGGTGATGAAATTACCGGAAAGGTAAATCTCAAAGGCGGGAAAGCGCTTCTTGAAGACGGTTCGGGATTCAGCGGCACACTAAAAACCGTTAATAAAAAAGGAAATGAGATTTCAATCGGCTATAAAGACGGCTTTATGACGCATTCCTCAATTGACGGCAAAGAATTTAAACGCTTTGAAAACCTTGAAAGCCGCCCGAATGTTTTAGGCAATCCCGTAATTAAATACAGCCGCGATGAAGGTGTTTTAATAAAGAAACTTGATAAATACGGCAACATTCAAGAGGAAATCTCTCATGTATATGACAAAAACGGCAGAGTATCGCGTGTTTATAAAAACCCTGCAAACGAATGGGGGACAGCCGTAGATTTTGCAGACGGTAAAGTGATTGCTAAAACCGAGTTTGGAAAAGAAGGCATAAAAAAGGCAGAAATTTTTGATAAGGACGGCAGGGTTGTAAAAGAAATCAAAGGTAATCCATCGGCCGACACGCATTCGGCAGTCGATATTTTACCCGACGGAAGCAAAAAAGAAAGAATCGGATATCTTGAATATGACCGTGTTGCAACTCCTGCCGCGCAATATGACAGTAAAATGCGCCCGATAGGTGTAATAAACTACGATTCAAACGGCAAGATAGGAAATGCACTTGAATTGTTTGATGATGGTGGTCGTCACACTTTACAGTTTACTTACGCGGATGATTCCATATATTCGGTTATAATTCCGAAAAAAAAGAAACTCGAAGAAGGTGATATCTTACTTCCGAGATTTGACTTTATCCCATCGGATACTGATAATGCTTATCATGCAAGAATCAATGCTTCGGGTAAAAATACCCATCCGGGCCGTTTTTCTGATGAACAGTTGATATCGCTTCAAAAACATGCACGTGAAGTTATAGAAAGAGCAAAAGCTGAGGGAATAGATTTTCCTTATGAGCGTGCCGAAGAATATCTGTCCAAGATATTTGATGTATAATTATAATATATAAAATAAAAAGCCGCTTTAAGCGGCTTTTTTAAATCTTAATCTCTTCTTGTGGTTGTCGGGACTTGAGAATTTTGATATTGCATATCCTGCAAATATTGCTGCCCGTTCATAACCACCTGATAAAGCTGCTTTAAATCGCCCTCAAGCTTATTTAGAACCTCTTGGGCGTACTGTTGAGCACCTTCTTTTATTTTTATAGCTTCTTCTTGAGCTGCAAGTCTTGCGCTTTCAGCTTCATTAAAAGCTTTCATTTTAATTGCTTCACATTCTTCAATAACCTGTTCGCGGATTTCTCTTGCGCGCTCTTCAACTGCTTTATTAAGACTTGATTCGTTTAAAAATCTGTGTCTTTCATTTTCCGCATCGGCGATTATTCTCTCAGCTTTCATTTTAGCATCTTGGATAATGTCGTCTTTCTTTCTCAAGATAACGTGAGCATCGCGTATCTCGCTTGAGATTGCATCAGGAAAGCTTGATATAATTCTTGATAATTCTTGGCTTTTAACAACAATTAGAGGAGGCAGAATATGAAAGCCTGTTTCCCAAAGCTGGTTTAGCCTGTCTATCAAATCATACATTTTTTCTTCTGACTGTGACATTTTATGTTAATTACCTTTCTTTTGCTTTTGTAAATATTCTACCACACTTTTTGGTACAAATTTTGATACATCTGTACCAAAATCTGATAATTCTTTCACAATACTTGATGAAATGAAGTTGTATTTTGGTTTTGTTGTCAAAAATACCGTATCAATATCAGGCGCTATTGCTGAATTTGTCTGGCATAATTGCAGTTCATATTCAAAGTCGCTTACTGCTCTTAAACCTCTTATCAAAAAATGTGCTCCTTTAGATTGAGCGTATTCAATTGTTAATCCTTCAAAACTGTCAACTTCAACATTATCAAGCCCCTCAATACTGTCTTTAATAAGCTGAACCCTATCGCTTACAGGCAGAAAGGATTTTTTGGAAGAGTTTTTAAGCACGGCAATTATCACCCTGTCAAACATTTTAGATGCTCTCTCTAAAACATCTAAGTGACCTTTTGTAATGGGGTCAAAACTTCCGGGGTAAATTGCAGTTCTTTGGTTTTGCGATTTATTTCTCACATGGATATTATATTTTAAAAATTTTTATGTTCAAATGCTATTTTCTAAGCTTAAAGACTTTGTAAATTTTTTGTTACATTTCTCTCATAATGTCAATTTTTAAGCTTTACGGACTTTATAAAATAGCCTAAAGGAGTTATTTATGATTGGAAAAATTTCAAGTGTATCAGCTTTAAATAATCAAAGGAGTTTAAACTTTGGCTCTCAAAAGTCTGTAACTGCGCCAAAAATTTACAACAACAACTTGGCATACACTCAACTTCCTCTGGGTAACATTTACGGTGCTAAAATTAATTTTACTGCCAGAAGAAAAAAACAAACACCTCTGACTCCTGCTCAAGAGCTCTATGCACAAGCTTCAAAAAACTCTAAAATAAAAGCCGACGGCTGGACTCTTCATAATACATTTTATGGTGTTAATCATCCTGAAAAAAGATGGATAGCAGGGGTTGAGCCAAAAGAACTTTTAAACAGAGATTTAAAAGATGCAATAAATTCCATAATGACTCTTCAATATGGCGAAAATGTTCCCGATAAAATCCCCTCAGACATTAAAACTCCAAACTATGGGGACAACTGGGGCAGACATGCAAACTATATAGAAATAAATAACCGTGCATTAGGCGAGATGCACAATGACCGTACAAACAGTTCAATTTTAGGCGCAATCAAAATGCTCCCCGCTATACCGCCCTCACATGACAAGTGGGCAAATTGTATTTTGGTATCACAGCTTTATCCCAACATCTGGGGAGATGGTTGGAATAATAACGGAGAAAACTCCCTCTATGGTATCAAACTTGAATTTGAGCGCGCCTCAGATAACATTGGCTGGGTCAATATTGGCAAGAAAATGTTTACTCCTGAAGAACAAATAAAAGCATTTAATGACCTTGCCCATCTTCGCGGTTTTAAGACTTCTTTTCGTATGTTAATATCAGAAGACCAATTAAAACTCGGTGACTCAGGACAATTCAGATGGAACAACCCTGAGCATGTTGAAGCATTTATTGTTGCTTGCTGCAAAGGTATAGAACTTGGCTTTGATGGTATTTTCTTTGATTCTCTAAAACATGTAGGCGGCTATGACTGGGGACACTACGCAGGAGTTGGTGCTGTACCAAGTTATGACCAGATGGCATATATTTTAGCTGAAATAAGAGAACGCACGGGAAGAACTGACTTGAGTTTTTCAGGTGAAAAAGCTGAGGGGGATTCTCTTCGCTACAAAAATATGGGCGTAAACGCCGGAGCAAGCCAAATGTACTGTGATAGCGTGGATGCGGTTAAAAACTCTGCTCACTCTCAAGCTTGGTGTAATGATTTTGCTTGGGGGCCTGTAGTATCTGATGATAATGATGAGGGGCTTATCTGCTACAGTGATAGAATGAACAAAATCAATTCTTCGCTTTTTGGCTATGATAATGCTGCAGAAAAACTCCCCTCGTTTATGCAAATGCACGATTTATTCCCGCTAAATTACGGAACAAATACACATAATCTGATGCTTGAAAACAGAAATTTCTCAACTGACGGTAAACCAAAGAGCCACTATGATAACCTTTTTGCAAACGGTGCGGTTGAGCGCAGTTACAGAAATCAAGTTGCGGAAAAATTTGCCTGGGCATATAATCATAATCCGGATTAAATCATGACTTTTTAAAAAAAATCATTAATTTGTATGAAAAATCCCATTAATTTCAATGTTTAATTGAAGTAGTAAGGTATAGTGTCCGAATACCTCATCAGGGGGGTGATTTTTCACACAATGTTTAATCCGAAAATTCAATCTTATATAAATTCAAGCGGTGAAGCGCAAGCAAAAATGCGCGCACAGCAGCTTAATTCATATATTGAAGCACTCTATCCGACCCCTGTTGATAATAAAGAGAACCCTGCAATAAAACCTTTTGACGAGGTTCTAAAGGTTACAAAAGAAGAATCCGGAACGGTTTTTAAGGTCGATAAACCGCCTGAAATTCCTTTCGGGTCACTTTCAAGAAAAGTTAAATACACTAAAGACGAGATATTAAGCTTAATAGATAGAACCGCTCAAAAGTATGGTATAGATGAAAAGCTTGTAAGGGCTTTAGTTAAGCAAGAATCCGGCTTTAACCCTAACGCTAAATCTCACGCAGGGGCTTTAGGGCTTATGCAGTTAATGCCATCAACTGCAGCAGGTCTTGGCGTAAAAAATCCTCTTGACCCTGTTCAAAATGTTGAAGGCGGTGTTAAATACTTAAAATCTATGCTCGATAGGTTTAACGGCAATACAATCCTTGCCCTTGCTGCCTATAACGCTGGCCCAAACGCCGTTAAAAAATACGGAGGTGTTCCCCCTTACAAAGAAACGCAAAACTATGTTCGCTCAATTTTAAGTCAGTATTTATAAAAAAGGGAAAAATATGAATAACGGAGTTGCACCTAAAATAAATTTATTTGAAAGAATGGAGTTTTCAAAACTCGATGCCCCCGGCAGCATCAAATCTGCGCGTCTTGATGACATTGAAAAACCCGAAACAACTGATTTTAACGGAGTTTTAACAGGACTTGTCGAGCAGTTAAACCAAAGTGTTAACGCTCCCGAGCAGTTGACGCAAGATGCTATGTTAGGTAAAGCCGACGTGCATGATGTTATGGCTGCAGTTGCAAAATCTGAAATTAACGTAAACATTGCAACAACGGTTGTCGGAAAAGTCGTACAAACGTATGAAAAAATCATGCAAATTCAGATATAGCCTTAACTATTAAGAAAATTAATAGTATAATTAATTGTGTAGTACTATCACCTGTTGTATAAGCTATGGACTTCAAAAAAATACTGGAAAATAAGCCTCTTTTTTACGGGATTATCGCGGGAATCGTGATAGTCGTACTTTTGTTTTCCATAACTTTAACGGCAGTTATTTCCTCATCAAATAATAAAACAGGTACATCAGCCGAGGTTGTAAAAGAAAAGGTTATAAAAGAGCCTCTGGACTTATTTACAACGGATAACATCGGTCAAGCACTTGAAGTTCAGGCGCTGCTTGCTCGTGAGGGTATTCACGCCCAAAGAAAAGTCGACGGTACAAAGTCCACCGTTTTTCTTCAAGAATACACTATGTCACAGCGTGACAGAGCTCTTCTTGCAATAGTTAAATCAGGCTTAATTGATGAGCACATAGGTTTAGAGATTTTTGATAAGGGCGATTTTACATCTACGAAAGATGATAAAAAAATTCGTCTTGTGCGTGCAATTAACGGTGAACTTGCCCGTCTTATAAGGAAAATTCCTCCGATTGAAAACGCACAGGTATTTATTTCAATTCCCGAGCAGACATTTTTTGCATCTCAACAAAAACCAATTACGGCAACTGTTCAAGTTACCGTGCCATCAGGCGAGCGCCTTGATAATATGAAAATAAAAGCTATTACAAACTTGCTTTTGGGTGCTGTTCAAGGACTTGAACCCAATAATATTTCTATAACCGATACTAACGGAACGGTATACAACAGTATAATCGGCGCATCCGATGATGCTTTATCAAAAATTGAAGAAAACGACAAATACATGCAATCAAAAGTTGCCTCGCAGTTAGACAGGCTTGTGGGTAAAGGCAACTACGTAGTTACCGTTTCAACATTTTTAACTCAAGCTCCTGTTGAAAAAACAAGCATAATCTACGACCCGACAAGAAAAACCTCGGTAAATGAGCAAAACTTTACGGAAAAATTGGGCGATAATACAACGGATATTAACTCTGCAACAAATGCTGTAAGTACATATCTGCCTTTTGGCGTTCCAAACAGCGGCTCTAATTCTTCTCAAGACAGAAAATATGTCCGCCAAGCGCAAGAAACTCAATACGGGGTTACAAAAACTCAGGTTAACGAATATATGAAAGCAGGAGTAATTGAAGAAATATCAATTGCCGTGTCGCTTGAAGAGTCATCAATTCCTATGAGCATGACAATAACCGAGCTAAAAGAGCTTATAGCACACGCTGCAAGCCCTAAAGTAGACCCTGAAAATGTTTCTATAGCTTTTGTTGAATCAAACAGCCCCATACTTGCTCCTGACCAAGGGCCAAATCTTCCAAAACCCGAGGAATCTGGCAATCCTTGGTGGGTAGTTGGAGCGCTTTTGTTGTGCGGTCTTGGTTTTGGTTTAAGGCATATTATGCAAAAAGTTAAAAAAGAAGCCCAAAGACAGGAAGAAGAGCTTGCACTTTTAAGGAAAAAAGCTCAAGAACAAGAAAAACAATTAAACGATGTAAACTTAAAAGCGGCAGAGCTTATACAAAAACAAGCTCAGATGGCCCAAAATCTTATAGAGCAGCAAAATCTTCACGCCGCTGCAATTGCTCAAGCTCAAGCACAAAGTGCCGCTGCACCTCAGGCAGCACCTGAGGCTGTCAGCAATAGTGATATAAAAGATACGCTGGATGAGCTCAGTATGGATTTTGGTGAGCTTGATGAAAATGAAGCGGCAGAAAAATTAAAAAATTGGATAGAAAGTAATTAAATCCTGATATACAATAAGGGGAGAGATGGCGGAACGTAAAATAGAAGGATTTGACCATAAGGCATTTGCAAAAAACCTCGCGGGGCAGGCAGGACAGGTTGTACCCGAGGATATTGGCGCGGAAGATAAGAAGTTTGTAGTCGATATAGTTTATAAGTTTTGTTTTTTATCGGGTGATGCCCTTGTAAAAGATGAAACCATAAGCCTTGATGCGGCTCAGGCGTCTTTAATTACTCAATTTATCGGAGAGTGGTCTTTTCATAAGTCAATTGACCTTATACGTTCAAAAATTGACCCTACATTAAGAGAAGGGATTTTGCAAAGGGTTGCTTTTACCGTTTTTGAAATAGCAAAGCAAGCGGTTTTAAAAAGAATGCCCCAAGAGCAGATTATTCCTCTTGTAGAGCACCATGTTAATGTGTGCTTTAAACAGGCTCTTGATGATTTAAAGAAAAAAGGCGTGCTTGACGAAAAAGCAGAGCAAAATGCTCTAAGCCAGTCAAACATTGATGCTATGGCTCAATCTCAAGCTCAGGAAGAGGCAATAGGCGCTGATATGAGTGATAATAAAATCCTAAAACTTGCCTCTTTAGCCCTGCTTATAAGGAATTTTCCCGAAAGTAAGATTAAAAATATTTTATCTAAATTCAATCAGCCTGAAAGAGAAGTACTGCTGCAGTATCTGTCTATGCAGGATTTAGAAACAAAAATAGATACAAAGATTACACAAAGGTGTCTGAGTGAAATAAAACAGGCACTACCGGAGCCTCAGAGTATGTCGATTGAAAGAATACAGCGCAAAATATGTAAAATTGTAAAAAATTCGGACAAAGAGGAAATTTCTAATATCATTAAAGATGAGCGTCCTCAAATACGCGAGTTTGTACTTTTGGGAGCGCAGTCCGACACAACAATACCTCTAAGGGTTGCAAATGTCATCTGTAAGTATCTGGAAGAAAAGACCCTATGATAATTAAAAAAAGATTAAAAAGTACTGATAATCAATCTAAAATTGCAAAGCAGCAGATTTTAGAAGCCCCCGTGGGGGAAGTTTTGCCTGAGAAAACCCCCGTTGTTGAAGTAAAAGAAATACAAAAAACCGAACAAGACACCCTAAAAGAATTTGAAAAAATTGATATTTCAGAAATTGAATTTAAGGAAAGAATAGAAAGAAGACGAGGGGACAGAAGAAGGGGTTACAGAAGAATAGATGAAAGAGCCCTTGTATCTCGTGCTCAGGAAGAGGCGCGCTCTATTAGAGAGCTTGCAGCAAAAGAAGGCTACAAAAACGGTCTTGAGGGAGCTCAAAAAGAAATTGACAAATTGAAGGCTGCACTTGAGGACTTTTTATCTTCAAGATATGAAATTTATGATGAACTTTTGCCTCACATACTTGAGATTTCACTTGAAGTTGCAAAAAAAATCATTAAAAAAGAAGTGGAATTATCGGATGATGTGTTGAAAAATATAATTAACGAAGTGCTTGGCGAACTTACAAGCACTGATGAGAAAATCACAATAAAAGTTGCACCTGATGATGTTGACTTTGCAAGAGCATCTTTGCCCGAGGTAATAGAGTCAAACAAACTTGACGCTAAAGTTGTTGTCGTTGCTGATGAAACAGTTGAAAAGGGCAGCTGTGTTGTGGTTTCAAACAATGGTGTAGTTGATGCGAATTTTTCAACGCAGCTGCAGATAATCCAAAATGCCTTTGGTATCTACAAAGGAGGTCAATAACAAACTAAAGGATGGCACAACCAAACGCACAATCAAATCCTATAAGTGAAATTTTTCTTGCAATATTTGTAATCGTTTTGATTTTGATATTGCTCATTGAGATGCCAAACTGGGTCATAAACTTTTCCATAAGTTTAAACATTACCCTTGGTATTGTGCTTTTGATGATTTCACTTTATGTACAAAAACCTCTTGAACTTGCGGCGTTTCCATCAATTATCCTTATAGGTACAATGTTTCGTTTGGTTTTATCCATTGCCTCAACCCGTTTAATTTTGGCAAAAGGGGACGCAGGGGAAGTAATCCATGCGTTTGGTTCTTTTGTAACGGGCGGAAACATGGTAGTAGGCGGTGTTATATTCCTTATCATAACCGTTGTACAGTTTATGGTAATTACCAAAGGTGCAGAACGTATAGCAGAGGTTGCAGCCCGTTTTGCACTGGACGCTATGCCAGGTAAACAAATGACGATTGACGCGGATTTTAACGCTGGGCTTATATCACCTGAAGAGGCGGTAAGGCGCCGTGAGGATTTGCAGAGAGAATCATCCTTGTTTGGTTCAATGGATGGTGCTATGAAGTTTGTAAAAGGTGATACTATAGCAGGTATCATCATTGTTGTTATAAATATCGTAGGCGGTTTAATTATCGGTATTTTGATGAATAATATGCCTGCTGCAGACGCTGTTTCAAAATACACTATCTTAACCATAGGTGACGGTTTGGCATCTCAAGTACCATCGCTTTTGATGTCAATTTCAGCGGGTATAGTTATGACCCGCTCAACCGCAACGGGTTCATCTTTGGGTATAGACTTATCAAGTCAGATTTTATCTAAACCGCAGAGCTTGTTTTTTGCTTGCGGATTCTTGCTTTTAATTGCAGTTACAAGTCCTGTAACAGGGCTGCCGTGGCTGCCGTTTTTAATGTTTACGATTATAATAGCGCTTGCAGGGTTTTCTGTTCTTGTTAACGCCGATGTTCAGGCGCAGCTTGGACAATTAGATGCGGTTAAACAGAACATGCAAGACCTTGTTAACCCGAATAAAATGTATGAGAGATTGGGTGTTGACGTATTGAGTCTGCAAGTGGGTTCAGGACTTCTTATAATAGCTGACCCTGACCAAGACGGACAACTTTTGGCAAAAATTGCCGCACTAAGGCAAAGGGTAACGGATGAGTTGGGCTATATCATACCAAACATAAGGATTATGGACTCATCAGCCATAGCGGATAACGAGTATTTGATTTCTATTCGCTCAAATACGGTTGCTACAGGCATGGTGTACCCGGGTAAATATATGGTAATTGCCGACCAGTGGGAGGCTCTGGGCAAAAAATTGCCTGAAAATGCTATTGTAAGTGTTGACCCGACATATCAGTCACAGGCTTACTGGCTTGACCCGCAGTTTATTGATAAGCGAGATAATATAACAGCGGTTGACTCTGTTGATGTTATAGTGACGCACTTGCAGGATTGTGTCCGTAAGTACGTAGATGAAGTTATGACAAAAACCGATGTCTTAAAACTTATGGAACTTGTAAAATCGCAAGACCCGACGCTTGTTAACGACCTTGTACCTACGATTATCTCAACAAGCGATTTAAGAAAGATATTTGTAAATCTTATCCGCGAGAAAGTATCAATTAAAGACATTATCTTTATATTTGAGCGCTTGTGCGACTATGCGAGATTTTCAAAAGAGCCTGATATCTTATCTGAGCGTTTGCGTGCGGCATTAGGTCGTCAGATTTGTCTTGCTCATTGTAACAAAGAAAAGGTTCTCTATGCTCTGACACTATCCAGCGAATGGGAAAAAACCCTTGATGACAGTTGTCAGAGAACTGAGCTTGGAACAATGTTTTTGCTCAATCCTATGCAGGTTCAAGAGCTTATCGAATCAACCGCAAATACCCTTATGCGCGCTCATCAGGCAGTGGGTACTCAGCCTGTAATCCTCTGCTCGCCAAGAATACGTTTGCCGCTGTATCAAATGCTTGAGCGTCATATACCGACTATTGTCGTTATATCTTATTCTGAGCTTATAACCGATATAAGGGTTGAGGCTATAGATACAATCGGCGAAAGTTCTTATGCGTAATTAGTTAAGAATATTTTTTAAAAAGCTTTTCCTATGGTACTTTGTAATGCCGTATTTTTTAATGGCTTCAATGTGCTCTTTGCTTAAATAGCCTTTGTTTTTCTCCCAATGATAATAAGGGTATTGAATAGAGATTTTTTTCATAAATTCATCCCTCTCGACCTTGGCTAAAATGCTTGCTGCAGCTATTGAGGCGGATTTTGAATCTCCTTTTATAATATTTTTTTGAGGGATTTTTAAGTCTTTTACTTTTCTGTTGCCATCAACAAGTACAATGGGGCTTTGCGCTTGAATTTTGCCTAAAACCTCTTCAATACACAGTTTCATAGCTAAAAGCGAAGAGTTTAGAATATTTATTTTCTCAATTGTTTCAACATCAACTGATTTAACGCAAAACACTGAATTCTCACGGATTATGGGGTAAAGTTCAAGGCGGGTTTTTTCGCTTAGTTTTTTTGAGTCGTTTAATTTTGTAAGCTCTTTTTTAATATCATTGTCCAAAAAACAAACGCACGCTGCCCAAACGCCGCCTGCAGCAGGGCCTCTGCCTGCTTCATCCGTGCCTAAGATATGAGTGTATATATTAAGCTCAAACCCAAGAGGAGTTTTTTGAGATTGTTTAAAATCTTTATCAAAATCAAACAGGTTGTTATTCAAGGGGTTTTTCAAGAGTGATTTTTCCAATTTTTCCTTCTCTAAAGTTTGTTAAAATAAACTGAGCCGTGCGCGTAACATCGGGTTGTGCGCCTTTTACAATCCAGTTTCTTGCAAGGGCAATGTTTTCTATTGTAATATCAGCTTCAGGCTGCAATTTGTAGTAGTTTCTTAAAATATCCTCATAACCCATTTCGACGATTAATTTTAAAAGTTCAGATGCAACGTACTCGTTTTCATAGGCATTTTCACCTATTGAATTAACGCAGGCAAGCTTGAGTGCGCGTTTTTGGTCTTCTTGTGTGGTAGGTATTATCCCCGGAGTATCAAGAAGTTCTACTTTTCTGTTTATTCTAACCCACTGCTGCTGGCGCGTTACACCTGCTTTTGCGCCTGTTTTTGCTTTACCTTTTCTAATGAGTCTGTTAATTGTGCTTGATTTACCTACATTTGGCATACCGATAACCATAGAGCGGGCAGCGCGAGGCAGTAAACCTTTTTTTAGGAGTTCAAGCATAATGGGGTTAGTTATTTCAACTATTTTATCAATAATTGTATTTATGTCTTTTTGATTATTCAAGTCTGTTATTATGACCGGAGCGCAGGTTTTTTCTTCTATTTTTTGCGCCCAGATTTTATTGTATTTCTCATCAGACAAATCTGCCTTATTCAAAAGAATAAGGCGTGATTTGTTTCCTATTAAATTTTCTAAATTTTTATAAGCGCTTGAATCAGGAATTCTTGCGTCAAGAACTTCTACAACAACATCAACCAGATTTAACTTCTCTTTTAAGTCACGTTGGGCTTTTGCAATGTGCCCCGGAAACCAGTGGATGTGTGCCATAGCAGAGCTCTGATTAACGACGGTCCATTTTTTCTCTGATACGAGTAGCTTTGCCTGAGCGTTCTCTTAAGTAGTAAAGTTTAGAACGTCTTACGTCACCTTTTCTCAGTACTTGAATTTTTTCAATTCTGGGTGAGTAGATAGCAAAAACTCTTTCTACGCCAACGCCTTGGAAGATTTTTCTTACAGTAATTGTTTTGTTAATGCCTGAACCGTGTTTTTTAATAACAGTACCTTCAAAAGCCTGTGTTCTTTCTTTGTTACCTTCAATGATACGTACAAAAACTTTTACCGTATCACCGGGGTTAGTTTCGGGCATTTCTCTTTGAGTATATTCTTTTTCCAGTTCTTGAATAATCGGATTCATTTTACACCTTTTCTGACTTATATGTTCTATGCAAAAACGATAATAACTAAAACAAAGTTAATATTCAAGCCCCTTGTAAGCTTCGTGGCGTATTTTGTAAATATTTGTTAAAAATTTCCTCACATGTGCCATTTTATCGGATAATTCAGCTATCGGAGCGCAGATGAAAAAACAACTTATCTATTCGTTTTTGGTTTTGTTTTTATGTTTTTGTTTTGTATTTTTCTATAATGCAGAGCATGAAAAAACATATACGCTCCTTGATGTTGATAGCGAAAATCACCTCTGTATCGACTTAAATTCCGATAATATCTGCTCAAATGACGAGTATTTCGGGCTAAAACACATTGTTTTTAATAAAAATGAGCAAAAAACTTATAAGAGGGCAAATGATTATCTTAAAACTTTAAAAAATAAAAAAGTCATCCTCGGCAAGTATTCTCTTTTGACTCAAAAATACGCAAAAATCTACCTTGATAATAAAGATATCGGGCTTTATCTTTTAAGCCAAGGGCTCGCAGAGCCTTATTTAAAGGATTTACCCATAGATTATATTTTTGCATCCAAAAAAGATTTTTCAAAAGTTAAAATAAAAAATCGCTGTATTTATTCTCGCAAAGAAAAAGAAATAATTGAGTTGCCTTATCCTAACGGTGTTTTTGGTTCAATAGAGTTGTATCTTATTGACCCTAATAAATACTCACGCCCCTCAAAAAGAGCAAGAACAAACGCAGCTCAAGCGCTTATAAAAAATATTAACAATGCAAAATATACAATTGACGCTGCTATATACGGTATTGAATCTCAAGATGAAATTATACAAGCGCTTTTAAACGCTAAAAAACGAGGCGTTAAGGTAAGATTTGTCCTGGATAATGACCCTCAAAAAGGTGATATGTACTCTGATAGCAAGATTTTAAGGGAAAATTTTGAATACAGAAACGATGATTCTTTCTACATTATGCACAATAAGTTTTTTATTTTTGATACTCAAAAAGTTGCAACTTATACCATGAATTTATCTCAATCGGGAAGCGGCGGCTATGATTCAAACACGGGTTTAATTATTAATTCAAATGCGATAGCGCAAGTTTTTTTAAAAGAATTTGAGCAGATGTTTGGGGGAAATTTTCATACTAATAAAACTAAAAACGAGCTTGTTAACTATTCACTTGGAGAAGATACCGTTGTGAGTGTTTATTTTTCTCCCGCGTCAAATATTTTATCGCCTATTTTAGATGAGATAAAAAAATCCAGAAAAGAAATCCTCATAAGTGCTTTTTACCTTACTCACAGGGATATAATGTCAGAACTTGTAAATGCTAAAAAAAGAGGAGTAAATGTCATTGTAACCATTGATGCGCTTGCTTCTTATAACTTTAAAGAGAGGATAAATAACCTTAGAGAAAATTCAATTAAAGTAAAAGTTGAAAACTGGGGCGGTAAAAATCACCAGAAAAATATGCTCATTGATACTTGTACTTTTATAAGCGGAAGTGCAAATTTTTCAAAAAACGCTGTTTTAAATAACGATGAAAACACGCTTATTGTAAAGAATTGCTCCTTAGGTAATGCTTATAGGGCCTATTATTACAAGCTTTATAATTCAATTGATGAAAAATATCTTAACCGCTACGTGCGTGCAGAGAGCTTTGAGTCCAAAAACTCCTGTTATGATGGCATAGATAACAACTTTGACGGTAAAATTGACTCATCTGATGCGGCATGCAAAAGTAAAAAAAATGTTCATAATTTGCACTAAGTCGCATTTTTGTTTAAAATGTTATTAAATTAACAGATTTGGGATGAAGAGTTTAGGAGCTATGGAATTTTTTAGAAAGCACAGAAAAATCATAATTTTAATACTCACCGTAATGTTTGCTACTTGGATGATAGGCGCTACGGTTTTAATTCCTGTTTTGTTTAACTAAGTAAAATATGCATAATTTTTCTAAGAAAATTTTATCTTTGACAATTGCCTGCACAATGATTTTTTGTTGTGCAACGCCTGTTTTCGCTCAACAGAGTGCTGCAAATAAAGCAAAACAAGTGGAGCAAAAACGTGCGGTTGTAAAACAACAGATACACAAACTAAAACTTCTTGAAAAAATTGAAACGAATAAACTTTATAAAAACCAAAGAAACTTGGAGCGTACCGAGCAAACGCTAAATGAAAACAAAATGCAATACAAAAACGCTCAGGAAGAGCTTTTGACACTTGAGAGAAAATTAGAAAGACTTACATACGACTACAGGGCACTTCAAAACGCTACAAATAAAAGAATTGTGCAGATATTTAAAACGAAAAGAAAAAACTATGTTGAGTTTTTGCTCTCGTCAAACGATGTAAATAACTTTCTTGACAGGCTTTATTTTGAAAATATTGTAATGAAGCAGGATAAAGACAATATCCGCTACATGCAGCAGCAGACAAGAAGAATAGTCGAAGTAAAAAGACAAATTGAAATGCAAAAAAGATATCTTGCAAGTTCAATAAAATCAATAGACAGAGAACAAAAGAACATTCAAGACGCCATAAGTCAGAATGAAAAAATGATATATAAGTTAAAAACAGACAGAGCCACATGGGAGAAAGCTGAAAGAGATTTAGCCCGTCAAAGTAGGGCTATTGCAGATATGATTAACAAAGAAACCGTAAGGTCAGAGAAAAGCCAGCAAAAAATCTCTGTTTCAGGCGGCTTTATAAGACCTGTCGGCGGCCCTGTTACATCTCCTTACGGTTGGAGAGTTCACCCTATATTTAAAAGAAAAATTTATCACTCAGGTGTTGACCTTGGCATGCCAATGAATGCTCCGGTTAAAGCGGCAAACGCAGGTAAGGTTATTTTTGTAGGCTGGTATGGCGGATACGGCAAGGTTGTAATTATTGACCACGGCCGAATTAATGGTGTACCTACAACAACGCTTTATGCCCATTTAAACAGCTACAGGGTAGCAGTAGGTTCTAATGTTGCAAAAGGTCAGGTTATTGCAAATATAGGTACAACCGGTTATTCAACAGGACCGCATTTGCATTTTGAGGTTCGTCAAAATGGTCAACCAACTAATCCTTTTAATTTTATTCCAAGATAATAAGTTTTTTGCATGGTGTCAAAAAAACATTTTTGCGATAAAATGTCTTTGGTCAGTTTTATGGAGAAAGATTTTTTAGCGTGCAGGTTATAAAAAAGCTCATACTGGCACTTTTTGTTTTTATGACATTTAATTTTTTAAATGCCTCCCATGCCTATGAAGTTATCAATGCTCCTACAATTGACCCTAATAAAGTTGAAGAAAATATTTTAAAAGACGACAAGGCTGATATTAATTTTGGCGGTATGAAAATAAAAGACAGCTATGAGGGCCCGCCCCTTGAAGTGCCGAATTTAATTGATGTTATAAAAGAAAAAAAGCAACAAAAGCAAGATACGACTGAACAAAAATCGGATTCTCAAGTCGAAAAGAAACAAAGCGCCACTTTAGATTCTGATTTTATGGAGTATTTTGAGGACAGAAATGAAATCGAGGCCAGAGGGCATGTAGTTATTAAAACATACCCTGATAACACGGTTTTAACTGCCGATAAGGCTATTTTTAATAAAAATACAAATGTTATAAGGTTATTTGACAATGTAGTTTTGGATAAAAACGGCACAACCCTAAAGGGTGATTTTATGAGCATAGATTTAAACGAAGAAAATGTGCTTATGAATGAGCCTATAGGCACTATGGGCATTATGACAATAAGAGCTCAAGAGGGCTATGCATACGCTAATGAAATTCAGATGATAAACGGCGATGCCAAAATGGCAAAAGACATTGATATGCTTTTGCAAACAAAAGGTTTTGGATACTTGGATGAAACTCTTGTCTTAAAGGACTTAGCTACTCCTGAGTTAAAGAAAAAAAGAAGTGAGCCTCTTAGGATAAAAACAAAAGAGATAATTATAGAAAGCAAAAAAGAGCACGATACCATAACTCTTAAGGATGCTGAAATTTACTATAAAAAATTCAGAGTTGCAAAAGTCGGCAGTGCTGAGCTTTTAACGGATAAAAATCAGACATTTGTAGAGTCAAACCTCCCTGAAGCAGGTATGTTTAGAGGCTTTGGTACATATGTCGGCTGGGGTTATACCACAGAAGTTCCTTTTGGCGGAACACTGAAGATTATGCCAGCTCTTGTTTATGACTCAGGTCTTGGTGTTGGTGTTATCGGAAGATATATGTCAAAAAGGAACATGTTAGAGGCGGGTTATGCTACATCAAGCGAGAATTTAATAGTCCATGGTAACTATAAATTTAATGATAATTTGTATTTAGACTACGGTCGTCATGCTTACTTTGACGAGTGGTTCTTTGGAAGAAGGCAGCCCGGATACATTGCTCAGTTAGTTCATGATAAGCAATATAAAGTAAAAGACTTAGATGCGACATTTAGGCAAAGATGGTCTGCAGGTTATGTAACTGACTACAATGAAAAAGAGAGTCTCAGCAGAAACGGTACCATGCGTTTAAGGTGGCAAGGTGAGTTATATAAAACATTCTTTGAAAAGAAAAACGAAGAACAAGATATGTATATAAGAACACTTGCCTACACACAAGCAGCCGGAACTTTATACGGTACGGGTGATACCGTTGGTATTGTAAGGTTTGGACCTATGTTGCAAACGCGCGTTAAGAACTGGGGTTCTCGTATAATGTATGGTATAGCTGGTGTACATGGAAAGAGCCCGCTTTATTTTGACCAATATATTTATGGTAAGCAATACATTACAATTGATGAAAACATAAGACTTGGTAAGTACTTGGCAGTCGGTTATCAGGGAACGATTTCTATTTTAAGAGATAACCCTGATAAAGAGCTTTTGACCGAAAACAAATTCTACGTTGTAGCGGGCCCTGAGGATGTAAAACTTGCGTTTTCATACGATACATACAGAGAAAGAGCTATTTTTGACGTACTTTTCTTGGTCGGTAAAGACACAGCTAAATTAAAATACGATAAACTGACCATTAAAAACCCTGATAAAGCAGGTAAAAAGACAAGCAATTTTGAAAACCTAAAATACTACAAGGTAAAAGTTCCTGAAAACATTTAATCTTTCAGATATTCATCAAATTTTTTATCTACATCAAAGTAATATCCGCACCCGTCAAGCGTTGTGCCGCCCATTTGTATGAAATCGGGGTTAATTGAGGGGTAGTCCCTGCAAAAAAGCGAGCGGAAAAAATACCTTCCGCACTTGCCATCATCCCTTAAAACTCTGCATTTAAAAAGCAGTGCGCCGTATTGGGGGGAGTCTTTTTCAACATCATCTGCTACAGCGTTTATCACAAAATTTCTTATTGCACGGTTTTGTTTTTGCAGTTTTATAAAATCTTCCTCGGTTTTTATGTATCCGTTTTCATCTGATAACAAAATAGTCGAGCAACATTTGCCGCATTTTTTACACTTGCCTTTAACAACGTATCTTGAAGAGAACATTTTATTTTTAATGTATTGAATAATATCTTGTATAAAGTTTTTAATTTGCATAGACTCTAAATATTCCTGTTGCTATGGGTTTATTAAGGTTTATCAGCTCAAAAGCCTGAAGTACAAAAATCCCCTCTTCTCTTATTACAAAATAGTCACTGTAGTATTTTTCGCCTTTTGTTCTTATTGTTTGGTTTCTGTAGTTAGAATATCCCCAAAATTCTGAGTCTGTTTCTTTTTTAGTTAAAGAAATTCTTATCATATCATCTCTGAAACCTTTAGGAGAAATTATTGCAAAATACACCCTTTGCCCTTGTTTAAAGTTGTTTTCAAGCTGGTTTTTATTTAGGCCCTCTTTTGGATTTTGCGTGCTAAAAACTATAAAAGGTTCATCCGAGCAGCCGCTAAGCAGGAAGATTTGTGCAACAAGCACAAAGATAAAAAAGAGCCTTGAAATTATTTTTTTCATTTTACAAGTTCTTTATAGAGTTCATCTACTTTTTGTTCTGCCTTTTCTTTGGAATCTTCATCAGGCGCGTATTCGCAGTATTTTTCGTAGTTAAAAATAGCGTCCTTTGGTTTTTTCAGCTCTTCATAACAAGAGCCAAGACCCCAGTATGCGTAGGCAAAGTTTTCTTTCAGTTCAATTGCTTTTGAAAAGTTAGCTACAGCCTCGTCATAGTGCTCGTTTTCGTAGTTAATAAGTCCGATATTAAAATAAGCATTTTCATTCAGCGGGTTAATATCAAGAGTTTTTGTATAATATTCAAGCGCTTTGTTGTTGTTTGACTGGTATTTATACGCATTACCTATTTTAATTGCAACAGAATCATCGTCAGGATTTATTGAAAGAGCTTTTTCAAACTGCTCTATTGCTTTGTTAAAATCTTTTTGTTTAAGGTAGTTATCGCCTGATAAAACATAGGCGTCAAAGTATTTATTGTCAAGTTCAATTGCTTTTGCAAAAGCGCTCTGTGCCTGCTCTAAATCGTTCATATGCTCAAGTGTTTCACCGTAGCTGGTAAAAAGATTAGGATTTTCGGGCTCAATTTGTATAGCTCTTTCAAAGTTTTCAACCGCAAGCTCTTTTATACCCATATTTTCATAGGTTTTTGCAAGCCCTTCGTAAGCACCCGTGTTATCGGGATTAATGGCAAGGGCCTTAGCGTAAGTTTCTTTTGCGTTTTTAAAATCTTTTTTAGAATTGTAATAATTTGCCCAGGCTATGTAGTTTGAAGCCTGTGCTTCTTGAATAGCGGAGTATTCAAGGTTATATTTTCCAAGGTTTTCAACAGGTTCTTTTAAAAGGTTAGAATAAATAACCTGAGCATTTTTAAATTCTTTTGCACCTTGCAGAGCAAGCGCTTTATTAAAAAGTGTTTGCAGGTTGCCTTTGTTTCTTGCAAGTATTTGGTCGTAAACTATGATAGCTTTGTCATAGTCTTTGTTTTCAAAGTAACTTTTTGCAAGTTCGCTTTTTATATCGTAGTTTGTACTGTCAAGCTTGACACCTTTTTGCAAAACGGCGATAGCGTCTTTTGGTTTTTGGGTGTTTTTGTATAAAATACCAAGATTTAAGTACGCATTTGTGTCATTGGGGTATTTTTTCAGATAGTCATTGTATGCAACTATAGCCTCGTCGTATTTGCCCATTTTGGTTAAAAGTGCCGCGTAGTCAAACTTTAGCGAGTATAAATTCGGCTCAAGTTCAAAAGCCTTTTTAAAGTTTAAATAGGCGTTTTCGTTTTCTTCAAGATAAGACTGTACAACCGCAAGGTTGCCAAATGAAGCGTAATCTGTGGAGTTGATTTTTACTGCCTTATCAAACGCCTCTTTTGCTTCTTTGTATCTTTTATCTCTTAAAAGCGCAAGTCCGTAGCTTCCCCAGTCGCTAAAGCCTGAGGAGTTTGATTTTATTGAATCTTCAAAAGCTTCTATAGCGTTTTTGTAGTCTTTAGAATCAAGATAACAGGTTGCAAGGTTTGTGATAGCTTGTGTGTTATCTGGGTATTGGGTTAAAAATATTTTATAGTTTTTAATCGCATTAGGGTAGTCTTTTAAGATATATTCGACATTTGCGATGTTTAGGTAGTTGTATTTGTAATCAGGCATGATGGAAAGCGCCTCTTTGTAAGCATTAAGGGCGTTTTCGTAGTCATTTTTTTGCTCTAAAAGATTGCCGATACTTATGTATAAAAACCCGTCATCAGGCTTTATTCTAAGTGTTTTTTGGTATATTTCAAGCGCCTTGTCGTATTGACCGATTTGAGAATATAACCCTGCAAGTTTGGTGTTTAGGGTAATATCATCGGGTGAAGTTGCAAGAGCTTTCTCCATAAGGTCTATAGCGTCTTTAAATCTGTTTTGAGATTCAAATTTTTGAGCACTTTTGTAGAGTTTTATTGACTCTTTGCTCATAGCGGCAGATGCCTCAATGTTAAGGTTGCCATATAGCGTAAATGCCAGAATAATTGATAATGCCGTAGTTTTTACTAATTTATTTTCCATAGGATTATTATCTTATGTTTTTGTGCAAAAATCAACTGACTTACAATATCATTGCAAGTATCATAAGAATAAGCGTACCTATTTGAAGCCCTGTAGAGGTGAATTTTTGGGCTTTATTCATATCATAGTATTTTGCTGTTTTTTTAGCGCTTGCAGCGGCCTGAAGTCTTTGCATGCGAACTACATCATCATCTGAAGAAAAATCTCTCTGGAATATTTTTCTCTCAAGTCTGTTAAGCCTTAGCCCTGTCGGGTCTTGGGAAAATGTTTTACCAAATAATGACTGCTCAAGTCCTGAGATTTGTATATTTATGTCTGAACCATAACCGTCGTAAGATTGTTCGTATTGGGGTATATCGCCTCTTGAATAGACGGTTTTTGGCGTGGTATCGATATTTAAGTAGCCTTTTAATTTATCCGTACGTGAGGCCAAGTCACCCTCTTGTGCTGCACCAAAAATCTTTTTCTCAAGTCTTTCGATACGTTTGTAGATATTTTCTTTGTCATAGACTTGCGAGAATAATTTCATTTCAAGCTGGTCAATTTGAGGATATGAAATACCATCCATCTCTTCGCTTAAAAGCTCTCCTGCGCTGCTTTGCGCTTCTTTTTGAGATTCTATGCCAAGAGCTTTGTTTATTTTTTCTATTCTTTTTTCAATTGTTTCTTTGTCATTTGTTTGACCAAAAACACTTTGCTCAATTCTTCCTATACGCTCGGTGTCTGTTTGTGAGCCGTATTCAAACCCCCAGAGTTCTTGCTCTATCTTACCTAAATGCGAAGCGAGCGTAACAGGCGCAGCGGCGTATGCGCATATGGGGTTTATGAGCATAAGTATTAGTGCCGTTATTATTATATTGCCTGTTATTTTTTTCATATTCTGATTATATCAACTTTAACTTTAAAAATTATAGTCATATATTACTAAAGTTAAAATTGCCTCAAAGTTTATATGACTTAGACTTTTGTCTGAGCATATTTTAGAGTAATTTCATTTGTTAAATCGCACAGCGTTTTGCGGTAGTTTTCGCACTGTTCTTTTGTTTTTGCTTCAAATCTTAAAGTAAAAACAGGTTCTGTGTTACTTTGTCTGATGAGGGCAAAACCGTCTTCAAAGATAATTCTTAGGCCGTCAATTGTTATGATATCTTTTATTTTTGAATTGAAAAGTTCATCCGATATCCTGCCTTTCAGTTCTTCAAGGACAGGTTTTTTAAATTCGTTAGGGCATTTTAGCCTTTCTTCGTTTGAAAGATAAACTTCATCAAAGGGTTTAATTAATTCTTGTAAGTCAAAACTCGGTTTTAGTTTTTTGTTTTTTGCAACTATTTCAATCAATCTGCAGCCGGCATAAATAGCGTCATCATAGCCAAAGTATCTGTCTTTAAAGAACACATGTCCGCTCATTTCTCCTGCTAAAAGTGCTCCTGTTTCTTTCATTTTGGATTTAATATAACCATGGCCTGTTTTGTGCATTATCGCTACACCGCCTTGAGCATTGATTGTATCGTAGAGTACTTGTGAGCATTTAACTTCGCTTACAACTGTGGGTGATTCGCCGTGTGCTTTTAATTCTTTTATTAAATCAAGAGCATAGATTAAAAGCAGTTTGTCGCCTGAAATAGTTTTACCTTTTGAGCTAACAACGCCTATTCTGTCTGAATCACCGTCAAAAGCTATACCAAAGTCGGCTTTGTTTTCTACCACCGCTTTTTTAATAGCATCAAGGGTTTTTTCATCTGACGGGTTAGGGTGGTGGTTAGGGAAGTTTCCGTCAGGTTCAGAGAATAATTCAATCACCTCGCAGCCAAGCTCACGATACAGTTGCGGCGCTACAAGCCCGCCTGTAGCGTTAGCGGAGTCTACGACAATTTTAATGCCGTTTCCTATTTTGTCAAACATATCGGATATTTTATCCGTGTAGTTTGAGATGATATTGTATTTTTTAACAAAACCGCACCTGAATGTTCTGTATTTATCGGCTTTAGCGTCCTCGTAGGCTTTTTGAGTGTGTTCTTTTACTTCTTTAATCTGTTCTTCACTTAAAGAGGCTTTGTTAAATGTCATTTTAAGCCCGTTATATTCGCTCGGGTTATGCGATGCCGTTATGATAAGCGCACCGTTTACGCTTTTTCCTTCTGTTATTTCAGTATCTATTTTTGCAAATTCACTAAAGTAACCAAGGGGAGTCGGCGCAAGACCTAAGTCTAAAACATTTACCCCTGCAGCGCAAAGTCCTTGTATCAGAGCATCTTTAAGCTCTTTTGAATGCAGTCTTGCATCCATACATACACTAACTAAAATCTCATCAACAGGTTTTTTTGTACCGCTTAACTTTGTAAGCTGCTCTTGCATCCAGCTTATGTAACCTTTTGCAACATAAAAGTAAAGTTCGGAGTTTACTTCTGACGGGAAAATTCCTCTTATGTCATTTTTGCCGAAAGCTTTTGTGTTTAGTGTATCTTGCATTAAATTGCTCCTGTTTATTACTTATCCCCTTTAGGAAATATTATAGTACAAATTTTTTCTTGTGGCATTTTCTCAATAATATTGTATAATTAGGATTATGGAAGATGAAATAAAACTAACACATGACCAGTATCTGAATCTGGTTAAATTATCGGGAATTGATGTAAACCCTGAGATAGAGGCAAGTGAAACAGTATCAAGAGCACTGATTGCTCTTGAGAGAAAGTTGAACTTTTTTAACTATCCTCTAAGCTTTTTTACGGCTGAGAATATAAGTGTTCTTATAGTTGATGATATGGAGCTTTCTATTTATCAGCTTACTTCCATGCTTAAAAAAATCGGCATAAATGTTTATGTTGCAAGAAATAAAGAAGAAGCACTAACTGAGCTTAAAAAGAAAAAAATAGATTATCTTATAATTGACCTTTTCTTGCCCGATGCAAAAGACGGTTTTGAACTTATAAGCGAAGCAAATAAGATTAAAGCGCAAGAAGAAAAAGACTTTAAACTTATTGTAATATCAGGTACTGATGACACTAAGATGATTCAAGAGTGCTACAAGTACGGTGTTGATGAGTTTATACCAAAGCAGCCCGAGTGGCATGAGGGTATTTTGAAGTTTATTTCAAATTCTACAAATAAAGTTGTAAATGAGGAATTTCATAAATACTACATTAACGACAATATTTGTGTAATGACAATTTATAAAATAAATAATGAAAAATACCTTGATAAGATTTTAAAAGAGGCAAATACAAATGTCTTAACAGGTAAACCGAATATTATTTTCAACTTAGAGCATATAAAAATATTCTCTGATAATTATGCAAGTATTTTTGCCGATGTTTATAAAACAACATCTCAAAAAGAGGGATTATTTATACTTGTAAAACCTTGCGAGGACATTAAAAAAGCGCTTAACTATGTGTTTTTAAATAACGTAATTCACGTTTTTGACACGATAGAAGAAGCTGTTGAATTTATAGATTTAAACGAATTTATGAAGTAGTTTATTAGTCGGCTTTTTTAATGTTTGCAATATCAGGGTCAAGAAGTCTTTTGCCTACTTCTTCAAAGTTTATTTGTAAAAGTGAGCGATTAGCGTAGTTTATCACTTTTACTACTTCGCCTTTGCCGTATTTATCATGTTCAATTTTATCGCCCGTATTAAAAACTTCTTTTTCTTTTGCTTCCGTTTTGTTTTTAAAAATAGGCAATTCGCTGCCGTTTTTGGTATCTACGTGCTCTTTTATTTTTTCTAAATCTATAACTACATTATCATCAATTATAAGGGCAGATGAATCATCTTTTTGCTCTTGCGGGTGTTCTTCTTTTTCATCTTCTTCATCAATTACCTGATTGAATGCGTTTTCTACCGACTGTTGAGCAAGTTCCTCAAGAGAAAATGCCTCTTCTTGAGTTTCTTCTTGAGTTGTTTCTTCTTCAGTTTCTTTAAATATGTTCTGGAAGTTTTTGCCGGAGAGCTCTTCTTCTTGTTCTTCTTCCTGTTGTTCTTCCTGTTGTTCTTCCTCAAATTCCTCCGGTTCTTCAACTTCTTGGGTTGGAGTTTCAGTGTTTATTAAGGAAGAAATTTGCTCTTCTTTTTCTTCAGCTGCTATAGTTTCATCCTGAGGTAATTCAATATTTTCTGTTGTCTGAGTATTTCCATCTGTAAGCTCTTGTTGAATTTCATCCTCTTCTATAGGCTCTTGTTCAATTGCTGTGTTATTTTCCCTGCTTTCTTCCGTGGGTAATTCTTCATTATCCTCTAAGACAGGCTCTTGTGCGATAATTTCATCCTGCTTTTCTATAAAAGTGTCATCTTCAAAAGCAGTATTTTCTTGTACACCTTCATCGGGTATAAAAACTTCTTCTACGGTTTCTTCAACCTGCTCTTCTTCTTTTAAAACCTCAGGCTCAACTATTTCATCTTCTGTCTTGTCGGGGAGAATTTCTTCTTCGTAATGCTCTGTAGCATCACTTTCATCAGACTTTTTTACGGGAGTTTTTTCTTCCTCCTCGATTACCTCTTCACTGACAGGCTCTTCAAACTGACCGAAAAACTCAAGCTCTTCTTCGGTTAGAACATTATCTTCACCTTGTTGTTCGATTTCTTCTTTGTGTGCCGCTCTAAATTTTTCTTTTAAGACATTGCCTGATTTAATTCCTGACTCAGAAAGTCTGAGTCTTGTTTTTTTAAGAGCTTTTGGTGCATTTCCCACGGTATTTTCAAAGCGGTCATTTTTTATTGTAAAAATAAAGTTTTCTGTGTCTTCGCCAAATAAAATGCACTCGTCTTTATTAATAGACATCAATTCAAAACTTGCCGCACCAAAGTCGCGTTTTGGGTTGAGTGTGGGCAAAAGTACGTAGTTTTGAACGCGCTCAATTATATGAGGCATTTTTGAAAAACTGTATGAAACACTTGAGATAAAGTGAGTTTTAGGTTTTTTATCGTAAATAAAGTTGATTAAATCAACATCTGTATTTGTTTCATTTATTCTCAAGAACACAAAAACATCATCTTGCATATTTCTTATTACAAAATCGCAAAACTCTTTGTGCCAAGAGGTTTTCACCTCAGAAAAATCAATAATTGTGATGTCGTTTTTATCAACTGCTTTTTTAACAGCTTCAAAATCCTTTTTGCTTTTTGCAAAAATGTTGTTTTTCTGATATGCCTTTAATTTGTTTAAAAGTACCGTAAGTTCAATGATAGGTGTAGCTTTGTATTGTATTTCAACAACATTTAAGAACTTATCAAAAGGAATAAACCCCTCAGGTGTATTTTTTGCAAAAGTTTTTACTTCATTAAAAATTTCTCTGCAAATTGCTTGAGTTTCAAGACTGGCAGTAGAAAGACCCTTTTCCCAGACGTAGTCTAAGCTGTAGAAATCAAGCGGGAGTTTGATGTCTTGAGTAATTTTCAGTTTTTTTGCATTTTCTATCTCAAGTGCGCCCGTGAAGTCAAAAATTACACTGTGCTTGTTATATCTTGATAAAGTTCTTGCAAAGCTTGCGCTAATATTGTTTGAGTGGTCAATTCTGTCTGCAAAAATCACCGCGTTGTTTTTTAAAAAATCAAGGTTTATATCAAGGGGTTCTTCGCTTCTGTAGTCAAGACCTATGTTTAGAGCTTCTTTGCCTTCATTTATGAAAGTTAAAATTTCCTCTTTTTTAAGCTTATTTATTTCACATTCTTTAGAGGGCGTAAAGTGGTCATAGCCGAACACTTCACCGTTTTCATTTACTTTAAAGAATAATTTTACCCTTGCAACATTTTGTGATGCGTCATATTTGTCATCATAAATCTCAATAATCTGAGCAAGGTATTTGTTGTCAGATTCTTGCACAAGTAAAAAATCAAGAAGCTTAAAGTCCTCTTCTTCGGGGCTGAATAAAATTCTTATGGTATCATTTATAGTTTGTATAACTTGCATTTTAACTTTCTATCTCGTAAAAGTTTGCTCGATAATTATAACAAAGAGAACTTTTATTGTAAAATTATAATATGAAAGCGCCTTTTTTTTCAATCGTCACAACTGTGTATAACAAAGAAAAATACATCAAACAATGTATCTCAAGTGTTATAAACCAGACGTTTGGGGACTATGAGTTTATTATAGTCGATGATTGTTCGACTGACAATACTTTAAATATTCTAAAAGAATTTAGCGACAACAGGATAAAAATATTTAATACCGAAAAAAACAGCGGTGTGTCTTTTTGCAGAAACTACGGGCTAAAAAACGCCACAGGAGAGTATGTTTATTTTATCGATTCTGATGATTATTTAGAAGAAACTATCCTAAAAAGGGCATATGACGAATTTAATTTAAACCCGTCAGATATGCTTGTTTTTCCGTATCATTTGTATATGGAGAAAAAAAAGCGTGTAAAAAGAGACAATTCTAAGCGCACGCTTAAATCTATAGCGGATTTTAAAAAACCGTTTTTTGCTAATGAAGCCTTAGAAGAGCTTTTTGAACTTAATTATGAGGTTTGGAACAAGATTTTTAAAAGAGAGTTTTTGCTTGGTAATTCAATATTTTTTAAGGAAGATTTAACCTTTAGTGAGGATTTGGTTTTTTACTGTGATGTTTTAAAGTGCTTAAAAACCGTAACTTATCTGAATGATGCCGGATATTACTACAGATTTTTCAAAAAAAAGAATTTTAATAAACCTCAAGTTACGGAACAGTTTGAAAAAGCTTTTAATTATATAAAAGATGCCGTTGTTGAAAAAATGGGCGAAGAATATTATATTCAAAAAGTTTCATCTATTTTAAACTACTGGATAATAAAGCTTAGTTACGATAGAGATTTATACGATTTGGCCTGTAGATTGTGCAACAACAGGGGTGTTATAAATATTGACGGTGTTATAAGAAAAATATTTCATAAATTTTACTCAAAGGTCAAAAATCTGCTGTAATAAATTTTGCTTGACAGTTTGCCTTGTCCTTAATAATATTGTACATATCATGAAGAATTGCCGATGTGGCTCAATGGTAGAGCAACGGTTTTGTAAACCGTAGGTTGGGGGTTCGATTCCCTCCATCGGCAGATTTTCTACAATTGCACTTTTAAAATCTATCAAATCAATGCCGCACCCGTCAAAGGGTTGTTTATGCCCTTGTGGCGCAGGGGTAGCGCACTCCCTTGGTAAGGGAGAGGCCACGAGTTCAAATCTCGTCAAGGGCATTTGTAACAAATACGGTATTAACATGGGTAGGTGCCCGAAAAGCGTAAGCCGTGTGTTAATCTTGAGCTTTCGTTGAGAAAGCGAAAGATGTAACCAATCGATGGCGACGTTGCGAGCAGAG
>CASDXV010000010.1 GCA_949285255.1 uncultured bacterium | reverse complement strand
TGCGCTAACCGCCCAAACTAACAAACCTATTCAATTTTCAACCGTTGGCAGCGCCGCGCTAAATATGAAATATCGCAAGCTTCGCTCACTCAGTGCGCCAGTGCTAAACTAACTATATTTAACAATAAAATAAGCGTAAACACAACCATGCAAAAAAATATTTTCACACTACTTATAGTAAAGCATACTTAAAGAAAGGTTGTTGAAATGATTCAAAATAACATAAGCTTTGGTGCTTTAAAAATTTCCCCCGACAAAATTACAAAAAGAGCTGTTACTCAATATGTAGACTGTATGGATACAGCTAGAATTATGCGCAACTCTCTTGATAAAATAGACCTTGAAACAGGCCTTACACCGGTAATAATTAAAGGTGAAATAATACCCAATGCAAAAGATGCAACTGGCAAAAATTTCTCAATTTTATTTAAAGCTTTTAACGGCAAAGACGAACAAGACACTCTAAGCAAAATTGCAGTAGAAAAAGGCGATTTTCAAACTTCAAGAGCAAACCTCTTTGAAAAATTTGCAGATGAAATCATCACAAAAATCAAAACCCTTATAAAACGCTAACTTTACATTTTGACATAAGCCAAAACTTGCATTATTGTTATATTGTTAGGTTTGTGTTGTAAAATGGAGCGTACGGGAGTCGAACCCGTGACCTCAACACTGCCAGTGTTGCGCGCTACCAACTGCGCTAACGCCCCAAACTAACAAACCTATTCAATTTTCAACCGTTGGCAGCGCCGCGCTAAATATGAAATATCGCAAGCTTCGCTCACTCAGTGCGCTAACCGCTGCGCTAACCGCCCAAACTAACAAACCTATTCAATTTTCAACCGTTGGCAGCGCCGCGCTAAATATGAAATATCGCAAGCTTCGCTCACTCAGTGCGCCGCCGCCCAAACTAAAAGCATATTAAATCAAACACACAATATAATCAATATTAAAGGAGAATTATGCCAATTGCCATCAGACCCGTCACTTACAGCTTCACATCGCCGAAAATAAACTCTAAAAAAAATTACTCCTCAAATCCTATCTGTAAAAACGACATTAACTTCGGCTCGCTTGAAGCGGCAGGTGCTATTGAGGCACAGGCATTATCAGGTGTCAGGAAAAACTTAATCTCTACGGATAAAACAAGGCTTGGCGCAAATTTTAATAAAGAAGAAAATACAATAGACTTTAAGCTTGCCTCAATGAACGCCCAGAAGGTTTTTTTAAGCATTTTTGATGAACCAAAAGGAAAAGACGCCATTTTAAACATCCCGATGGTAAAACAAGAAGGCTCAAACATCTGGGAAACATCAATCCCGCTTGATAAACTAAACAATGGCGAAAAACCCGTCTACTACGGCTATAGAGTCTTTGGCCCAAACTGGCAATATAGCGAAAACTTTTTTGATAAAGATGGAAAAATAAACAACCCATCAAGCGGTTTTTCTTCCCTTGTTGATGAAAAAGGCAACCGCTACAACCCTAATAAACTTGCTTTTGACCCTTATGCAAGAGAGTTAAGCCACCTGCCTTCAGACAATCCTTTAGGTGAAGAGGCATTTTTTACAAATGAAGATAACTACCTTGAAGATAATGCAAAATACGCACCAAAAAGTGTTTTTGTCATAAATAAAGATGATATTATCCCAAAAGCCAAACCAAGAGCACTCAGTGATGAAATTATGGGCGAAGTTCACATAAAAGACCTAAGCATAAATGAAGATGTGGACGGTGCAGGCACTTATCTTGGTGCAAAAAACATGGCACAAAAGCTTAAAAATATGGGCTTTACCATGATTGAATTTTTACCTTTAACGGAATTTGATGATAAGGAAGGTAATGGAAACCACTGGGGCTATATGCCTCTTGGATATTTTGCTCCCGCAAAAAAATACTCAAACGATAAAAGCGCAGGCGGAGCACTAAAAGAATTTAGAGAAATGATAAAAGCATTTCACAGGGAAAACCTTAAAGTGTGCATGGATATTGTTTTTAACCACACCGGAGAAGCAGGGCTTAAAAACAACGATATAAATAACGCCAAACAATCAGGGTTCTCTCTTATAGATAATCAAATGTACTACAAACAAAAAGCAGGCAAATACAACTCAAACTCAGGCTGCGGAAATGATATGAACGTAGCGCAAGACGAAGTTATGCAATTTGTAGCTGATTCTGTTGCCTACTGGGCACATCAAGGCGTTGATGCTTTTCGTTTTGACCTTGCAGCGGGTCTTATGGATATTGACCCGACAGAAAAAGTATACTATGACGCAAACAGAAGTTTAGTGGGCAAAATGAGCACTCTTTTAAAAGAAAGAGGGGTAAAAGTTCTTGAACCTAATCAAAAAGGGGACGGAATTTATCTTATAGCAGAGCCATGGACATGTGGCGGCGATAACTCCTATCAACTTGGCAGATTTCCTAAAGAATGGGCGCAGTGGAACGACATTGCAAGAGAGTCAATAAAACGCGACTCAACATTTCCTTTTACTCTTACTCCAAGGGCGCTAAGAAATGTACTTGAAGGCTCATATGACGTACTTGGAGGCGGAGATAAATCCATTAACTACGCCTACTCTCACGACGGTTTTAACTTAAATGACGCTAATTCATACCAATCACCGCCTGATTGCTGGCATTTTGCAACAAACTACGGCGGAAATACTCAACGCCAAGAAAGCGCAATGAAAAAACAAATCGCTCTGACACTACTTTCAAAAGGCACTCCCATGCTTCAGGTTGGAGATGTTATAGCACACTCAAAAGGCGGGGACGATAACAGCTACAACAAAGACGATGACACAAATTACCTTGACTTTTCAAAAGTCAGAAACCTTGAAACAAGAAAAGGGCGCATTTACGACTTTTCAAAAAAAATGATTGAATTTAGAAAAGAACACCCCGAGCTTCGCTATGGGATATTCAACAAAGATATTCAATACTTTAAACCTGACGGCTCATATGCTCAAAACTGGGATAACAGCTACTGGGATAACGTAAATTCTAACATTATGTGCTTTAAAATAAGCGATGGCAGCGATATATTTATATCAACTTCATCTGATGAGCACTTTATTGATGTTAAACTTCCAAAGCCAAAACAAGGCAAAACTTGGCATCTTGTTTGTGACACATCAAGAGAGCACTCGTTTGTCGAACATGAGGAAAAAATCCCGTCAAATGACTACAGGCAAGCACCGCACTCTCTTTTGATTTTTGAAGAAAGATAATTTAAGAGTTTACTCTTTTGTGTCCTATGTTCATGATTTTTTCTAAAACATAAGCAAAAAAGACATTCAAAGCACCATAGAACAACATCGCTGCGCCTAAATCAAAAGCAAGAGCACCGCCAACTTTTGCAAACGCCTTATTTTTGCCGATTTGCTCTGACATATCTTTAAATTTCAATTTTATATTTTTATGCTGAAAAGCATCGTTTGCTATACTTAATGCCGCACCAATCATAGCGCCTGTTTTAAAACTTTTTTCGCGACGCTGAGCTTTTTGTGTGCTATAAGCGTCTACACGACTTACAATCATCAACAACCTTACCTTTTTAACTTATATAAACCTAACGCACGAGAAAAAAAATTTTTGCGCTAAATTATAACATAAATAAAAATTTTTTTCTACATGGTTACTATGTTGTAAAATAAAAAAAATCATGCAAAAATAACTTCTCAGGGAGGAAAAATTTTGGATAAAGAATTTTCTAACAGAGTAGATATGCTAAAAGCACTTGCCATATTGCTTGTAGTATCGGGACATTTAGAGTTTTCGCTTTTAGGGATGTTTAGTCCTTATTCGTTTCAGTTGGCTCTGTTTTTCTTTATTTCAGGATATCTTTTCAATGAAAAGTATCTAAATGACATTTCAACTTTTATCAAAAGAAGGGTTAAAAGCCTTCTTGTGCCTTATTTTTTATACAACACTTTCTACCTTGGAGTGACTGTTTTAATAGCACACCTGACAGGAAAATTTTGGGGTATGCCGCTTAGTTTAAAAAACTTTTTTATAACTCCTTTTTTAAACGGGCACCAGTTTGACCTGTCTTGTCCTTTATGGTTTGTGACACAACTTTTTATAACAATGATTGTATTTTTATTCCTCTTTAGAATCTTAAAAAAATTCAAAGATAACAAAATCTTTCATCTGATATTTTTTGCAATTTTAGGCTTTAGTGCTATTCCTTTATCCAAAATAATCACAATAGACCCTGTGACATTAATTATAATAAGGACAATGTTTTCACTGTTTTTTGTTTATCTTGGATACTATTACAGAAACTATATCGAAGATAAAATTAATATTTTTACCCTTAAATGGGCAGGGGCAATTATAACACTGCAGTCGATTCTTTGGTTATTTAACCGCGATTATGACCCTGAGCATGGTATAGGTTTAAGTTATGTACTTGTCTGGGCAAGGTTTGACCAGCAGCTTATAGTTCCTCCAATAACGGCACTTACAGGCATATGGGCGTCTTTACTTGTTATGAAGCTTGTCTACCCCTATATTAAAGAGTCAAAATTCTTAAAACAAATGGGGCAAACTACCTATCACATCATGGCAAATCACCTGCTTGTTATGTATTTAATAACAGTAGTTTTCCTATGGATAAATAATATACCGATTCAAGAGCGCGCAAATCACGATATTTATTGGATTTACAATCCTATTCAGACAACATATTTTTACTTTGTGCTTACTATGGTAATTTCAACCTACACGGGCGTTGCGCTAAAATGGGCAAAAAAGAAATTTTTCCCTAATTTCTAAGGCTCGCAGTAGGTAAATTTAAAGCTATCAGGGAAAATTTCATCCAATCCCCAAACGACACTTTCTCCCTTACAGCCCTCAAGAACGATTTTTAGCTCATGTGAGTTTTCAGGTGCAAATTCTGCAAGCCACTGCCTGCAAGCTCCGCATGGGAGGCAGTTTTTCTGGTTTGGAGAATAAACAGCTATTGCCTTTATTTTTGTTTTTTCTCCCGCTGCAATAGCGCTTGAAATAGCACACCTTTCAGCACAAAGTGTAATGCCGTAGCTTACATTTTCAACATTTACTCCGCAGTAAATATTTCCGCTCTCATATATAACAGCGGCGCCTACTTTAAATTTTGAATAAGGCGAGTATGAGTTTTTGCTTACTTCTTTTGCTTTGTCTAAAAGTTTATCGTAATTTACTTCCATTTAATACCTCGAATTTTCTCCAAAATATGCATTATACTTTACTTCATGCTCTACTGTAGTGTCAGCACCGTGTCCCGGGTGAATGACAATATCTTTATCTAAAGTAAAGATTTTATTTCTTATGCTTTTTTCTATCTCGCTGAAGCTTCCGCCAAAAAGGTCACATCTGCCTATTTCTTCATAAAAAACAGTGTCTCCCGAGAACAGGTCTTTTTCTATTAAATAGCACAATGAGCCTTTTGAATGCCCCGGGGTATGTAATATTTTTATTTTCTCATCTCCAAGAGAAAGATTTGTATTTTCATCTATATACTCATCAATTTTTGGCTTTTCTATCCCTGCTATTCCAAAATGCGCGCACTGCAAGGCGATATTTTGCGTCAGGACTTCATCTTCCTTGTGAATAAAAACCTTAGCATGAGGGTAGAGTTTTCTTAAATCATTAACCCCAAAAACGTGGTCAAAGTGCCCGTGGGTTAATAAAACATATTTTAAATTAGCACCGAGCGCGTCAAGTTCTTTTTTTATAACTTCAGCGTCACCTGAAGTTTCAATTAAAACAGCGTCTTTTGATACTTCATCAAAAACTATATAAGTATTTGCCTCAATCGGCCCTAAAGGGAGTTTTTTTATAATCATTTTCTTACTTTCATAATTAGCGCAAAAATGATTTTATCACACTCATCCACCTCTGTACAATACTTTCTTTGTTTAATTCAAAATATGAATTTCTTAAAATCTTTATAATATCGCTATCCTCAAGGTTAAAATGCAGCTTTAGCTCGCCAAGATAGTGCATAAGGTACTCCTTGGCTTTTTGGTTTTTATTTTTTTGTATGTCTTTTTGCGCAATAAACTGTTCCATACAGTTTAATCATAAATAAATCGCCTCAAAACTTCATTAGACAAAAAGAGTAGTCTATTTTTTGTCTGAAAGTTTATTTGAAGATAAAAACTTGTCTAAATTAAAAATAGCTGGCTTTTGTTCTTCAACTTCCGTTTCATAACCTAAAATGCGTGACAGGTCAACTTTTAGCTGTCCTAAATCTTCGTATTTTTTAAGCGAACCGTCAATAGCTATAGAAACATCGCCTGTTTCTTCAGAAACTACAATGCAGGCACAGTCTGAAGTTTCTGTTATACCAATGGCTGCTCTATGACGTGTACCGTATCTCCAGCTTAATTTCGGGTCTTCGGTAAGCGGCAGTAAAACCCCAGCCGAGATTATTTTTTCTCCCTCAATTATAACCGCACCGTCATGAAGAGGGGTTGAAGGGTAAAAAATCGTAAGCAAAAGTTCTTGAGATACATCTGCATCAAGTTTTGTGCCGACATCAGAGTGACTTACGGGGGAATTGCACCTCTGTAGTACAATAAGACCGCCTGTTTTAGATTTAGAGAGATATTTAATCGTTTCAATAAGTTCTTTTACAACGTCAATTTTTTGCTTTTGATTATTAAAATGTTTTCTGTTCAGTATTACATTTTCAAAGAAATTTGACTGGCCTATATAGCCTAAAAAACGCCTCAACTCAGGCTGGAATATGACAATTAAGCCAAATATAACAACACTTACGAGCGTTTTTATAAACATACCGAAAATTTGCAGATTGATTTTTATCAAAAGTTCTGAAAAAATCCACATAAAAATGAGCACAAACATACCGCGCACAAGGTTTTCGCTCTGTGTGCCTTTTATGTACTTACGGTAGAAATACCAGAGAATTAATATTAAAACGATAATTTCAATTATATTAACGCTTGGTTTTACCACGCTCAAAGATTTTAGCAACTCGTGAAATTGAGAAAATATAAAGCTGTAAAAATCGCTAAAATCCACTCTGTAAAATCCTTAAATTCTATCGGGTATCACGTCGTTTTGAATGAGCTGGTCGTAAGTTTGTCTTTTAATTATAATATCAGATTGTGCAGAATTTACAAGTACCATGGCAGGTTTTAGCACGCAGTTATAATTTGAAGACATAGAATAACCGTAAGCGCCTGTGTTATATACACAGAGAATATCACCCTCTTGAGGGTTATTTAGTTCAATATCTTTTATCAAAATATCGCCCGATTCGCAAAATCTGCCCGCAACGGTGACTTTTTTCATCTCGTTTTCTTCTTTTTTGTTTGCAATTTGCGCATAGTATTTTGCCCCGTACATAGAGGGTCTGGGGTTATCAGCCATACCGCCGTCAACTGCTATATATTTTCTGCCGTTTGGAACTTGCTTAGATGAACCAACCGTATATAAGCTCACGCCTGCCGTTGCAACAATAGAGCGACCCGGTTCAATGTATAGCACGGGTTTTTTAAGGTTATATTCGCTGCAGTGTTTTTCAATTGAGTCAATTATCACATTTGCAATTGTTTCAACAGATGGGGGGCAGTCTTCATCTGTATATGTAACGCCAAGACCGCCGCCTGCGTTGATTTCTTTTAATTCTATGTTGAATTTATCTTTTATTCTTTTAATTTCTTTTAAAATAACGCCTATTTCATCATAATACACTTGAGTTTCAAAAATTTGAGAGCCGATGTGCGCATGAAGTCCCATAAGTTCAAGGTTTTTATACTCATCTAAAATAAGCTCAATTGCTTCATCAAGCTGAGTTAAATCAAACCCGAATTTTGAATCCAAGTGCCCTGTTTGAATGTACTCATGGGTGTGGCATTCGATACCGGGGGTAATTCTTAAAAGAATTTTTTGTACAATATTTTTAGACTTTGCCATTTCATTTAAAAGTGCAAGCTCTAAAAAGTTATCTACACTGATTCTGCCAACACCAAGCTCAAGTGCCATGTTTATTTCATCAGGAGTTTTGTTGTTGCCGTTAAAAGTTGTATTTTTCATATCAACACCTGCGTTTTTAACGGTAAAAATTTCTCCGCCCGATACAACATCAAAACCAAAACCCTCTTGAGACAATATTTTTGCAATAGCGCTTGTCATTAGAGCCTTTGAGGCAAAAGTCATTTTAACATTTTCAAGTTTTGAAAAAGCTTTTTTGTACTCGCGCGCTATACCTCTTAAAGTTGCCTCATCAACTACATACAGGGGAGTTGAGTACTTATCCGCCAGCTCGATAAGGTCACATCCGCCTATTTCAAGGTTACCTTTTTCATTTACTTTTGTAGTTATTGGTTTAATGTTTTGGTTAATGCTCATAATACTATCCTGTTTAATCTTGCTAAATTGTGATAATAATTGTAACATAAAAAAAGTTTATAAACGGAGAAATTCTATGCCATATTTAGAAAGATATTTAACGCTAAAGAACACTCTTGTGTTTTTTATATTGATACTTCTTGCATTTTTAGCAGGCAGCATTGCAGATATTCTGCTTATGCTCTTTGCAGCGTATGTTCTGACTTGCGCTATAAACCCGCTTGTTGCCAAGTTGCAAAAATGCATGCCGCGAGTTTTAGCGGTGAGCCTTCTATTGCTTTTACTGTTGGTTGGTGTTTTAGGGTTTTTAATACCTCTTTTTGCAGTTACGGTAAAACAAATTGTCATAATAGCAGAAAATTTTCCAAACTACATAGACAACATTCAAAATGTGCTTAACTTTAATGTTTTTGGCTTTTCTCTGGCGAAAATAATTAATACTGAAGCTATAAAAATGGACACATCAGCCATTGTAGGAAATCTCTTCACTCACTCGATTGAAGCGGGTAAAATGGTCGCAAACTCTTTTACCACAATACTTGCGGTAGCTATTATGGTATTTTATCTGGCATATGATGAAACTCACATAAAAAATGCTTTTATAGCATTTTTTCCTCAAAAGTATAAAGCGCGCGCGGGAGAAATTGTAGATACTATCTCAAATCGTGTCGGCGGTTATGTTTTCGGGCAAATAATTTCTATGGCTTTTGTCGGATTTTTGACAATGATAGGACTATTGATAATAGGTCATAAACACGCACTGATACTCGGTTTTATTACTTTTATACTTGATATAGTTCCCGTTATCGGGCCGACAATCGCCGTTGCAGCAGGTCTTATAAGCGCATCAGGCGGCGGATTTTTGTTTGTACTTTTAACTTTTGTAATTTTTATGTTGGTTCAATGGCTCGAAAATCAAATACTTCGCCCTGTAATCTTTGGCAAATTAATGGATATGCACCCGCTTACAATTATTATTTCACTTCTTGTAGGTGCAAGATTTTTAGGCTTCTGGGGCGTAGTCTTAGGCCCTGCAATTGCAAGCGTCATTTGCGTTTTAGTCGATGAACTTTATTTAAAAAGAATAGATAAACAGGCTGATTAATGGAGAAATTTTTATACACTCAAAAACTTGATAAAAACCCTGAAATAAACGTATGGTTTGCGTTTCCGGCTATAGAAAACTTTGCGCTTGCGTCTTTAGGGTATCTATCGATTTTTAAAATTATAGACTTAATGGACAATGTCTTTGTCGAAAGAGTTTATGCAGACACTAAAACCACCCGCTGCAACCCTCAGGATGTATCAGTAATAGGCTTTTCAACGAGTTTTGAAATAGATATTTTAACCGTAGTTAAAATGCTGAAAAAATATAATATCCCTCTTAAATCAAGTGAGAGAGGAGAAAATGACCCTCTTATTTTTGCAGGAGGACCTGCGGTTAATGCTAATCCGCTACCGTATCAGGAGTTTTATGATTTCATAAGCATAGGCGAAGGACAGCTCCTTGAGAGGGTTTTTGACTTTATAGCAAAAAATAAACACTTAAGCCGCAATGAACTTTTAAAAAAGTTAAAAGATTTTGAGGGCATATGGGTTCCAAAATACGGCAAATACAGCGTAAAACTTGTAAGGGATAACCTTTATGAACCTGTTGCAACGCCAATTTTAAGCGAAAAGAGCTTTTTTAAAGACACTTTTGTAATAGAAATAGAGCGCGGCTGCCCTAAGATGTGCAACTTTTGCCTTGCAAGCTGGATGAATCTGCCGACAAGGTTTTTAGACACTCAAAAAATCATTGATTCAATAGATAACGCCCTTAAATACACAAATAAAATAGCCCTTTTAGGCGCATATGTTGCGGGGCACCCTGATTTTGAAAAGATTATCAACTTCATTCACGAAAAAAATCAAATCTCGCCCGTTGAGCTTTCAATATCCTCTCTGAGAGCGGATTTAGCTGATGAAAAACTCTTTAAAACTCTTGTCGAATGCGGTCAAAAAACCGCCACGATAGCAATTGAGGCGGGCAGCGAGAGAATGAGAAAAATAATTAAAAAAGATTTAAGCGACGAGCAGATTTTTAAAACCGTTTCAACCGCAAGAAAATCAGGGCTCAAGGGTCTTAAAATATACACTATGATTGGTTTTCCAAAAGAAACAGATGAAGATATAAAAGCCCTTGTTGATTTGGCTAAAAAATTAAAAGGCGAAAACAAAGGCTTTGAGCTTACTTTCTCCCTTGCAACGCTTATTCCAAAGGCACACACGCCTTTTGAAAATATTGTAAAAGAAGATTCAAAATCGTTAGAGAAAAAAATTAATTTCTTAAAAAAACAAATGCATAAAATCGGCGTAACTCTAAGAGTTTCAAGTGTTGAATGGGATGCAATTCAAGCTATACTTTCCCGTTGCGATGTTTCGCTTGCGGACTATATTATTGAAGTATGCAAAAAGGGCGGAAATTTAGGAGCGTTTAAGCAGGTATTCAGAGAGTTTCACAAGCGAAAAATATTTAAAAGCCTTGAGCAGAGCGCACAAATGCCCTATGACAACACAAATAATCAAATCCCGTGGGACTTTATAGACGCCGCACCTCGTGATGTGCTTTTAAAAAGACAGGAAGAATATTTAAAAATCGACTGATTTTTCGCTAAATTTGTTTAATTGTTATATAATAGAGCATATCTTTATTTTTAATTTGAGGAAAGTATGACACAAGACATTAAAATTGAACAGAAATTTATCGAACAAGCACAAACTCTCTGCCGCGGGGCTGAAATATTGCCTGACGGGTATATGGGTCTTGCTTATAAATTGCAAAAAGCACATAATGAAAACCGCCCCTTGCGCGTTAAGTTGGGTCTTGACCCGACACGTCCCGATTTGCACTTAGGGCACAGTGTTGTAATGCGCAAACTAAAGCAGTTTCAAGATTTAGGACATCAGGTGGTGTTAATCGTAGGCGGCGCAACTGCTATGGTAGGTGACCCCTCCGGAAAATCCGAAACCCGCCCTGCGCTTTCAAAAGAACAGGTAGCAGAAAATGCAAAAAGCTACTTTGAACAGATGTCAAATGTTGTGGATATTGAGCGCGCCGAGGTCACAAACAACGCAGACTGGCTGCATTCAATGAGTTTTGTTGAAATGCTCAAACTTGCAACATCAACAACGGTAGCAAAAATGCTTACCCGTGATGACTTTGCAAAAAGGTACGAAGACGGCCGCCCCATAAGCGTTGTAGAGTTTTTCTATCCTCTTATGCAAGCTTATGACTCTGTTGCGGTTAAAGCAGACATTGAACTTGGCGGAACAGACCAGCGTTTCAACCTTTTAATGGGTAGAGATGTTCAGGCGCACTACGGCTTTGAAGATTTTCAACTTGCAATGCTCTTACCTTTGATTGAGGGCACTGACGGTCAGGTGAAAATGTCAAAAACATACCCTGAGCACTGTATTTCATTTACAGATAGCGCAAAAGATATGTACGGCAAGCTTATGAGCATACCTGATGAGCTTATGCCCAAGTACTATCTGCTTTTGACAGATTTAGACTACAACAAAGACAACAATCCGCGCGATGAAAAAATGCGCCTTGCTTATGAAATAACAAAAATGTACAAAGGCAAAGACGCAGCGGATGAGGCACAAAACGAATTTATTAACGTAGTTCAGAAAAAAGGCATACCCGATGATATTGAAAGCGTAGAACTTGATGGTGCGCAAAATGTTATTGATGTGCTTTTAAAACTTAATTTTACTCAAAGCAAAGGTGAGGCAAAAAGGCTCATTGCAGGCGGCGGCGTAAAATTTGACGGAGAAAAAGTCACATCAAATGACTTTATAATTGATAAAACAGGCGTTTTACAAGGGGGCAAAAGAAAATATGCCAAAATTATACTCTAATGTTCTTGATTTAATCGGAAACACGCCCATAGTAAAGATTAACGGCACATACAACGGCTACAAACCAAAAAATCTCTACGTAAAGCTTGAATACTTTAACCCCGGAGGCTCTGTAAAAGACCGCGTAGCCTACAATATGATTAAAACCGCTCTTGATAACCTTGAGATAAGACCCGACAGCGTTATAATAGAGCCGACATCAGGTAACACGGGCGTTGGTTTAGCCCTTTGCGCAAGCATTTTAGGGCTGGAATTTATTGCAGTTATGCCTGAGAATATGTCAGATGAGAGAAAAAAGTTAATCTCAGCTTATGGCGCAAAAATCGTCCTCACACCAAAGAACTTAGGTATGCAGGGCTCTGTGGATAAAGCCGCACAAATTGCCCAAAAACTTCGCGAAGAGGGCAGAAATGTCTTTGAAACAAAACAGTTTGAAAACCCGAATAACCCGCTCTCGCACATAAAAACCGCCGATGAAATCTGGGAAGCAACGCAGGGCAAAGTTGAAGCGATAATTGCAGGAATTGGAACAGGCGGAACAATTTCAGGCTGCGCTAAAAGATTAAAAGAATTAAACCCCAAAATAAAAGCCTACGGCGTTGAGGCTGCTGAAAGCCCGCTTTTAACCAAAGGAGTGGCGGCAGCGCACGTTATACAGGGAATAAGTTCAAACTTTGTACCAAAAACTCTTGACCTTGATGTAATAGATAAAGTTGTCGATATTGAGGGCGATGAGGCTATTAAAATAACAAAAGATATGGCAAAAAAAGAGGGTCTGCTCCTTGGCGTTTCATCGGGTGCAGTTGTAGCGGCAGGTATCAGGCTTGATAAAAAATACTCTTTTGAGGGCAAAGAAAAAATGATAGTGTGTATTTTAGCCGATAACGGCGAAAGATACCTCTCGGGGGGCATTTTTTAATGCAGGAAGAAAAGAAAAAAGGCCTGTCTATAGTAAGAGGGATTAAAACCGTCTGCAGCGACATAAAAACAATTTATGACAAAGACCCTGCGGCAAGAAACCTCTTTGAGATTATTCTTCTATACCCCGGTTTTCATGCGCTTTTGGCTTACAGACTGGCTCATAAGCTCACAAAATGGCATATTCCTTTTATTCCAAGGCTAATCTCGCAGATGGCAAGGTTTTTTACAGGCATTGAAATTCACCCGAGGGCAAAAATAGGCAAGAACTTTTTTATTGACCATGGTATGGGCGTTGTAATCGGCGAAACTGCTATAATAGGCGATGATGTGCTTATTTATCAGGGTGTAACTCTCGGCGGTACGGGCAAAGACACGGGAAAACGCCACCCGACAGTCGGGAACAACGTCACAGTGGGCGCAGGCGCTAAAGTCCTTGGCAACATAACAATAGGCGACTATACAAACATAGGCGCAGGAAGTGTTGTGATTGATAATGTACCCGAGCACTCGACCGTTGTAGGCATCCCCGGAAGAATTGTGCAGCAGAGGGTCTTTATTCAAGGGCAGCTTTTGCACAACAGAATACCCGACCCTGTTAAGTGCGAACTGAACAGGTTAAAATATGAACTTCAGGAACTGCGCGCTAAAGTTGAAGAAAATTAATCCAGCAACTGCAGTGCGTTTTGCAATAGCTGCTTATAGCTTGAGATAAGCTTATTTGAAAGCTCCATCTGCATTTTTGCTTCCTGATAGTAAGTTGCGTTTGCCTTAAAGTCAATGTTAGATAACTCGAGCATACCGCTTGTGATTTCTGCTTTACCAACTACGGGTCTGCCTGATTGAGCCGTTTCAACAAAATATCCGTCTTTATACTGGTAAAGTTCCTGCGGGTTGTGAAAGTTCATAACAGCAATTTTGTACAAAGGAGTAGCCTCGGCGCCGCCGTTTGTTTTACCGTATAAAATACCGTCGCCTTTTATTTCATATTCATCATATTTGCCCAAAAACTTACCGTTATCAGGGTCAATCCAGAGTTTAATTTCTGTTGTGGGAACACTGAGCGCTCCGCCATGGGCGGTTGTTTCATCAAATTCAGCACTTGTCAGCGACCTTGTGCCTGACATAATTTCGCCCCTGTCATTTAAAATATAACCTTGAACTTTTGAGCCGTCAGATGCTTTATAAACACCCTCCGAGTCAAATTTAAACTCACCGAGGCGGGTGTAGGCAATTCTTCCCTCATCGTTTCTCACAACAAAGTAGCCGTTACCCTCAAGAAAGACGTTTTCCGTAGAAGTACCGGGGATTGCCTTACCTTGTCCTGTGTTTTTAAGATACCCGTCTAATTGAACCGCGTCCAAAAAGGTCTTGAAAGTAACCTGATTTTCCCTGTAGCCGGGGGTGTACATATTAACCATATTTTCTGTTACCGCGTCCATCCAGTGTCTTGTTGCCGCTTGGATGTTTATGGCGTTAACGTAGGCGTCTTTCATTGTTTATTCTCCTTTTGGTTTTGGTTGTTTTCTCTTTGGTCTTTGTATTGTCTGTAACTTATATTTGAATAGGAAATATTTTGCTCGTCAAAGCGTTGTCTGAGGTATGGAATATTATTTTTTAAATACTCTTCAACCGCTTTGTCCCCGGGGATAAAATGAGCATTGACCTTGCCCTTATCATCAAGCTTTAAAATAACCGTGACATTATTGTCAAAGTCCATTCTTATGGGTTTTTTAGAGTCAACTGAACTTTTTAGCATTGTCATAAGAGTGTTAGAAACTTCAATATTTTTAGAGTTTTTTGTTGAAACTGATAACCCCTCATCGCTTAGCTGATAGTTTATAAGTCCGTTTTGATTAAGAAGATTAAGGAAAAACATAGCATCAGCCTGCCCAACTTTGGACGCTTCAATGTCATATTGAGAGTCAAAATCCAAATCCAAAAAGAGTTTATTTATCTCGTCGTCTTTGTTTAAAACCTTATCCTGAGAAAAATTAGACATAATTCTGTCCAGTTCGTTTTTAAACATAAGAGAAAAACCGCCCTTTTTGCTATAGGCTTCGCCAAAATTTTCAACGGGTTGCATTTGCTCGATATTTTGAGTATTAGCTGTGTTTTCGATAATCATTTTTCTCCTGCAAAAGTGCTTCAATTTCTTCTTCTTCCTTTGCTTCACGGGTTTTTGCAAAGTGTTTTTGTGCGCCTATTTCATTCAGCTGCTTGAGCTCTAATGCTTTTTGTTCCTGCAAGTACTCTTCACGCTTGTGTTCTTTGTGTTTTTCAAGTACGTTTACTTCCTTTTCGCGTTCCCTTAATTTTTCTTTTTCAACTTCAAGAGCCTTGAGTGCTTCCTGTCTTTCCTGTTCAAGCCTTTCGCCTACTTCGTAGAGGTGCTTTAAAAACTTATCAAAGCCATCGTACATCATAGGGTCGGATTTTCTCATGTTGACTCTTGTATCTTGAATATCCTTATTATTCTTGATTATAAGGAGTTCTATCCTGTCAACTTCAGCCTGAGCTTTTATTACCTCTTGAAGCTGCTCTTCTTTCTTTCTTATTCTTATTTCAAGGAACTTTTGGAGTCTGTAGCGAAAAGGCATTTTAGCGTCCGACTATACTTATACAGTCTGTTTTTCGGTATTTTTCAAATTAAATTTAATGATTTTTGAGCCATTGTCAAAAATTTCATACATATATATGATTTTCGTCCAAAAAAAATGAATGATAATTTAATTACTATGACAAGGGGTATAATAAGGTTTTTATTGTTGGCATTTGTACTGTTAAGCTTTGCTTGCAGAGGCTTTTGCTATGAGCGCATAGGGATAATATCTGACGCCATTTTAACTCAGGTAAACCCTTATAACGCCTACTTTAAAACACCTGAATTTTTCTTACAGGATGTAAGGGCTGACCTTGTTAAATCAGGAATAAGTGTTGTAAGTGTTGATACAACACAAAGGCTGCTCTCTCAGCTTGGTTTTACCCAATATGACATTGAAACACTAAGCTCGCTGCAACAAGGATATGACCTTGATTATGCACTTTTAAAAAAAGTTGCAAGAGCAATAGGTGTCAAAAAACTTGTCGTTATGACAAGCTCTATAGATATTCAAAGAGATTTTCTAAAAAATACTCTCTGGAATGTTGCAAACGTATCAGGTTTGGATGTAGTAAACCCGACACACAGAGTAAGCGTGTATGCAGCTTATGTTGATGTGGAAAACGAAATTGTACTTTGGGAGCAGATTTACGCTAAAAACATAAGAAACAACAAGTTCAAAAACCTTGATACAACAATATCAAGCAACTATGAGGGCATGTTAAGATTAAAAGAATACTCAAAATACATAAGCCCTGAAATAGCTAAAAACGTAAGAATGAGAACGATTGACCCGTCATATCAAACACCGCCCGTTGAAATAAACAGAGGTAACGTGGCTAAGTACTTTAAAGATATGAAAAATGTCGGCTCAAGAAAGCGCTTAACTGACATTGACGCTCAAAAATGGGACACGGAAAAACTCAAAGAAGATACAAAAGAAAATATAAACACTAAAAAGGAACAATTTACAAACTGGGTAAAAAGCCTAAGAAAAGGTAAGGGTGAAAATGAATACCTCTAAAATTAAACCGGAAATAATACTTGTAATGATTTTAGGGCTTCTGGCTATTTTTGCCCCCGTAATTATCAAAACAAAATCCATAAGCACACTTATCGCGCCCCATGCGCTTTTAATAGTTCTTGGCGGAACACTTTGCGCAGGCTGCATAGCTTTTTCTACAAAAGAAATAATAAAGGCTTTTTGTTCGCTAAAATCGCTTTTTATAGCAAAAAACAATCAAAAGCTTCTCTATATAGCAGACGAGCTTGTTGAAATGGCTAAAATATCCCGCGCTAACGGCATTTTAGCTCTTAGAGAATACAGCGATTACATACAAAATCCTTTTTTATACAGTGCGCTAAAAACGGCACTGGAGGAAACAGATATAAAAGCACTTGAAGAAAATCTTCGCATGATGAGTTTTTATGAGAACAAAAATGATTTTAAAAACGTGGAAATATTTGAAGAGCTTGGCGGATATGCGCCCACTTTCGGTATGTTAGGAGCAATTATCGGTCTTATTCAAATAAGTACGGTAAACACTAACCCCCAAGCGCTCCTATCGGGCATTGCAACAGCTTTTATTGCAACAATATACGGGGTAGGCGTTGCAAATTTAATTTTTCTGCCCATTGCAAAAAAATTGAAAAACAACCTTGATGAGAAGTTATTTGAACAGGAGATAATAATATCGGGCATAATTGACATAGCAAATATGCAAAGTTCAATTGTAATAAGCGAAAAGCTGGATAAGATTTTAAGGGAAAGTGAAATATCAAGAAAAGGCAAAGTAATACCTTTTGCGGCATAGAAAATGAACAATTTATACGAAAAATACAAAAACCTATATAAAAAAACAGATATAAGCGAGAAAAAAAATCATCTGAACCGCTGGGTCGTGTCTTATGCGGATTTTGTAACCGTATTGCTTGCGATATTTATGGTTTTATGGATTAGTTCCAATTTAGACATAAAAAACGAAGCCCTTGCAAAAAATCCTGAACAAAAATATGAAAAAACATCATCCCAAACAGGCCCAAACCACCTGCTTGACGGGGTTCAAAATCCATCAGATTCTAAAGAAATTAAGGTTATAGAATTTGAAAAAATGGCACAAAATATAAATAACGGTCTTAGTGACAAAAATAAAGCACAAATAATCAAAGAAGATACAAAAACAACAATACGTTTGTCTGATGGGGTGCTTTTTGACGAAGGTTCTGCTATAATAAAAGCAAGTTCCAAAAAGACGCTGGACGCTGTGGCAGGTGAACTTAAAAAAAGCGATAAAAACGTAATAGTAGAGGGTCATAGCGACAATATGCCGATTTTAGGCGGCAAATACTCTTCAAACTGGGAACTCTCAACGGCAAGAGCCACAAATATTGTGAGTTATCTTATAAATTCAGGCATTGAAAAAGAGCGCCTTAGCGCTTCAGGATATGCTGACAACAAGCCCGTTGCAAATAATAACACAGATGAGGGCAGAGCAAAAAATCGAAGAGTAGATATAGTAATTGTTAATTAACGGAGTTGAAATATGTCAAAACCAATACAGGCAAAAGATGCAAAACCAAAAGAAGAGGGAGCAAAAAAACCTCTCGGTAACATAAACACAAATGTGATGATTGTGGCAAATACCGTCGTTACAATAATAATCCTTGCGATATTTATGATTATTATGTACTCGCTTTTTGATACGATGATTACAAATAAAATCTCAGCTTTCCACAGTGCCGATGAGCAAATCGAAGAAACGGAACAGGTGGAAGATGAAAGAGGCATCTTGCTTGATTTGGGCGATTTTATCCTAAACCTTGCCGACATCACTCCAAGAAGATATCTAAAAGTCAATGTTGCAATGGAATTATCAAAAACCCCCGAAGAAATTGAGCTCTTGAATACTCCTCAAAAAGCTTCAGGCGGCCATGGGGCAGCACCTGCCAATCCTATGGAAACTATAGCGGCTGAAATGGAACAATACAAGCCTGCCGTAAGAGATGCGATAATTTCAGTTATGTCAAATAAAACATCTGATGAGCTCTCAAGCGCAACAGGCAAAGAACTCGCTAAAGAAGAAATTAAAGAAATGGTAAACACTGTCTTTAACGGTCAAAGAGAAGTTTTAAGAGTAAGCTTCGGTCAATTTATTATCCAATAGAGGAAAAATGGAAGAAGAGATAAAAAATACCGAATTAGAAAACAATATTGAACCTGCTTTAAATGTTGAACAAACAGACCCTGAGCAGATTGAAACTCTTGAAATTCAAGAAACAATACAGGAAGAAAAAGAGCAGGAACTTGGCTATGAACCTGTAAAAACTCCCGAATATCAGGAAGAAAACCCCAAAAAAGGCAACATTGACCTTGTTACCGTTTCTCCTGTTGAGTTTGTTTCTTTTGAAGACAATGAAGAGCACCTAAGTGACGACCCTAAGGCAAATCTTGACATTATGCAGGATGTAAAAATGCACATAACGGTTGAACTTGGCAGAGCGCGCTCATCCGTTAAAAAAATTCTTGATTTAAACAAAGGTTCAATAGTTGAGCTTAATAAAGTCGCAGGGGAGCAGGTTGAGCTTTATGCGAACGGAAGATTTATAGCATACGGCGAAGTAATTGTAATAGAGGACAAATTCGGGCTTCGAGTTACAAATGTTTCACAACAAAATCTGCACAATTTATAAAATTACCGCCCTTTTAAAGGGCGGTAATTTTTAGAAGGTTTTTTATGAAAAATATCTTTTCAATAAACCGTCAAAGCCTCTGCCGTGGCGAGCTTCGTCTTTAGCCATTTCATGAACCGTATCATGGATTGCGTCATAGCCGAGTTCTTTTGCTCTTTTTGCAATATCAAGTTTACCCTGACATGCACCATGTTCAGCGTCAGCTCTCATTTCAAGGTTTTTCTTAGTTGATGAAGTAACAACTTCGCCCAATAATTCAGCAAATTTAGCAGCGTGTTCAGCTTCTTCAAATGCGTATCTTTTGAATGCTTCAGCAACTTCAGGATATCCTTCGCGCTCAGCTTGGCGGCTCATAGCAAGATACATACCAACTTCTGTACATTCACCTGCAAAGTTAGCCTTTAGGCCTTCAACTACCATAGGGTCAAGTCCCTCAGTTGTTGCAATAGTGTGCTCGCAAGCATATACTTTATCTTCGCCTTCGCCTACAACATTGAAAGTTGTTGCGCCGCAAAGAGGGCATTTTTCGGGTTGTTTATCAGCTTCAATAGACCATCCGCAAACGGTACATACAAATTTTTTCATCTTTTTCTACCTTTCATTTTCGCTACATTCTCGGCATACGCCGCTAAAAACTATATCGTGACTTTCGATTTTAAACCCTGTGGATTTTTCTGTTTTTTTTATGATTTCAGGAGCAACCTCACAAGGTATGTCATATATTTTACCGCATTTTTTGCATATAAAATGATAATGCTCAAAAGTATTGTGGTCAAAGTGCGCTCTATCCTCAAGCCCCTGTATTTTTTTAATTCTGCCGCTATGCGCCATTTTATTGAGGTTTCTATATACCGTAGCAAGGGATATATTGCTGTTTGCCTCTTTTAATATGTCATAAATATACTCAGCAGACGGGTGTACAATATTATTAGCCAGAGCTTCATATATTTGTTCTCTTTGTCTTGAGTAATTCATGCCTGTCTTTCTTACGTTTCGATAAAATATAATAACAATTATCAGTTTATAGCATTTTTATTATTTTGTCAAGCATTTGAAAACATATACAATTTGTTGCATTGAAAAAGCCTGAAAAAATGTTATTATTAATAATGTAGCAGATTTGAGGTGTTAAATTGCTGGAAGATATCAAGCACTACATCGAGCATTCAATCGATGTAAAAACTGCAATCTTAAATAATGAAAGATTGCTTATGAAAATTTATCAGGCAAGCCAGATTGTAATATCTTCACTCAGAAGAAAGGGTAAAATTCTAATAGCCGGCAACGGCGGCTCAGCAGCTGACGCTATGCATATGGCAACAGAGTTTTGCGCAAAATTCTACAGCGCAAGAAAAGCTCTGCCCGCCATAGCTCTTGGCGCAGATACTTGTGTTTTAACAGCTGTTGCAAATGATTTTAACTATGAGCATGTTTTCTCAAGACAAATTGAAGCACTTGGTAATGAGCAGGATGTATTTATTGCAATATCTACAAGCGGTAATTCAAGAAATATCCTAAGCGCTATTGACACCGCCAAACAAAAACGTATGCAGGTAATCTTTCTGACAAGTGAAATGCTCGGTACTGCGTACCTGCAAAAAGCGGATATACCGATATGTGTCCCCTCAAATGATACACCTTTAATTCAAGAAGCTCATGAGATGATAGAACACCTTATATGCCTTGAAGTAGAAAAAGAATACAGATAATATAAAGCCCGAGAGAAATCTCGGGCTTTAGAGTTATTTTGCCATTGCGGCTTTTACTTCTTTTTTGTATTTTTCAACATTTGGTTGAAGCACCTCAGCCATAGCCTCATCAGAAGGTGTAACATTATCTTCCATACGTCTTAAGATGTTACCTGTGTATAGAGTTTCAAAATGTTTAAGTTCTATAAATCTTCCAAGAGTTTTGAAAGACAGGTCATTTAAAACAATTTGAGATACAGGATGTTGAGAAGAATAAGCTTTAACAACACCTTCAATAACTGCACTAAAGACTTTATCTTCAGGTTTAACATATACAAAAGTGAAGAATGAATCTTTGTTGTTTTCATCCAAATCAGCCTCAGCGTTGTAGTGAAGATATCCCGGGCCTACGTTTGTATCTGTTGAAATTCTTGCTTTTAGAGATTCATTTTTAAGTTGTTTTTCCCATAATGTCGTACCCATAAAAGCATCACCAAAGTACTCTACAAAGTGTTTTGTTTTGCCGTTTTGTCTTGCTTCAACATTGAAAACCGCAAGTCTTAGAGCGTCATTTTCTTCTATATTTTTGCCCATAAATTCTTTTTGAGCTTCAAGAGAAGAATTTAGCATATCAATTACATCTTGTTTTTGAACGCCTAAAAATGCAAGGGTGAAAATTGTTGCATCATCAAATACAGAAAATCTTCCGCCGACATCATCATGAACATAGCCGCTCATTGAAAGCTCTTTTTTATCAACAAGGCGTCTTAGAGCGCTTTTTTCGCTTGAAGCGTCAGTCATTGCAATAAATCTTTCGGATACGTCTTCTTTTTTAAGGTAATCTTGCATTAACTTTTTAGCGCTTTCATATGCTACTGTTGTTTCTAAAGTTCCGCCCGATTTAGAAACTACAAGGAACTGAGTTTTATCTAAATCTAAAGTTTTTGAAAAACGCTCAAAGCTTAGAGGGTCAACTGATGAATAAAAATGAGCGTGCGCGTCAATTCCAAGCATTTTAACCAAAGATTCGGTTGTATGACGAGAACCGCCTATACCCAAAACTGCAATGTCTGTGTACTTGTCAGCTCGGGCTTTTTTTGCCATATCAAAAAGAGTGTCGATATTTTTGATTTGATTTTCGGGCAAAAATCCAATCCAGTTAAGGAATTGTCCTTTTTTACCTGCACGAGATTTAATGTCGCACACTGCATCTGCTGCAAGAGCCGAGTATTTTGAAAATCCTGTGTCATTGAGCTTAACTGTCGTGTTTTTGAAAGTTGTTTCTGACATAATTTATTCCTTCCGTAATTTTATTTAAAATAATTATACTCTAAGCATGGCAATTTTTTAAAAGTTTTGTTTTAGAAAAAATATGAATTTGAATGTTTCCTCACTATCATATCTGTCAAAAATATCTTTTTGCGCCAATGACAGAGAAGTAAAAGACAAAGACAACAGAGTTGTACACAGAAACACAACTTGGTTTTTCAGAAATGACTTGGTCTGGGACGAGCTTGCAAAATACCTTGATGAAAATTTTAGTGACTCAAGAAAAGTAAATGTCTACTCAATCGGCTGCTCGGACGGTTCAGAACCTTATTCCATGGCAGCAGCCATTAAAATAAACTCGCAAAATCCTGACAAATTCTTACCAATCAGTGCATCTGATTATGACGAAGAGATGATGAAAGTAATTAAAAAAGGAATTTATCCCATAACCTCGGGCGAGAGAAGCTCTATGGTAAAAAATACAAAAGGCAGGTGGGATGAATATTTTGAAAACGACGGGCCTAATTTTATAAAACCTAAAAATACACTCAAAAAAGAGGTAAAGTTTAGTTTAAACGATGCAATAAGCACTGTTAATGAGGCAAAATACGGGGATAACGTATTTATGTGCAGAAATTTTTGGCCATATCTGGAGGCCAAAGACAGAATTGAACTTGCAGGTAAATTAAGAGAAAAAATGAATAAAAATTCTCTTCTTATAATCGGCGCTTTTGACCGTCAAGCAATTATGCTTGAGAGAATGCTTATGGCCTGCGGTTTTAAAAATATAGAATACGCACCTGAATATAGTTCAAATGACAGACACTACTACAGTGTATGGAAAAAAGACGAATTTTAAAAAATATACACAGCTATTATCGCAGCCACGATAAGAGCAATATTAAAATGTAAAAACGTAGGTATGCAAGTGTCTTTTATGTGATTGTGCTGATTATCGGCATTTAACCCAGCGCTTGGGCCCAAGGTAGTATCAGAAGCAGGAGAACCCGCATCACCAAGTGCAGCGGACGCCGCAAGAACAATTACTGAAGCAGGTACACTAAGTCCTAACTTTGAGCACAAAGGAATAAATAAAACCGCTAAAATCGGTATTGTACCAAAAGATGTACCTATACCCATGGTAATTAACAAACCCACTAAAAGCATTAAAGTAACAGATATGAATTTTGAATTTTGCATATAGGGTAAAATCATATTCAAAAGTGCCTCAACCCCGCCTGTTTCTTTAAGAACAAGGGCAAAACCCGCTGCTATTAACATAACAAAAGCAACATAGCCCATAAGCCCTATGCCTTCATTTATTAACTTATCCATATGTCTTCTTCTGACTGCCTTTGCGCCAAATATTATCCCCAAACCCACAAGCGCACCTAAAGGTAAAGACCCGCTTATAAGTTGAACCGCAAGAGTTGCAAACGCTCCAAATAAGGTCACATAGTGTTTACGACGAAGTCGAAGGGATTTTTTTGAAACATTACATTCATCTAAAATCGGGTCAATGTCTTTGTATTCTCTTGGTTTTCTATATGTTATAAATATAGCAATTAAAAGCCCTATAAGCATAGCTAAGCCTAAAAACCAAGTGCTTTTATAAACATCCGTTTTTAAAACCTGCATGCCTGATTGTGTCATATTATCTGCAATTAAGCCTTGAAAAATAAGCCCAAAACCCGCAGGAAGAGCAATGTATGGGGCTTTTAAACCAAAAGCAAGAGTACTTGCCACCGCTCTTCTATCCAGCTTTAATTTATTCATAACACCTAAAAGAGGCGGTATTAAAATAGGGATAAAAGCAATGTGCACAGGGATTAAGTTCTGTGACATAACGGCAATTACACCTATTATAAAAAGCAGAAGATATTTGTTATTCCCTATAAAAAGCGCTATTCTTCGAGCCAAAATTTGCGCCAGCCCCGTGTGTGTCATAGCGGCAGCAAAAGCGCCCAAGAGAATGTAACTTAGCGCAGTTTCAGAATTTGCCCCCATGCCTTGTATAAAAGTATTCATTATTTTATCAATACTCATATGAGCACAAAGTCCGGCTGAAATTGCAGCAATAATAAGTGATAGCAGAACATTTACGCGCAAAAGGCAAAGCGCACAAAGTAAAATAACCGAAACTATGACGGGATTTAATTCCATAACTTTTGAATTTTAACACAAAATCTTGTAAATATGGTTTTTTTGACATAAAATATAGCCGTTAGAAAGATTATAGGGGACAAATTTATGAAAAAATCAATTAAAGATTTAGAAAATGTCCAAGGTAAACGCGCTCTTGTCAGAGTTGATGTTAATGTTCCTCTGGATGAAAACAAAAATGTAACTGATGACACAAGAATTAAAGCGATTTTACCTACAGTTAAAATGCTTAAAGACAAAGGGGCTAAAATCATTCTTATGGCTCACTTGGGCCGTCCGAAAGGCGAATGGAAAGAAGAATTTTCTCTTGCTCCCGTTGCAAAATATATGTCAAAAGTTCTTGGCGAAGATGTTTTATTTGTATCTAAACCCGTTGGCAAAGGCGCAGATGAAGAACTTAAAGACTTAAAAGACGGTCAGGTTGCACTTTTAGAAAACATTCGTTTCTACAAAGAAGAAGAAGCAAAAGACGACGATATGACTTTTGCACAAGAACTTGCAAAATTAGGTGATTTCTATGTAAATGACGCATTTGGCGCAGCTCACAGAAAACACACTTCAACAGCTAAGCTTGCTTGTGTACTAAAACCCGCTGTTGCAGGTCTTTTAATGGAAAAAGAACTAAACGCTCTTGGCGGACTTTTAAACAATCCTCAAAGACCGTTTACGGCAGTTGTCGGCGGTGCAAAAATTTCATCTAAAATCGGCGTTTTAGAAAACCTTTTGGATAAAGTTGACAACTTAATCGTTGGCGGCGGTATGGCTTACACTTTTGTAAAAGCTAACGGCGGCAAAATCGGTAACTCTATCCATGAAGATGACCAGATGGAAGTTGCAAAAGCAATTGAGAAGAAAGCAAAAGACAAAGGTGTTAACCTTATTATGGCAACAGATGTACTTGTTACTGATGATTTTTCAGGCAACGGTACAAATAAAGTTGTTCCCGTAAATGAAATTCCTGACGGTTTTGAAGGGGTTGATGCCGGCCCTAACACCCAAAAAGCTTTTGAAGATGTTATCAAAAAATCAAAAACAATCCTTATGAACGGCCCTGTAGGCGCATTTGAAAATCCTCAATTCGCGCAAGGTACAAAAGCTGTTCTAAAAGCTATTGTTGAAGCAACAAAAGCAGGTGCGGTATCTGTTGTAGGCGGCGGTGACTCAGTTAGCGCAGCTAAGAAATTCTGCAACGGCGATGATTTCACTCACATCTCAACAGGCGGCGGAGCATCTTTAGAATTTATCGAAGGAAAAGTTCTCCCCGGCGTTGATGCACTGGATGACTAAAATCTTTTTTAAATAAAAAAAGTCCCGCAAGTTCTTTGCGGGATTTTTTTAGGTTGTTGTTAATTGCTTTGTTTATTATGCTTGAATGAGGAAGTTTAAAATTTTGTTTTAGCTGAAAATAAGTTTGCCGATTGAAGCCACACCGCCTACTATACCGCCTATAACAGCCCCGGGAACTGCACCTATACCGCCAAAGAAAGCTCCTATTCCTGCGCCTGCCGCAGCACCGACACCTGCACCTGAAACTACCGCACCTGCAGCTTTTGCTGCTGCTGTTCCTTTTGACTGATTAACGCCTGTAACTTCTGAAATCATGTCGTCTTTTGAATTGCCTTGAGCGAAGAATGTTCCTAAAATCGGCACACCTGCTTTTAGACCTTGTACAAATGAGCTTGATGCATTTGCTTCAATATCATCAACCAAGTTTGTACCCATTGTTTGAGCATACATTCTCTGAGCAAGGGCTTTTATTTGACTTTCGTCATAACCTTGATATTGTGATGCAGCAGACATTGATGTTGTTAATTTTTTGTATTCGGCTATTGCATCATCTGTTCTTCCTTGTTGCAGAAGAGTTGAAATGTTTGCACATAACTGTGACCAATCAAGAGATTGAACACTTTGCTTGTTACCGTAAGATTGTTGCAAAGTAGATAGGTCATAGCTGTTTTGTAAATTTTCTCTTGCGTCATCTACATCCATACCGTAATAGTATCCGTACATACCGCTGTAATTGTTAAATAGGGGAACTGAATAATTTGTACCTAATCCGCCATAGCTGCCTGAAATGCCATTTAGAGCAGAATAATTTGTGTAATTAGTCAGTCCTGTGAAACCAACTGTCATAGTAAACTTCCTTCCAATAAACTTAATTTAAACTAACCTACTCTTTAATAAAAAATTTTTATTTTAAAAAATTGCCCATGGAATATTTTCCTTGTTACATTTCTTAATAATATCCATGCAAAACAGTCCAAATTACCTATATTTACTGTAAAAAAGATGAATTTTGGTTTATAATTGTCTTAAAGGGCAAAACCGTATAAAATATAAATATTATCGGGCTATAGGAGGCATTTTGAGTTCCGAATTTGACTTAAATGATTTTTTACTAAAAGCGCATAAAGCACACGCTTCAGATATTCACTTTAGAGAAGGCAAAGCACCATCACTAAGGGTTGACGGTAAAATCTTAAGAACGGCTATGCCGCCTTTAGATGAAGAAGACTTTGAAAATATTCTGTCTGCTATAGCAAGAAAAGACATTCTTGAGAGCATAAGAATGTCAAATAACATTGACTTTACTTATGAAATTCATAACCTCTCAAGATATCGTGTGAATTACTGTAAAGATTTAGGTATGCCAAAATTAACCCTAAGGGTTATTCCGTACAACATCCCTACACTTGATGAACTTGGTCTGCCCCCATATCTAGGCGAACTTACAAAATTTAACAACGGCATTATACTTGTCACAGGCCCCACAGGTTCCGGTAAATCTACCACGCTTGCTGCTATGATGGATTTAATAAACAAAGAGCAGCAAAAGCACATAATAAGTATAGAAGACCCCGTTGAGTTTTTGTATACTGATAGAAAATCTCTAATAACACAAAGAGGGCTTGGAACAGATACGGAAACTTTTGCCTCGGGCATTAAATACGCTCTAAGGCAAGACCCTGACGTTATACTTGTAGGTGAGATAAGGGACAGAGAAACTCTTGAAGCGGCAATTGAAGCTTCTGAAACAGGTCACCTTGTATTATCTACCATGCACACAAACTCATGTATTCAAACCATAAACAGAATTTTAGGCTTTTTTGAAGATAAGTCATCCTCCCTTATAGTTCAAAGGGTTATAAACACTCTAAGGGCAACTATTTCGCAGAAACTTTTGCCCAAAGTAGGAGGCGGACTTGCAGCCGCAGTTGAAATTTTAAGCGTAACACCTGCAATTTCGGATTATCTTTTAAAAAGCAATTTTGAAGATGTTTATTTACTTATGCAAAAAAGCAAATTCCCAAACTTAACAACGATGAATTCTTCAATCTACAATCTCCTAAAACACGGCATAATAACACAGGAAACAGCCATCGAGTACAGTGACAAGAAAACCGAACTTGAACAAATGATAAGAGGAATCTATCACGGTGCTAAAAATATGGCAGATGACGATATAATCTAAGGAGTAAAAATGGCGCCATTCCCGGAATCAGAATCTATGACAATAAAACGTCTTGAAGTTGCTATCAGAAAAAAAGATATGCACCTTCTAAAAGACGGTGCATACAAGTTGCATGAAAAATTTCACACAGGGCATAAGTTTGAGTTTTTATCAGAACTTGAGCAGATACTTGAATATGTAAAGGCAAGCGATATCCCGCTTGAAATAACAGAAATTTTATGCCCGACAATTGAAGAGATTCTTGATTTGCCAAAAGAAAATACAGCCGCAGCTGTTCCTCAAGAGCAAATTCAGCCTGCTATAAAAGAAGAAGACATAAAACTCCAAGGTCAGGCATACGAAGAGTACATGGCTCAACAGGAAGCAAGCGAAGAAATAAAAGAATTTGAAGAAAATTTTATTGAAGATAATATTGCACCAAAAGAACCTGAAGAAAAAATTGTTGAACAGGTGCAAGTTATACAAACTACACCTAAAGAAACACCCGCAGCAGAAGATGTAGCCTTATTTTATGATGATAATGCAAGCGACATCGACTATTTAAAGATAAAAGAGTATAGAAATAAACTCAATTTTCTCTTTTCGTCGCACAATGACGGGGATTATAATCTCTTAAAAGATATAGCAATATTGAATAATCTGGTGAACATTAAAGTTTTTGACATAGATAAAGTTTTATCAATGCTAAAAACCTCAAAAGGCAAGGTTTCATTTATAACAACATCACAGAGCAGTGATTTAACAAAAATTTTAAAAGAAAAAGAAATAAATTTTGAAATACCTTTTGTAAAAGGAACTGATACATCAGATTTTACCTTTATTCCTATGCTTGGTTTATCTGACATCTTTGTATGCTCAAATTGCAACCTAAGAAGTCTAAAGAGCGATTTTTCAACAAAGACAATTTCAGTCCAATGTTCAAACTGCGACAGTGCGGCATTTCCTGATTTATATGCAGTTAATTCCTACAACCCTGACTGCAACCCGATTTTTTGGCACAGAGCATTTAGCGCACTTGTAAAATCAAAAATCTGGATTTTCATCAATCCTCCGCTTGATGAAAACAAAGAAGTGATTTTTGACTTTATAAAAACAGCCTCAGAGTGCTCTAATCCTGATAGAATTTATCTTTTTTCAAAAGAAAACGACAAGAGAGAGTTTTACAAAAATATGTTCTTAAAAGCCCTTCCAAATTGTGACATAAGGTATAATTTCTCAAGTGTTGAGCAGTTGTGCGAAGAGTACATAAGAGCTAATTACCGGCAAAATTGATGAGAAGTATTAAAGAGAGTTTTGTAACTGACGCGATTAATATAAAAACATACCCTCTAAGCGACTATGATAACATTGTGGTCATGTTCTCGCGCGAGCGCGGGTTAATAAAGGGCATTGCAAAAGGTGTAAAACGCCCGAAATCAAAACTGGGTGCAAGAATGCAGATGCTTGTCGCAAATAAAATCATGCTAAAAAACGGCAGAAACTTTGACACAATATGCGAAGCACAAGCACTTAACACCTTTAATAAGCTGCGCGCTAACCTTGATAAACTCACTTATTCAATGTATTTAACAGAAATTATCTCTTCTTTTTGCACGGATGGGGATGAGGAAAACACCAACAACGAAAAGATTTATGAGCTTTTCTACGGGATATTGGAAAATATAGCAAATTCGCAAGATAAAACAGAAATTCTCCTAAACGTCATAAAATTTCAACTGAAATTTATGTCCCTTATAGGTCTTGGCGCAGAGCTTAAAGTATGCCTAAAATGCGGCTGCAAACTTGAAGACGGTGGATATTTCAGCGTAGCTTCAGGCGGAGTAGTCTGCAAAGACTGCAGGGGCGGCTCTGATATCTACATTGGCCTGCACAAAAAAATAAGAGAATTTTTAATTGCACAGCAAAATTCCAAAATAAACTCAAAAACGCAATACGACTCACTTGTAGATGAGAACTTCTGCAACAAGTGCTTTTTGCTTTTGAAAAAATACACAGACTCGCACTCTTCTCGCCCCGCAAGAGCGCTTAGAGTGCTTGAGAATATGACATAAATAAGCCGCTCAAAATAAGCGGCTTATAAATTATTTAGAAAATACGATTTTTTCGTCTTTTTCATCTATTTTGATTTTGTCCCCGTCTTTAAATTCACCTTTTAAAAGCGCTTTAGACAAGGGGTTTTCTATACTTTGACGAATTTCACGTTTTAAGGGACGAGCACCGTATATCGGGTTAAATCCGTTTAGCGCAAGTCTTTCTTTGGCATCTTCAGTTATTTCTATTTCTATTTTTCTTGCAGCAAGCAGATTTTTAAGGTATTGAACCTGAATATCTACAATGTGTTTTAAATCATCAAGACGAAGTGCGTCAAAGAACACTGTTTCATCAATCCTGTTTAAAAATTCAGGCTTAAAGAAATCATGCAATTTTGCGCTTATTTCTTCTTTTGTGTGCTCTTTATCAGTTTCAGAGAGCAGCCCCTTAACGGCGTTATCAAGGATAATATCGGAGCCTATGTTTGATGTCATTATGATAATTGTGTTTTTAAAATCTACCGTTCTGCCTTTTGAATCTGTCAAACGACCGTCATCAAATATCTGTAGCATTATGTTAAAGACATCGGGGTGGGCTTTTTCAACTTCATCAAACAATATAACAGAGTAGGGTTTTCTTCTTACTCTTTCTGTTAATTGACCGCCCTCATCGTATCCTACATACCCCGGAGGCGCACCTATAAGCCTTGATACGGAGTGTTTTTCCATGTATTCTGTCATATCAATACGAATAAGAGCGTCTTCATCCATAAACATAAACTCAGCCAGAGCCTTAGCAAGTTCTGTCTTACCTACACCCGTCGGGCCAAGGAACAAAAACGTACCTATGGGGCGTTTAGGGTCTTTTAAGCCCGAGCGCGCACGGCGAATTGAGTCGCTTACAACTTCAACGGCTTCGTTTTGACCTACTACGCGCTTGTGAATAAGGTTTTCCATCTCAATCAGTTTCTTACTTTCAGATTCAACAAGTTTTGAAACAGGCACGCCCGTCCACTTTGAAACTACTTGAGCGATGTCCTCATCGTCAATTTCTTCTTTTAAAAGCGTATTTTTCTTGCCTTGAGAGCTTTTTGCCTCTTTTAACTGGCGCTCAAGCTCAGGAAGCTTACCGTATTTTAATTTTGCAGCAACTTCAAGGTCAGCCTCACGTTCTGCATTTTCTATATCATGGCGAACTTTTTCAATTTCGGCCTTAATGCCTGCTTCACCTTTAATACTGTTTTTTTCAGCTTCCCATTGTTTTTTAAGAACGTCAGCTTTTGAGCTTATTTCATCCAGTGCTTTATTAACCGCTGCAATTTTGTCATTATCCTGATTATCATTATCAGACTTTAGCGACTGCAGCTCAATTTGAAGCTGCAGCTTTTGACGCTCAAGCTTATCTAGCTCTTCAGGCATTGAATCTATCTCAATTCTAACGCTTGATGCCGCTTCATCCACAAGGTCTATTGCTTTATCGGGCAAAAACCTGTCTGTAATATAACGGTTAGAAAGCTCAGCCGCCGCAACAAGCGCAGAGTCTTTAATTCTTACGCCGTGGTGGACTTCATACTTATCTTTTAAACCTCTTAGGATAGAAATTGTATCTTCTACAGATGGCTCATCCACAAGCACGGGTTGAAAACGACGCTCAAGTGCCGGGTCTTTTTCTATATATTTACGATATTCATTAACCGTTGTAGCGCCTATTGTCCTTATCTGGCCGCGCGCAAGCATAGGTTTTAAGAGGTTTCCGGCATCAGTTGAGCCTTCAGTGGCACCGGCGCCTACTACAGTGTGCAGTTCATCAATGAACATAATTATCTGGCCGTTAGACTTTTCGACCTCGGAAATTACTTTTTTAAGTCTTTCTTCAAATTCGCCTCTAAACTTTGCACCTGCTACAAGAGCACCGATATCAAGAGCTACAAGCTTAGTGTTTTTAAGTCCTTCAGGCACATCACCTCTTATAATCCTTTGAGCAAGGCCCTCTACAATAGCAGTTTTGCCAACACCCGCTTCACCTATTAAAACAGGGTTGTTTTTCGTTCTGCGGTTAAGTACCTGAATAATTCTCCTAACTTCCTCATCACGGCCGATTACAGGGTCAAGTTTGCCCTCTCTTGCGCGTTGAGTTAAGTCTATGGAGAATTTTTCCATTATTTTATAATCTTCATCAGCATTATTTGTATCCACTTTTTTATCCCCCCTTATTTTTTTCATCGAGAGTAAAATTTTATCTTTTGTTATTGAAAATTTGTTAAAAATTCTTGTTATATCCGAATTTGCAGAGTTTTGAGCATTTTGGGAAAAAACAGCCAAACCAAGCAAAATATGCTCAGGTGAAATATATTTGTCCTTAAGTGCTTTAGCTTCAGTATTTGCAAGCTCAAAAACCGCTGCCGTGTCTTTTGAAAAATACAAATCAGAATTGCCTGAAACCTTTGGCAGATTATTAAGTGCAGCTTTTATATCTTCTTTAAAAAGAGAAGATGTGAGCTTTAAATCGCTCAAAAGTTCAACTGCCGAGCTTTCAGAACTTAAAGAGAGCGCGTACAAAATATGCAGCGGCTCAATGTAGGGGCTGTTGAATTCTTTTGCAATTTCTTGAGAGTTAATTACTATACTTTGTGATGAATTTGTCAAATTATCTAACATAACAAAAAATCCTTATCAATATATATACATATTAATAAGGATTTTTATAAAACTTACAAAAATTAATCTTATTTTAATTTTCGTTATTGAATAAATTGGTTTTCAAGAATTTTTATTCTGATAGGTTCTTGAAGAACGAAATCTACTCTTTGAGATTTGTGAATCCACATTTTTTGAGTTCTTGTACCGTAGTAACGAACTTTTGTTAAGTGCGGACAACCTCTTATCAAGCGGATTTCAGGCTCTTTTTGCCCTAGTGTAGCTAAAGCAGGGCCTACAACATTGCCGTCTTTATCAAGAACAGATTCTGTTTGAAGTGCGATATAAGCGTTTTTAAAGAATCTTAAAGGCTTTTTGGTTTTAACAACTTTACCGCTAAATTGAGTTCCTATAGGAATCAAAAGCAATCTGTCTTTATCCACAAAGTTAACTAACGCACGAGCAACAAAGGGGTCACCCGGTTTAGCTTTTTGAACATTGATACATTCCATTACACCCAAAGGCAAGATTGTTCCTGCAGGGATTACAATCTCATCACCGTCAAAATAAGCGTTTTCTACAACGTAGCCGTCTTTTATAACGGGTCTTTTCTTGTCTGCAAGCTTTTCTGAGGGTCTGATGCTAACTTGTGCCATCATATTGTAGATAAACATTGCAACTTCGCCGCGAGTTGCGGGACGGTTAGGTTCAAGTGTGTGTTCATGACCGGGGGTATTATACATTAAGCCGTTTTGGACGGCTTTAGCGGTTTTTACAAGACCCCAGAGAGGAACTTCGTTTGCATCAGGGTATTTTGCAAGTATTGCTAAAGCCTCATCCTGAGTCATATCATTTGTAGTAAGAGAATTTAGCACAACAGATAAAACTTCAACACGAGAAACTGTGTTAGTAGGGAAGAAATACCCGTCAGGTGTACCTTTTACAAGGTCAAAGAACGATGCCAACTGGATGTCATTATATGCCCAGTACCAATCTGCAACATCTTTAAATTCTCTTATAGAATCAATTGTTTTTTCTCTTAAGCGAAGAGCGCTCACAACCATAGAACAAAACTCAGCCCTTGTAACATTGTTATCGGCCTTGTAGCTGCCATCAGGATAGCCTACGACAACGCCGTTTTCATACAAGTACTCAACTGCTTCATATGCCCAGTGCGAGGGGGGCAAATCGTTAAAAGTATCAGCAAAAGCAGTGTTGAAATTGAGCGCAAGGGCACAAATCAAAACTGCAAAAAACTTAAAAATCTTCTTCATTTTTTTCTCCAAACCGGTTATAGCATTATTTTATTGTTATTTTTGTTGACTTGCAAGAAATTTACATCAACTATGCGATATCTTCTTCAATTTTCGACAAATTATTCTTTGTCGGGAGCTTGATGAGCTCCGCTACGTTCTTTTTTTTGCTCACCATATCGGCCGTGACTGTAAATGTCTTTATGTCTGAATTTGAGGGAACTTCATACATAACATCCAGCATAATCTCTTCAACAATTGAGCGAAGAGCACGGGCGCCTGTTTTTCTTTTTATGGCTTCTTTTGCAATGAGGTCAATCGCCTCATCATCGAACTTGAGTTCAACACCGTCCATTTGCATTAAGCATTGGTACTGCTTAACAATAGCGTTTTTGGGTTTTGTTAAAATCATTTTAAGAGTTTGCTCATCAAGCGGGTCAAGAACGGTGTAAATTGGTATTCTGCCGACAAATTCAGGTATCAAACCAAACTTCAATAAGTCATCGGGTTGAAGTTTTTTAAGCATTTTTGCCGCTTGAAGTTCTTTTTCCGCTGCACTTACCGATTTTGAACCAAAGCCGACGGTTGAGGAGTCACCTGCGCGTCTTTCAACAATTTTATCCAAACCGACAAACGCACCGCCCACAATAAAGAGGATGTTTGATGTATCGATTTGAATAAACTCTTGATGAGGGTGCTTTCTTCCGCCTTGCGGAGGAACATTTGCAACCGTTCCTTCTATCATTTTTAACAGTGCCTGTTGAACACCCTCGCCTGAAACATCACGTGTGATAGAGGGATTTTCGGATTTTCTTGCGATTTTGTCGATTTCATCGATATAGATTATACCGCGCTCAGCCTTTTGAGCGTTGTAGTCGGCACTTTGATAAAGTCTTAAAAGAATATTTTCAACGTCATCACCCACATAACCGGCCTCAGTTAGGGTTGTAGCGTCAGCAACCGCAAAAGGAACATTTAAAAGTTTAGCCAATGTCTGCGCTAATAAGGTTTTACCTGAACCTGTAGGCCCTACAAGGAGGATATTGCTCTTTTGAATTTCAACATCGGATTTTTCATTTTCCATGTTGTGAGCAATTCTTTTGTAGTGGTTATAAACTGCAACCGAGAGAACTTTTTTGGCATCGTCCTGACCTACAATGTGCTCATCAAGATAAGCCTTAATCTCTTGAGGTTTTGGAATACCTTCATACAATAGTTCTGCCTCTTGGGCTTTTTCATCACCCTTGAGGTTGAACAATTCCTCATCTAAAATCTCATTACACAGTTCAATACACTCATCGCATATGCAAACATCAGGCCCTGCGATTAGCTTTTTAACCTGGTCTTGCGTTTTACCGCAAAATGAACATTTTAAATTAGGTTCGTCAGTTTTAGACATTTAATATCTCCAAATTAATTTTCTTTATTTTCAGCATTATCTAAAGTAATTACTCTGTCTATCATGCCGTATTCAACAGCCTCTTCAGGTGTCATAATGTAATCACGGTCAGTATCTTTTTCAATCTTTTTAAGAGGCTGGCCCGTGTTATTTGCAAGGATATTGTTTAGAGATTTTTTAATTCTCAAAATTTCATTTGCCTGAATTTCAATATCCGTTGCCTGACCTTGCGCACCGCCTAAGGGTTGGTGGATTAAAATTCTTGAGTGAGGAAGCGCAAGACGTTTGCCTTTTGCACCTGATGATAAGAGGAATGCGCCCATTGAAGCTGCCTGACCAAGACAGATTGTAGAAACATCAGCTCTTATATGCTGCATTGTATCATATATTGCAAAACCTGCGGTAACTGAGCCGCCGGGAGAGTTAATGTAGAGCATAATGTCTTTTTCGGGGTTTTCACTGTCCAAAAGCAACATTTGCGCTACGATAAGATTTGCAACCATATCATCTATAGGAGTACCGAGGAAGATAATTCTTTCTCTTAAAAGTCTTGAAAATATGTCAAAAGACCTTTCGCCTCTGGATGATTGTTCAATAACAACAGGTACAAAACTCATACTATATTTTCCTTTCGTAATTCACTATGCTTTTGCCTTAAATTTGTTTGAACTTAAGAGCAATTCGTTGACTTTTCTTGTTGCAATTTGTTGAGATAAAAGAGCAAAAGAAGAGGGGTTCTTTTTCATCTCTTCAAATACTGAAGTTGCGTTAGCACCGTACATTCTTGCTATTTCTTGTATCTGCATTAACAAATCGCTTTGTTCGATTTTGATATTTTCTTCTTTAGTGATTCTTTCTATAATCAAAGAGTTTTTAATTCTCTTAATTGCTTCTTCGCGAAGTTTTTCATCAACAGAGTCTTTGCCCTCTGTTTCAACGATTTTATCCCAGTCTTGACCTTGGCGAAGTGCGTTTTGTTTGGTTTCTTCTTTAACCGCTTCAACCTCGCGCGCAATCATAGAGTCTTGAATGTCTATATTTGTGTCATTATAAACTTTGTTGAAAATAGCGTCTGATTTTCTCTTTTCGTTTTCAAAAGTTTGCGCATCGTCAAGATATTTTTGAATATCTTCTTTAAGAGCGTCAAGTGTTTCAAATTTGCCTGCTTTTTTTGCAAGTTCATCGTTAAGTTCGGGCAATTTGCGCTCTTTAACTTCATGAAGATTAATTTTAAACTGAGCGGGTGCGCCTTTTAGCTTTGGTTCGTGGTAGTTTTCAGGGAAAGTAACGTCTATAACAAACTCTTCGCCTGCGCTATGGCCGACAAGACCTTCGGCAAAGCCGGGGATAAAGTTTGAATGAGCCAAGTCAAGAGTGTGGTTTTTTGCACTGCCATGCTCAATAGGCTCGCCGTTAACACTTCCTTCAAAGTCAAAAACCACAACGTCAGTGTTGTTTGACGCTCTGTCAACTTTTTCTAAAGTTGCAAATCTGCTCTGAAGAGCCTGAAGTTCTTTTTCCATAGCGTCAGAGTCGTTTTTGAACTCTTCGTATTCAACCTCTACATCTTTGTAAGGTGCAAGGGTAAATTCGGGCTTTAATTCGGCTTTTACGTTAATTACCAAATCTTTTCCCGTTTCATATTCAAAGTGTTCAATCTGAGGCTGAGTTGCAAGGTCGAGTTTTTCTTCCTGAGCAACTTTAGAAAATTCCATAGGGAATACGCTCTCGATTGCCTCTATTTTAATTCTTTCTTTACCTACATATTTTTCAATAACATTGTTAGGTGCTTTTCCTTTTCTAAAGCCTGCAATGTTAATATTTGAACCGATTCTTTTTAGGGTTCTGGCATATAATTCGTCTGCCTGTTTTGCGTCAATGGTGATGGTAATTTTTGCAAGATTTCCTTCTTGTCTTTCAATTGTACTTTTAGTCATAGTTCCTCTTATTTTAAATTAAGTGTGTCTGTATAATAGTATAAATCAAAAACAAAAATCATGGTCAATTTGGTGTATAATTTATGCAAAAGGTAGTTCATATATGTTACAAAAGTTGAAAAATAAAATAGTGGTTTCTGTTCAGGCAATGCCTGATGAACCTCTATACAATGAAATTGCACTTAATGCCATGATTAAAAGCGTTGTTGCTGGCGGTGCTTCAGGATTAAGGCTCGCAGGTGTGCGGGATATAAAAAATGCAAAAGACATGTACCCGCAAATTCCCGTTATAGGAATTACAAAACCCTCAAAAATTCCCGATAATTTCTTGGATGTTGTATACATTACCCCGACACTTAAAGACGCAGAAGAAATTATCGAGGCAGGGGCTGATATTGTGGCGCTTGATGCTACACTAAGAAAAAGACCAAACGATGAAAAACTAAGTGATATTTTAGATTTTATAAAATCAAAAGGGAAACTTGCCATGGCTGACATTGCTACATATAAAGAGGCAAAAAACGCCATAGAACTTGGCTTTGACATTGTTTCAACAACCCTAAGCGGGTACACTCAAGAAACAAAAAACAACCCTGATACACCTGATTTTGAACTTTGCAGAGAAATTACAAAAAACTACAAGAAACCTGTCATTGTAGAGGGTAAAATATGGACACCAAAGCAGGTAAAAGAGGCATTTAACTGCGGAGCATTTTGTGTTGTAATAGGTTCGGCCATAACCCGTCCGCAGCTTATAACGAAGAGATTTACGGAGATATTAAAATGAGAAAAGCGCTGAGTTTAGATATTGGCGGAACAAAAATCTACGCCGCACAAATTGATACAAACGGAGAAATAGTATCAGAAATTGAAAAACACCCCACACCAAAAACGGCTGAAGAAATTGTAGCGCTTTTGAGGGATATTATCTCGCGTTTTGAAGATGAAATTGAATTTGTAGCGATTTCAACAGCAGGCGGAGTTAACAGAGAAAATACAAAGGTAATATGCTCCACTGCAAATCTTGCTTTCGGTTACCCTAAAACTGATTTTGAATCACTTTCAAAAAAACCCGTTTTTGTTGAAAATGACGCCAACTGCGCTGCCTGGGCGGAGTATAAAATAGGAAGCGCAAGAGGCATGGACAATAACATCACACTAACACTGGGCACAGGAGTAGGCGGAGGCATTATAGTAGACGGCAAGCTCCTAAAAGGAAAATCAGGCGTAGCGGGAGAAATGCACTTTAAAATGTCTATGGACAAAAAACGCCGCTGCAGCTGCGAAGCTTATGATTGTTTTGAAATTTACGCTTCGGGTAACGGGCTTAGAATTACTGGTATTGATGTTACGGGAAATAAAGACATCACAACCTATGACATTATAAGAGGGGTTGATGAGGGAGATGAAAAAATGCTGCGCGCGTATAACATCTGGCAAAATTACATCATAGCAGGACTTGTCGGTCTTGCAGACATATTTGACCCTGACTGCATAGTATTATCGGGCTCTATGGGAAGATTTTGTGATGTAGAGTATATGGAGCGCGTGGTAAATGATGAAATAGTCACGCTGCCGACTAAAATCCTCCATGCGACATCAGGCAACTACGCAGGTATGATAGGCGCTGCGCTTTTGGCTTTTGATAAGTTTAAAGCTTAAGCCAAAGCGCGTCATAGGGTTTTAAGCGCACGGTTATTTGCTTGTTTTGCGCTCTTGCTCTAATCATTTTATCGCTTAAAAGGTCTTTAAAGTAGACGTCTTTTGCCTTTTTACCAAAATTATCGTTTATAAAGTTTACCGTAGCTCTTTCACGACTGTCAGAGAGGTTATTTATAACAACTATTCTTTGACCGTTGTATTCTCTAACGTATGCAAAAACCTCGGGAGATTCTGTTTTTAATTCAACAAAGGTGCCATGAGAGAGCACGGGGGTTTGTTTTCTTACTTTGATAAGTTTTTTAACTCTTGAATAAACCCTGTGGTTAAAGCTTACGGAGTCTTTAATCGCATTATAAAATACGCTTTTTTTAATAGGGCCTCTGTTGATGTCGCGAGAGTCAAAGTAGCTTAGCATATTTACTTTTTCTTTTTGAGCTTTTTGCTTTGCCTCGCGGGCTTTAGCGCTTTTTCTTGCATTTGCAAAGTTATTTTGCACGCCTATTTCATCACCGTAATAAATTATAGGTACACCGGGAAGTGAAAGCATAATTGAAAAAGCCATGGCAATTCTATCCGGGTCATTGTCAAGGAAATTTGCAAGTCTGCCCGATATACCGTAACCTTTTCTGAAAGTTGCACCCTTTGGAGTTAAGCTCTCATACAAAAGTTCACGAGTCTGAGGGTCTACCATCTCAAGAGTTAACTCGTCATGAACTCTTAAAAACATAGCCCAAGCGGCACTTTCAGGGATTTTTGGAGTTTGTTTGTAAGCCTCCCAGAAGTGCTTATTGTCAGCAGTTACCAAAGACGCCCAAATAGCAGGCATGTAGGGGAAATGATAGCAAATCTGAACTTCTGAAGTCCTTTGTATTTCTTTTGTTTCGCCTAAAATCTTATGTTCTACTTTTCTGTCCGTACCGAAGTAAGGCAGGATTTTTTTTGGCTGCTGACAAGCTTCCGCCTGAATAATAGAGCGCGGTGCGGTTGTTTGTAAAAACGCACTTAAAAGTTGAATTATCTCATGAGTTTTAGGCAGATTTTCTGCCGTTGTTCCTTCTTCTTTTGTGTAGTAAGGAATAGCGTCAAGCCTAAAAATATCTACCCCTAAATTTGCCCAGAAAGCAACTGTTTCAAGCACATAGTAGAGAACTTTGGGATTTTCCCAGTTGATATCAAGCTGGAAAGGATAAAAAGTATGGTACAAATAATAATCTTTGCCCTCGATAGTTACTTTTCGCCAGTGATTATCGGACACTTCGGGGAATATAATTCTCCTTTTTGTAACCGTACCGTCTTTTTCTTTGTATTCTGCTATATAGCCTACTTTTTCATCTTTGTAGACTTTATACTCAGGCTTATCTTCTCTTACGATAAAGTAATGAAGTTTATCTAAATCGCCTTTAAGAGCAGATTGGAACCATTCATGTTGGTCTGAAAAATGATTTAAGATTAAATCTGCTTTTATTTTAAAGCCTTTTTTCCTTGCAGCGTCTGCAAACTCTTTAAACTCGGGCATACCGCCAAGGTCTTTTCTCACGTTTTTAGGATTTTTAACATCAAAACCCGAATCGTTCATCGGAGAATCGGCAAAAGGCATAATATATATGGTTGTGACCCCTAAGTCTTTAAGGTAGTCAAGCATACCGACCAAATCTTTAAAAGTATTTGGTTTACCGTCCTCACCAACTCCAAACTGGTCAGGGTAGAACATATAAATTACTTCGTCTTTATACCAGTCAGAAGGACGCGATAAATCTTCTTTTAAAAGTTCGAGGCTTCTTTTGTCTTTTGATTTTTTAATTATTTCATAGACATTAGCATAAATTATATCCACATTTTCTCTGCCGTAAATATGCGCTATTGAGTTTTTCATCGATGTTTCAAGTTTCTTTGGAACAATAGCGTCATCAACCGTTCTTTTTAGGATATTATCGCTAAATTTTACACTCTTTGAGCCTGTTTTGAATTCTTTTATAATGGATGTTTTTTCTTGCTTGGTATCGGTTGTTTCAGCTGCCGCAAAAACGCTTGGAAATATCAGCAAATTTATAAGCAGGGAAGATAATATTTTCTTGAACATAAATAGTCTTTCATATTTTAATTAATATTTTTATTATCAAATCCACATATTTTGAAGTCAATAAGTCAAAGGATAATTGTTACACATGGGCTAATGAGCCGAGTTAGAGCTATTTTTGTGGAATTTTCTCCAATGAAAATTCGGATAGGTGCGTCTTATTCTTGACCAGTCGATGTGAGTTTTAGCACCTGTTTTTTGCCTGTTTCTCTCCCAGCTTTGGATAAAATCTACACCCGCATGGTCCATAAAATACAACTTAGCAGCGCAAACGCTGACTTCTTTTGTGTCGTCAATTTCTTCAAAAATGCTCATAAGCTTAGGTAACTGCAAAAAAGTTATGTTTCCGCAAAGCATTATCAAAACGCTATTTTGCTCCTTGTTTTCTATAACTTTAAGATTTACTCTCATAACTTTGTAGACATTTTTTATAAGAGCGGCGCAAAGACCCAAAATTATACCCTCAAAAAGATTTGTAAAAAGTATTGCAAATAAAGTTATAAGATAAATTGCAAACTCGCCCCTGCTCACTGAAAGCAGATATTTTGCAGCTTTTATATCAACAAGTTTATAGCCTGTATATACAAGTATTGAAGCAAGTGCAGATATAGGTATGTAGTTTAAAAGCGAGGGGAAAAGGCTCACAAAAACAAGTATCCACATTCCGTGTAATATGGCTGACATTCTTGTTTTTGCCCCTGCATCAATGTTTGCGGCCGACCTTACGATTACTCCTGTTATGGGTAACGCTCCAAACACGCCGCACAAAGAGTTTCCAACCCCTTGCGCTATTATTTCTTTGTTGTAATTCGTTCTTGAATCGTTACATATTTTATCTATGGCATTTGAAGTCAAAAGCGTCTCCGCACTTGCAATAAAAGTAACAACAAGCACCGCAACCGCTACATTTGCCCACCTTGCGCCCTCAAGAGCCGTTTGAAAATTCAGAACATAAAAATCCGACCAAAAATTTTGACCTATATTTATGTAATTTATATCAAGGTGCATTAAATTTGCACAAAGAGATGAAATAACAACAGCCACAAGAGCAGCAGGGATTGCTTTAAGTTTTTTGTGGGCAAAAGTATCCCAGATGATGATTATAAAAATAGTTAAAAAACCCACAAAGCAAGCCATGTGATGTCTTGAAAAGTCAAAAGGTAAAACGGAGTTATAAATTATGCTCCATAAATCGGATATATTTGAAAGAAAAGTACCTGACGCCTTTGAATCAAGCATTATATGAAATTGAGAAAGAAATATCGAAACCCCGATACCTGCCAGCATGCCTTGAATTATGGCCGGAGTAATTGCCCTAAACCAGTTACCTAAAGACAAAACACCGAATACTATCTGCACAAGCCCCGCAAGAAATATTATCAAAAAGAGTTTTTCAACTCCTTGGGTTTGAATTATATCAATTACAACAAGAATAAGCCCTGCAGCAGGCCCTGAAACCTGCAGGGAACTGCCCGAAAGTGAACCTACAACAATCCCGCCTATAATGCCTGAAACAATACCTGAATATATGCTTAAATTACAGGCAATTGAGATACCTATTGCAAGCGGAAGAGCTATCAAAAAAACAATAACTGATGCAGGGAAGTCTTTTTTTAAATGCTTAAAGGGGGCAAAGTCAATCATTTTTGTCTCCTTGCTGTTAATGTCAAAAAAATGATATCTTAAAAAAACTTCCTTGTAAATTTACTTTGAGGATAATAATTTTTTATACACAGGATGAGAGTAAAGTTTTTCAATAAGCTCAAGGATATTTTCATCCCTTTCTCTTAACAAGTCTTTACCTGCTTTGAATTTTGAAGACAAAATAATGCGTATTACAGGTATTGTAACACCCAATTTAATTAGTTCTCTTATAATCTCAAGCCACTCAATTTCTTCAAGGCTGAAGAGTCTTTTGCCGTCTTTTGTGTGACGCGCACGGTAGGGTTTTACAAGCCCTTCCTCTTCATATGTTCTTAGCCTGTCACTTGTTATGCCGAGTAATTTTGAAACCTGCGAAATTTGATAAAAAGGCACATCTTTAGCTAATATTGTCATATTTACCCCTTTTTGGTAATGATAAAACAACTTGTCCGATATTAATATTTAGGTTTTATAAATTATATTCTTTTATGTTTTGTAGACATTTATAAAGTTAGGTGTTAGAATATCTAATATATTAATTAACTACACTGGAGCTATAAGGTATGAAAAAACTCATTCAGCCCTGTTTTGTGCTGCTAAAAAAAGCACTTTGGGGGACTAAATTTAAAGCATTTACACTTGCAGAGCTGCTAACGGCTGTACTTATTATCTCAGTTATTATGGTGGCGCTTGCTCCTGTTATAACAAAAAGGATGAAAGAAAATATTACAGTACAGACTGATAGTAAAAAGGGTCTTGAAATTTATGCTAACCCGGGTACTTATACTTTTGATGTTCCAATTGGTATAAACACTTTATTTATCCAAGGTTCAGGTGGCGGCGGAGGCGGAGGCGGCTCAAGCTATATAGATAAAGATGCTGCTTTTTTAAATACCACTACATGGACAATTCCAAAGGGAGTTAATAAAATAACCTTTACTCTCTACGGCGCAGGAGGCGGCGGAGGCGGCGGATATGGAAAAACAGGAAGCGAAGATTGCCCTTATATCAAGCTTCCCGGCATGGCAGATAACGGAAGAGATTTGTGCTATTTCAATAAAAATATGGATGATAAATTAAGTTATGGCAGACACGGTTCAGCCTTATATATAGCAAAACCTGCTGAAAATGTCACTGCGTCAACTACCCTGAGCCAAGTTTGCCACAGATACGCTGCGGGAGGAGCAAATATAGGTGTTACAATAAGACTTGCCCCAGGTAGTATAAGACCTGAAGAAAGAATGGCATGCTCGCCAATCGGTGCAATAAATTATTGCGATTGTTATCTGCCCGGTGTACTAAACTGGGGGGCGGTTTGTTACCTTACAAAAGAAGAGGATATTGTTCACCATGCACGATTATTAAAAGTATCTGAAATGCAGAGGATAATAAATGCAAGCCCAGCTCCTAATTTTAAATATTTAGCGCCACAGTATTTAGATGTATATATGATGTATGATAATTATCCAACTACTGCTGTTACTGCAAATGATGTTACTACTAATTGCCAATGGCCCGGCGGTGATAGCCATTGCCATCATAGTGACCATCCATTGCAAGATGGCACCTTTACATGGATTACAGCCAAGGATGGTTACGGGAACTACAGGTATTGCAATGGGCTACCATGTACAAATACAGGAAGAGCAAGTCATTCCGGCATTCCTTTTTGCGTCTACGAAATAAGAGATTGGACACCATATGGAGGAAGCGGCGGAGCATCGGGGGCTAAGTATACTCAGACAATAAGTGTTCTTCCCTCTGATACTTTAGAGATAACAATAGGTACAGGAGGTAACGGCGGTTCTGCGGGAAGTAACGGAAGTCAGGGCGGAGCTACAAAGATTGTTCATAAAAGAGGTGCAGTAGTTAAAGGAACATATTATGCTAACGGTGGTGTTGGAGGTAACAGAGCTACAACATCAGGTGTCGGTGCTCAGACATCTACCCTTGCAACTTGTTCTTCTGCTTCAGGATGTTCTCAGGTTGTAAGTACTGAAGATGGTAAAGGATATGCAGGTACTGATACAACAGGAGGAAAAGGAGCGGGAGAAGTAACAGGAGGTACACCTGATGCTAATCCTGTTGCTGCAGGTAATAATACAAGTTATGGCGGAGGGGGAGGATTTTGCCCGAGAGGGACTAAGTCTGCTTCATCATGTCAAAAGGGAGCTAAAGGAGGCTCAGGTAAAGTTGAGATAAGTTACAGAGTAATGTTAGGAGGCTCGGGTGGAGGCTCCGGGGCTCGTGTAGGAGGAGTTGACAGCTCTACAAATAAAGATTATGAGATTAAGTATAAAGTAGCTGAAGGAGATAGGATTGTATTTGAAGTAGGCTCGGGAGGCTCGGGAGGTTCAGCGGGTCAAGACGGTCTTAACGGTACGGCTACAATTATTGGAGATAACAAGATAGTATTTCTTGCAGGTGAGGGAGGTAAGGCTGCTACGTTAGAGCAAAAAGAAGATTTAAGCAACTGTATTGGAAGTTCTACAAATTCAACTGTTGTAACAAACTGTGTTAATGATACATCATACAGACCAAGGGGAGGAAAGTCGGGAGTTATTAATCAAGACGGTAATATACAAACTACAACATTAGGACTTTTGATAAGTGAGTCAAACAAAGTAAGTTACAGTGTTGCAAGCGGTAGTTTTAAAGGAAGAAACGGTAATATACCATCTCAGGTAAATGCTAATGTTATCCCATGGAATTATGGTTTTGACGGGGGAGTGGGAGGAGCTCCTTTTGGTATAAGGACATCCTCTGCAGCAGCTGCTGTAACATGTGGCGGCGGTATGAGCGGTACATATGGAACACTGACTGATGTTACAAGTTATCTTTGTACATCAGGTAATGTTAACGGTAACTCGGGAAGAGTACATGATGTTGCAAACAACGAATTTGGAGGAAGTGGCGGAGGAGGAGCAGGTGCAGTAAGTGACTCCTTTGAACAAGGCTCCGGAGGCTCAGGAAGTAACGGGTACTTGAGGATAAGGTGGGATGCAAGTGAGCAGGAGTAGCGAACAATTAGTGCACTTGTGTGCACTTTGTGAGCACTCCTGCTCCATAAGGTGTGTGAGCATAGGCACGGCAAACGATGAGTTTGGCGGGCATATGCAAACCGTTCCTGACCGCCGTTGCGAATGAAACGAAGTGCAATGAGCGAAGCAATCTTTGATTGCACAGGCGGAATTGAACATTGAAAGCATAATAGGGTGTTAAACTAAGTCCAGTGTCGCACAGGCCCACCGCCTCATCGGCGCTGTGCATGTGCTCACATCCTTATGCCTGTTCGTTCTCACTAACGCCATAGGCGTAGAGTTCGAACTTCACAGGTTTCGTATCTTAATTCTATGAGGCGTACTCCAGATAAACAATTACGCCTCTTTTTTTAGAATTAAAAAAGGCGCTCATTTGAGCGCCTCAAATATAAAACATTGTTTTATGTTCCTGAAGTCCAGCTGTTAAGGTATTCTTGCTGCTCATCAGTCAATGTATCAATTTCTATACCCATAGAGTCAAGTTTTATTCTTGCAATTTCTTCATCTACGGATTTTGGCAGGGTGTAGAGTTTATTTTCAAGTTTGCCTTTATTTTTAAGAATAAATTCAATACCAAGTGCCTGATTTGCAAAGCTCATATCCATAACGCTTGCAGGGTGGCCCTCAGCACATACAAGGTTTGATAATCTGCCTTCGGCTAAAACATAAACCGATTTTCCGTTATCAAGTTTCCACTCGTCAAAGTTAGGACGCACGTTTTTGTACTCTACAACATGTTTTCTTAAGCCGTTTACATTGACTTCAACGTCAAAGTGGCCAGAGTTTGCGAGGAAAGCACCGTCTTTCATATTCATAATGTGCTCAACGTCAATTACATTTTTATCCCCAGTAACGGTAAGGAAAATATCACCCTCACGAGCAGCGCGAGCTATAGGCATTACTCTAAAACCGTCCATTGCAGCTTCAAGAGCTTTTAGCGGGTCAACCTCGGTTACTATAACATTTGCCCCCATACCGCGCGCACGAGTAGCAACACCTCTGCCGCACCAGCCATAACCGCAAGTTACAAAGGTTTTACCTGCAAGCAAAATATTTGCCGCACGCAAAAAACCGTCCATTACAGACTGTCCCGTACCGTAGCGGTTGTCATAAAGGTGTTTTGTAAGGCTTGAATTAACCCCAAGGGCAGGAAACTTAAGCCTGCCTTGTTTTTCCATTGCCTCAAGTCTTATAATCCCTGTTGTTGTTTCTTCAGTTGAACCTATAATATTTTCCAGTAAATCTTGTCTTTCTTTGTGCACTGTAGCAACAAGGTCACAACCGTCATCAATTATTAAATGGGGCTTATGGTCAAGCGCCATTTGCACATGGCGATGATAAGTGTCTGAATCTTCGCCTGCTATGGCATAAACGGGCATATTCCAGTATTTAACAAGTGCTGCTGCAACGTCATCTTGAGTAGATAAAGGGTTTGACGCAGCAAGCACAGCATCTGCGCCGCCTGCTTGCATAGCAACGCAAAGCGCTGCGGTTTCTTTTGTAACATGCACGCATGCAGTGAGCCTTAGGCCTTTAAAAGGCTGCTCTTTTTTAAAGCGTTCCATAATACGAGTTAAAACAGGCATATCCTTAAACGCCCACTCTATGTTCTTTTTACCTTGTTCTGCAAGGCTAATGTCTTTAATTTCGCATTTAACCGTCATTTGTGTCATTTTTCATCCTCTTGTTGTAATTGATAAAAATAGTAACACAAAAAAAATGTTTATGATAACATAGGAAGTAGAAATTTGCGAGAGTAAATAAAGTAGACAAAATAGGAGAAAATTTATGTCAACAGTTGAGTACTTTACTAATTCAGAGGAGTTAAAAAAACTCTATTCTGCTGCACGTGCAACTATTACCGCTCCTTTTTACGGTAACAATGTTGAACATGTTAAATCAGTTTCAGAAGCTTACAAATTAGCTAAAAACAGCCCCGGAACAGTTGAATTAACAGGTATGCCTATTTATATGCCTGAAAAAATCGGTCTTCCTCAAGGCGCTAACCAATTGTTATTCAACGACGGTACAGTTGTCGGCCGTTGCGCTGCTGCAAGAAAAATCGTAGGCGAACCGAATTGCGATTTGGGTTATTTATTACCTATCATCCGTGAAGCAGTATACAATACACGCGACAGATTAATGTACAGAACAGAAGCCGTTGTAGGTCTTGAAGAAGACTTCATGGTAAAAGCTCACCTTTTAATTCCTGAAGGCTTTGAAAATGTTATGTACTCTTGGATGTTAAACTTCCAATACATTAACGAATGCTATGCTCAAATGTATGAAAATTCAAGAGCTATCCCCGACGGCGACATTTTCGTATTCTCAGACCCTGACTGGACACACCCTGACTTCCCGTACGGTTTAACTTTCTTTGACCCTGAACACAACTGTGCTGCAATCTTGGGTATGAGATACTTTGGTGAACACAAAAAAGGTACACTTACTCTTGCTTGGGGCTGCGCTGCTCGTAACGGTTACGCTTCATGCCACGGTGGTATGAAACGCTACAACCTTGACGGCGGAAAATCTTTCCAAGTAGCAGTATTTGGTCTTTCAGGTTCAGGTAAATCAACAATTACTCACGCTAAACACAACAACAAATACGACATCACAGTACTTCACGATGACGCGTTTGTAATTAACGTACATGATAAATACACAATCGCATTAGAACCTGCATACTTTGATAAAACTGCAGATTACCCGATGGGCTGCGAAGATAACAAATATATCTTAACTCAACAAAACGCAGGTGTTATTGAAGGAGCTGACGGCAAAACTTACTCAATCACTGAAGATATCAGAAACGGTAACGGCCGTGCAGTTAAATCAAAACTTTGGTCACCCAACAGAGTTGATAGAATTGATGAACCTATTAACGCTATCTTCTGGTTGATGAAAGACCCGACAATTCCTCCTGTACTTAAATTATCAGGTGCATCGCTAGGTTCTGCTATGGGTGCAACACTTGCTACAAAACGCTCAAGCGCAGAAAGACTTGCAAAAGGCGTTGACCCCAATGCTTTAGTTGTTGAACCTTACGCAAACCCATTCCGTGTATATCCTCTTGAAATGGATTACACAAGATTTAAACAACTTATCTTAGATGGCGTTGATTGCTACATCTTAAATACAGGTGAGTTTATGGGTACAAAAGTTCAACCTAAACACACTCTTGGTATCATTGAAGCAATTGTTGAAGGAAGCGCTAAATTCCACAAATGGGAAAACTTCTCAGATATAGAAATTATGGATGTTGAAGGCTTTGACGCTTCTTTTGCAAATAAAGAATACGCTCAACAATTCATCGCTCGTATGAACGACAGAATCGAATTCGTTAAATCAAGAGAAACAGAAAAAGCAGGCTTGGATAAACTTCCTGCTGACGCTCTTGAAGCTCTTGAAGCTGTTGTTAAACAAGCTCAAGCATAAGTCAGAGTGAGCCTTGGGGCTTGCGATGAGCAAGACCGCAGGCGCAACTGTTGATGACCGCCGTTGTGAGCGTAGCGCAAGCGAAGTGAACGGAGCAATCTTTGATTGCACAGGCGGAAAGCATAAGACAGAGTGAGCCTTGGGGCTTGCGATGAGCAAGACCGCAGGCGCAACAAATATAAAATTGGCGCTATATTAATTTATAGCGCCTTTTCTATTTCATAAAAAATTTATAAGGTTCAATATTTAAAACCTCAGCTATTGTAAAAATTGTTTTAACACTCGGATAAAATTTTCCCCTCTCAATGCCCGATATATGGTCAACCGACAATGAGCACTTTATAGCAAGCTGAAGCTGTGTAAGACCTTTTTCCTTGCGGTATTTTTTTAAATTTGTTTGAAGAATTTCTGAAGAGCAATTTGCCATAATTTAATTTTAGTGTTAATGTATTTCTATAATTCGTAGTTTCACTACGGATTTATATTACCTACCGGAGAAATTGAATATGAAAAAAAGAGCTTTTACACTGGCAGAACTTTTAACCGCTGTGCTTGTAATATCAGTTATTATGGTGGCGTTAGCTCCCGTTATAACAAAAAGGATGAAAGATACCGTCAGCGTACAGACTGATAATAAAAAGGGGCTTGAAATTTATCCTAACCCCGGGACTTATACTTTTGATGTTCCTATTGGAATAAATACTTTATTTATTCAAGGCTCTGGTGGCGGCGGAGCCGGAGCTGGTTCAACTTATGTTGAAAAAGATATTTCTTTTACAAGTTCAACAACTTGGACAATACCCATAGGTGTCAATGAAGTAACATTAACAATAACTGGCTCAGGCGGTGGCGGCGGAGGAAGCAATGGAGCAAGCACTCCGAGTGTAAATGAAAAAAATTCAAGAGTGTATAACAATAAATGTCTAAGTGATGAGTTTCTTGCAGTAAGGGGT
>CASDXV010000009.1 GCA_949285255.1 uncultured bacterium | reverse complement strand
AATGTCTTTTTCAACATACGTTGAACCTGCTCCAGCTCCGCCACCGCCCGAGCCTTGGATAAATAATGTATTAATACCAATCGGAACATCAAAAGTATAGGTCCCTGGGTTAGTATATATTTCAAGTCCTTTTTTATTATCAGTTTGTACTGTAATATTTTCTTTCATCCTTTTTGTAATAACGGGAGCAAGTGCCACCATAATAACTGATATTACAAGCACAGCTGTTAATAATTCAGCCAAAGTAAACCCCTTTTGTACGCCATAAGGACGCACACCGCCATTGCGGCAAGCAAATTTTTTAATCATTTTCGTATCTTTTCTCCAGTTTATAAATAAGACTAATCTAAGCTTATTAATTTTATTATATTTATGCGTTTTTTATAAGTCAATAAAAATCAATTATCTTTACGATTACTCTTCATTCAGACTCAAAACCGCCATAAACGCTTCTTGCGGGATATCTACTCTGCCTACTGACTTCATGCGTTTTTTACCGCGTTTTTGTTTTTCAAGAAGTTTTCTTTTACGGGTAATATCACCACCGTAGCATTTATCAAGCACATTTTTGCGCATAGCTTTAATAGTTGTCCTTGCAATTATTCTACCGCCTATTGCAGCTTGAATTGCTACCTCAAACATCTGCCTTGGTATAATTTCTTTTAATTTTGTTGCAAGTTTTTGACCTATATTATAAGCACTATCTTTGTGACAGATGACAGATAACGCGTCAACCACTTCTCCGCTAAGTAAAATATCCATTTTTACAAGGTCAGAGCGCTTGTATGCGTAAAAATCATAATCAAGGCTGGCATATCCTTTAGAGCGGGATTTTAGCTGGTCGTAAAAATCCGTAATAACTTCACTTAACGGTATGTGATATTCAAGATTGACACGGGTTTTATCCAAATAATGCATATTTATAAAGTCTCCGCGCTTTCCTTGGCATAGTTCCATAAGCGAGCCTACATAATCGTTCGGAGTAAAAATATTTACTTTGACATAAGGCTCTTCTATATAATCACGATACTGCGGAGCAGGCAGGTTTGTCGGGTTATCTATCTCAACCATCGTACCGTCAGTCTTGTAGACTTTGTAAATTACACTTGGCGCAGTTGTAATGAGTGACAAGTCATACTCGCGCTCAAGACGCTCTTGAGCTATTTCCATATGCAGCATGCCTAAAAATCCGCACCTAAAACCAAACCCCAGGGCCGATGAGGTTTCAGGTTCAAAGGTTATAGAACTGTCGTTGAGTTTAAGCTTTTCAAGAGCTTCTTTTAAGTCGTGGTATTGGTCGTTGTCAACGGGATAAAGCCCTGAAAACACCATGGGCTTTGCTTCTTTATACCCTTCTAGCGGTTCTTTTGCGGGGTTTTGCGCATGAGTTATTGTATCTCCCACAAAGCGAGTTATTTCTTTTATTGAACCTGCAAAATAGCCAACCTCGCCTGTTTTAAGCTCTTCTACCTGTACTCTGTTGGGGTTTAAAAATCCGAGTTCAACAACTTCAAACTCTTTACCCGTTGCCATAAATTTAATTTTATCCCCGAGTTTGATTGACCCGTCTATTACTTTAAAAAAGCAAACGGTTCCTAAGTATTGGTCATACGCACTGTCAAAAACAAGCGCCCTAAGTGGTCTGTTTGACGTATCATCAGGCGGTGGAATATGTGCCACAACGGCTTCAAGGACTTCTTTTATCCCTGTTCCTTCTTTAGCACTCACAGGAATTGCCATTGATGCGTCAATGCCCAGAACTTCTTCTATTTCTTGTTTTACTCTTTCGACATCTGCCGAGGGCAGGTCAATTTTATTTATTATGGGGATAATTTCAAGATTTTGCTCCATTGCAAGATACACATTTGCAAGGGTCTGAGCCTCAACACCCTGTGTTGCATCCACTATCAAAAGCGCACCCTCGCAAGCTGCAAGCGAGCGAGAAACTTCATAAGAAAAATCAACGTGCCCGGGGGTGTCGATAAGATTTAAAATGTAATCTTTCCCATCATCTGCTCTGTAGTTCATTTTTGCGGCATTTAGCTTGATTGTAATACCGCGCTCGCGCTCAATATCCATAGTATCAAGCAGCTGATTTTGCATATCGCGCTGGGCTATTGTACCGGTAAGTTCAAGCAATCTGTCTGCAAGAGTAGATTTGCCGTGGTCAATGTGGGCTATTATGCTAAAGTTTCTTATGTTATCGATTTTTTTCATAAGATAATTATATTATAAAAAAATTATCTTTGATACAACGCTGTTATTGTTGAACTTGCAAGGGAGTGCTCTTTTACGATTTTCTCAACGGTATTTGGGTCTGTATCTACTGTTACATCAAGAGTTTCAACATCAAGAGCATGTATTGTAAAGTTGTAATGATGCACCCCATGGCCAACAGGAGGGCAAGCGCCGCCATAACCTAGTGTATTAAAGTCTGTAACTGTTTCAAGTGCAGGTGAGGCGGGTTTTTCTCCTTTTTTAAGTTCTGTTTTATTAGCAGGGATATTTATCACAAGCCAGTGCCACCAGCCTTTAGGGCGTGGTGCGTCAGGGTCATGAACCAGAAGTGCAAAGCTTTTTGTTCCCTCGGGTGCTCCTTGCCATTTTAGGTCAGGGGAAACATTACCTCCGCTGCAGCCAAAGCCGTTTAAGACCTGTTCGTTAGCCAATGTTTGGTTATTTTTTATACTTTCGCTTGTAAGTGTAAAATTAGAATTTGCCATAATAACACCTGCTCCAACTAAAAATACTAAAACAGAAATAATAAAAACAATTTTTTTCATATGGTAATTATAATTTTTTTTATTTTAAATAGCAAGCAATTCCCGCTATTAAGCAAAATAAAAAGCATAAATTTCTTGCAAGATAAAATCTATACATAAAAAACGCCATATGATTTTTGTTGATATTATCCCAGTCTTCCATCGGCCCCATCCACCATTTTGGAATAAATTTCACGTCTTTAATATTTACGTAGTCTTTTATGGATTTAAAAAGCTCAACTGCTATAGGCATTGTAATAAATGTATATAGAGCGTTTGGATGCAGCCAGCCGCCAATTACAAAAACGGCGACATTGGCATAAGATAGCCAAACTATTGTTTCAAGCGCCTTTATGGCATTTTGCTTGTTTTTAAAAAGTCTGCAGAATGTATTTTTGCCCACGCTGCAGTCATATTCCCAATCCATAATGGCATGAGTGTGCAAAAGTGCTGCCGTTAAAAGCCCCACAGATATTGACATAATAAGTATTCTTGTCGATAAAAGACCGCAAAGAGCTAAATATGTGCCGCTCATAAGCAGAGGGCCAAATATTACACCTACAATGAGCTCGCCTGAGTAGTACTTTGTGGCAAAGGGGTAAAATAAACACATAGCAGCGGTTAGAGCTATAATTACAGGGATTATAGCCCCTGTTGTAACTGTGTAGTAAATACCTATTAAAAGCGCTATAGCGTATAAAATAGCTATTATTCGGGTGACTTTTTTAAGCGAAAAAGTTCCGTTTAAAATAAGTCTGGCTTTGTTGTTTATTGTGCCAAAGTCAATGTTGTCAAGGTTTTTGCCTCGGTTTAGTTCTTTTGTGACATCTATGTAATCATCCAAAAGATTTGTACCAAGGTGCACACAGATAACGCCGATAAAAGTTAAAAACATATCCAAGTACGACGGCAGGTAGATTTGCGCCCAAATGAGTGTTAAAAACCAAGGCGCAACGGACATTGGCAGCGAGTATGCTCTTGTAAGCTCGCAAAAATTTGAAATTTTTTCTTTAATCATAGGCTTATATTATAATAAATTTTAAATTAGTCAAATTACTCCGGTGTTTATTTGTATAAGTAAAGAAAAGACTTTTTAAATAATTTACAAATCGTTACATTATTCGCTGAAACAACTATAAAAACGGCTATTTTAACCATATTGAAAATACTAAATATACCCTTACTTTAAAAAAACAATTTAATAAAATCCCCAAAAATACCAAAAAACTTGTACAAAAAGCCTTGCATTGAAAAATTTAACATGTATGATTTATTTGTTGAAATATATAAAGGAAACTAATGTCTAAAGACGTAATAGAATTTGAAGGAACAATACTTGAGTCTTTGCCAAATGCAATGTTTAGAGTAGAACTTGAAAACGGACATGAGATATTGGCACATATTTCAGGAAAAATCAGGAAAAACTTTATTAGAATATTGCCGGGTGACAAAGTAAAAGTCGAAATGACGCCTTATGATTTAACAAGAGGCAGAATTACATACAGATTAAAGTAAATAAAGGAAAATAAAAATGAAAGTTAGAGCATCAGTAAAACCAATTTGCAAAAACTGCAAAGTAATCAAAAGAAGAGGACGTGTAACAGTTACATGTTCTGACCCAAGACACAAACAAAGACAGGGTTAATAAGTAAGTAATTCAAAGGAGACATAAATAAATGGCAAGATTGGCTGGGGTTGATTTACCCCGTAACAAAAGAATGGTTATCGCATTAACCTATATCTACGGCATCGGACCTACTAGAAGTGCAAAAATTCTTGAGGCTTGCAATATTTCACAAGACTTAAGAACTGACGATTTAACCGATGACGATATTAAAAAACTCAGAACCGAAATAGCTCACTACACAATCGAAGGTGACTTAAAAAGAGAAGAATCTCTTAATATCAAACGCTTATCAGAAATCAACTCTTACAGAGGAGTTCGTCACAGAAGAAAACTCCCTGTCAGAGGTCAAAGAACAAAAACAAACGCCAGAACACGCAGAGGCAAAAAATCAGGCCCGATAGCTAACAAAAAGAAATAGGATTTGATTTTATTTTGGCGTAACAAAAGAAATTAATAAAAGGAAGAAAATATAATGGCTAAACCTACAAAAACAAAAAAGAAAGAAAGAAAGAACGTATTACAAGGTGTTGTACATATTCAATCCACCTTTAATAACACTATCGTAACTTCAACCGATACTCAAGGTAATGCTGTTGCATGGGCTTCTGCCGGTGCTTGCGGATTCAAAGGTGCCAGAAAAGGTACTCCGTTTGCAGCACAATCTGCAGCAGAATTGGTTGCTAAAAAATCAGTTGACCAAGGAATGAGAAAAGTTGAAGTATTTATAAAAGGCCCCGGTTCAGGCAGGGAAACCGCTATCCGTGCTATTCAAGCCGCAGGTCTTGAAATTACTTTAATCAAGGACGTAACTCCAATTCCTCACAACGGCTGCCGTCCTCCTAAAAAACGTAGAGTATAACAATAATAAAAGGAGCTATAAAATTGGCTAGATATACTGGACCCACAAATAAATTATACAGAAACTTCGGTGTCAAAGATTTGTCCAATCGTAAATTGACATCGTCAATGAGACAAAACTCTTCAGGGCAGCACGGTGCAATGAGAAAGAAAGCATCTGATTACGCTCTGCAATTAAAAGAAAAACAAAAAATTCGCCTTACTTACCTTGTATCTGAAAAGCAATTTGCTAAATATTACCAAACTGCTTCAAGAAAAACAGGCGTAACAGGTACGATTATGTTACAAATGCTTGAATCAAGACTTGATAACGTAATTTTCCGCGCTGGTTTTGCAGTTACGAGAAGACAAGCAAGGCAAATCGTTAACCACGGACATGTTCTTGTTAACGGTAAAAAAGTTGATATTCCCTCCTATTTGCTTAAAGCAGGAGATGAAGTCACTGTTAAAACAAACAGTCAAAATTACATAAAAAATGTTCAAGAATCAATCGATATGGCGCTTTCATTTGCTTGGTTAAACGTAGATAAAGCTGCTCAGAAGATTGTTTTTGACAGAGTACCGCAAAGGGAAGAGATGGATCCCGAGTTCAAAGAACAACTTGTTATTGAGTACTACTCTAAATAGTAATTAGGAGAGAATGAAGAATATGGAACTTAAAATTAAAAATGTTAATACCACAACCAGCTCAGACGGCTCACAATACGGTAAATTCGTCATCGAACCGCTCGAAAGAGGTTATGGCGCTACAATCGGTAACTCTTTAAGAAGAGTATTACTCTCAAGCCTTGAGGGTGCTGCTGTTACTTCAGTAAGAATTGAAGGTATTACACACGAATACACTTCAATCCCCGGAGTTGTTGAAGATGTTATCGATATTATGCTTAACCTTAAAGGTTTGGTTGTAAAAACTGATAATAACGATGTTCAACATTTAAGATTAGATGTTACAAGACCCGGTGCGGTTTTGGCTTCTGATATTGAACTTCCCGCAGGTGTTAAAATTGTTAACCCTGATTGCTTAATCTGTACTCTTGCAGAAGGCGGTTCAATCCACGCTGATATCGTTGTTGAAGTTGGTAAGGGTTATGTAACTCAAGATGTTCTTAAAGAACAAAAGAACGGTATGCCAATAGATATGCTTCCGATTGATGCTGCATTTATGCCTATCAAACGTGTAAGCTACCTTGTTGAACCTGCTCGTGTAGGTGAAAACCTTGACTTTGACAAATTAACCCTTGAAATTTGGTCAAACGGTTCAATTGACGTAACTCAGGCATTGTCAAAAGGTGCAAATCTTCTTATTGAGCACTTCTCTCAAATCGCTGCAATTACAGGTACACCTGTTAGTGTAAAAATTGAAGAAGAAAAGAAAGAAGAAGAAACAACTGAAGCAGTTCCTGCTTTCACAATTGAAGATTTGGAACTTTCAGTTCGTGCTTATAACTGCTTAAAGAGAGCAAGCATCAACTCTATGGCAGAACTTTTGAAAAAATCAGAACATGACTTATTGAATATTAAAAACTTCGGTAAAAAATCTTCTGACGAAGTAATCGAAAAACTTCACCAATTAGGTTTGGACCTTCAACCCAATCCTGAAGGTGTAGATGATTTGGAACTAATATAATAAAAGGATAAATAAAATGAGACACCAGTGTAAAAGACACCACCTATCAAAGGCAGCTGACCAAAGAAAAGCACTGCTTCGCTCTTTGGCAACCGAGTTGTTCTTGCATGGTGAAATTAAAACCACAATGGCAAGAGCTAAAGCACTTCGTCCTTATGCTGAAAATGTAATCACATTTGCTAAAAAAGGCGATTTAGCTTCTCGCAGACAAGCTGCTAAATATATCTTCGACAAGGAAACTTCAAAATATATGAACCTTGAAACAGGTGAGATTTTTGATGCTCCTCAAGAAGGTCAAAAACTGCCCTCCCAAACAGTTTTAAGACAACTGTTCTCGGTTATCGGCAAAAAATACGCAACTCGTAACGGCGGTTATACAAGAATCTACAGACTTGCTCCCCGCAGAGGCGATGCTGCTGAAATGGCAATGATTCAATTGGTATAATGAATACCAAAAATCGTTACCTTGCGCGAATTTCATATCTGGGTAAGAACTACTGCGGTTCACAAAAACAACCAGGCGGTAATACAATCCAAGACGAAGTTGAAAAAGCGCTCTGTACATTGATAAAAACAAAAACAAGCACTATATTTTCAGGTAGAACTGATGCAGGTGTGAGTGCAAAATCTCAAACATTTCACTTTGATACCGCAGCAGAATTTGATACAAAGAAATTTATCAACTCTCTAAACGGGATTTTGCCTGAAGATATAAGGGTTTTCGAGATAAAAAAGGTTGAAAATACTTTCCATGCTCAAAAATCTGCGAAGTTTCGCCACTACAGATATTTAATCAGAAATGACATAACAAGTTCTCCATTTGATACAAATGTATTATTTGTAAAATGGCACTTGGATGAGAATCTTTTTGATAAATCACTAAAGTGTCTTGTAGGTGAGTATGACTTCAGTGCTTTTAAGTCAAAGTCCGATAACCCAGCGTGTGTGTGTAATATCTACCACGCTGCGGCTTTTAGGTCGGATGATGACAAATATATAGTGATTGATATTATAGGAAACAGGTTTCTCTATAATATGGTCAGAACAATCGTCGGCACTCTCTTTAAAATTCAAAAAGATGCTCTCGACCCGCTAGCGATGGCAGAAATTTTGGATTCAAAAGACAGAAATAATTCAGGTGCTACAGCCCCTGCTATCGGTTTAACTCTTGAATATGTCGGATATGGTGATTGTTCAAATTATCTGAAACAAATGAATATAGGAAAGGCAAATAAATGAAAACATTTAGCGCAAAGCCGCTTGAAGTAGAAAGAAAATGGTATGTAATAGATGCCGAAGGTCAAACCCTTGGCAGACTTGCTGTTGCATGCGCTAATATTCTTCGCGGCAAAAATAAACCTCAATATACACCAAATGTTGATACAGGTGATTTTGTAGTAGTTATCAATGCTGCTAAAATTCAAGTGAGCGGTAAAAAAGAAACTGATAAGTTGTATCGTTCTCACAGTGGTTACCCGGGCGGTTTTAAAGAAATCAGCTTCAAAGCCCTTATGGAAAAAGACCCGACCCGTGCTATAGAAAAAGCGGTTAAGGGTATGCTTCCTCACAACACTTTGGGTTCTCAGCAATTTACAAAATTAAAAGTATATGCTGACGCTAATCACCCTCACGAAGCTCAAAAACCCGAAAAATATGAAATCAAAGGAGATAAGTAATAATGGCAGATGCTAAACAAGAAGTAGTTAAAACCGGCAGAAGAAAATGCTCAATAGCTGTTGCAAAAGTTGCTTCAGGCAAGGGCAGAATCTTTATCAACGGTAAAACTCTTAAAGGTTATTTTGGAAATCGCCCCTCTTTAGAGATGGCTATATATCGTCCTTTAGTTTTAACTGACAATCAAGACAAACTTGACGTTAGAGTTAAAGCTGTAGGCGGCGGTGTTTGTGCTCAAGCTGACGCAATTAAGCACGCTATTTCTCGTGCATTACTTGCAATGAACGAAGAGTTCAAACCCGTATTAAAACAAGAAGGTCTTTTGACTCGTGACGCAAGAGTTAAAGAACGTAAAAAATACGGCCGTAAAAGAGCAAGAAAAAGATTCCAATTCTCAAAAAGATAATCTTTTTCATTCAATATTTAAAATACCGCCCGCATTATTTGACGGGTGGTATTTTAGTATGCAAATATATGTATATTTTTTGTATGATTTATTTTTTGAGAAACCATGGAAAAATACTTGTATAAAGGAGGTTTTAAATGGTTGACTCAATTAGCGACTCTATGTATGGTCTGCAGGGCATAAGTGCTTACTCTATAGGTTCTTATACTCAAATTGATAAAACAGATACTGAAGTTTTTGAAGATGTTTTTCAAGATGCGCTTGACTCTGTGGGAGAAGATACGGAGAATCTTTATTCTCAAAAGTTAGATATGTCAAATCTTGGTGTCCCTGCGGGTATGCAAATAGAGCAGGCAGAAGATGTGCAAAGTGTCGAGGGTTCATCATCTTCATCATCATCCGGCTCATCAGGTTCGCCAGGTTCTGATGAAGAAGATGAAGAGTATGATGTAATGGACTTAAATCAAGACGGTACGGTCTCAAGCTCTGAAATGATAATCTATGAAATGCTCCATGGCTCATCTGGCAGCAATGACTCACAAATTAATTCAACATCACTATCGGATGCACTTAGTGCTTATATGGCTGCATAAATATCTATTTCAATCTGGAATACAAATTAAGTAAAACTGTAATTCTTGCCTTGTGTGTGCTCATTCCTGTGCGCATTAAATCTGCTTGCACACTTGCAAAAACAGCATCCCTTAGTGCGCAAGAATGCGCATTGTTGTACTTGGCAACTGCGCTTGCGCTTTTTTTCAATATTTTTGCCGAATTTGTTGTATTGATTATCTTGTTAATGCTTATGCTCATAAAATGTCTTTTTTTTCTTACACTTTTAAAAAGAGTCTGAAAAATATTTTTTGCTTACTTTTTAAATCTTTCAACTATAGCGTCAGTAATTCTTTTTGAAGCAAGCCCGTCGCCGTATGGGTTTGCGGCTTGTTTCATAGAATTATAAAACTCTTTATCATCAAGCAGTTTTTGCACTGTTGATACTATTTTATCCCTGTGTGCGCCGACAAGCTTAACACAACCGTATTCAAGCGCTTCAGGACGCTCTGTTTCATCTCTTAAAACAAGGACGGGAACTCCAAGAGAAGGAGCTTCTTCCTGTACTCCACCTGAATCAGTCAATATTATATGAGATTTTTTCATCAATGTTGCAAAGGGCGCATAGTCAAGCGGGTCAATGAGCTTAACTCTATCTATACCCTCAAGTTTAGCTTTTACCGTATTTTGTACGTTTGGGTTTAAGTGCACAGGGTAAACGATTTGAATATCTTTATTGCTGTTGATTAGGTCAATAACCGCATCGCAAATTTCTTCAAGCGGTTTGCCAAAGTTTTCTCTTCTGTGCGAAGTTAAAAGAATGGTTTTTAAATTCGGGTCTAAACCGATAAAATCAAGATTTGTCTCTTTATTTTCTACAGTGTACAAAAGTGCATCAATTACCGTATTGCCTGTTTTATAAAGGGAATTTGCCGTTTTAATACCTGAGTTTTTTATATTTTCAACAGAGCCTTCTGTAGGGCAAAAGTGCATATCACAAACGGCATCAACAAGCACTCTGTTTATTTCCTCAGGGAAGGGATAATCTTTGTTAAAAGTCCTGAGTCCCGCTTCAACGTGCCCTATCGGGATTCTTGCATAATACGCGCTAAGTGCTGCAGCGCCCGCTGTTGTGGTGTCGCCGTGTACAAGGACAATGTCGGGTTTTATTTTTTCGTATAATTCTTTTGTTTGTAAAAGCACATCAGATGTAAGCCCCCAGAGGTTTTGGTTCGGTTTCATAAGGTTTAAGTCATAATCGGGAACTATTTCAAAAAGCTCGAGTACCTGGTCTAGCATCTGCCTGTGTTGAGCAGTTACTATGGTAATTGCCTCAAGCTCTTTTCTTTTTTGAACCTCTTTAACAAGAGGCGCCATTTTAATCGCCTCGGGGCGTGTCCCAAAAACTAATGCAACTTTTATTTTCTTATCCATATGCAAATTGTATAAAAATAGCTTTGATTTTACAAGCTTTTAATAAGCTCCATTTATTTGCCATGCGCTTGTGTTTGTTATAAAATGTTGATATAGAGGCAGTTTAGGAGTAAAAGTTTTGAGTCAGACTAATTTATTTGACCATGGAAAAATAGTTCCCGTTAATATTCGTGACGAGATGAAACGCTCATATATTGATTATGCTATGAGTGTAATTGTAGGGCGTGCGCTACCTGATGTAAGAGACGGTTTAAAACCTGTTCACAGACGTATTTTGTTTGCAATGAACGAACTTGGCATGACGCCTGATAAACCGTTTAAAAAATGCGCAAGAATCGTCGGGGAAGTTCTCGGTAAATATCACCCTCACGGTGACTCTGCGGTTTATGAGTCTTTGGTGCGTATGGCACAAGACTTTGCGACAAGATATTTAACAATTGACGGTCATGGTAACTTTGGCTCTGTTGACGGTGACTCGGCTGCTGCTATGAGATATACGGAAGCCAGAATGCACAAAATTACAACATCTATGCTGGCTGATATTGACTGTGAAACTGTTAACTTTACGCCTAACTTTGACGGTTCTCTGCAAGAGCCTGCGGTATTGCCCGTCAGATTGCCAATGCTTTTATTAAATGGTGTATCGGGTATTGCAGTCGGTATGGCAACAAATATCCCGCCTCATAACTTATGCGAGGTAGTAGACGGTACAATAGCAATGATTGATAACCCCGATATTACAGTTGAGGGGCTTATGCAATATATCAAAGGGCCTGATTTCCCTACTGCCGCTACAATTATTGGAACTTCTGAAATTAAGAAAGCTTATGAAACAGGCCGCGGTTCAATTAAAATGTCTGCCGTTTCAAAAATTGAAGAATTACCGGGCGGCGGCGGTCGTCAGGCAAGAACGGCGATTGTTGTTACAGAAATTCCATACCAGGTGAATAAAGCTGCCCTTATTGAAAAAATTGCAGACCTTGTAAAAGAAGGTAAGGTTCAAGGAATTTCAGATATCAGAGATGAATCCGACCGTGACGGTATGAGGGTTGTAATTGAGCTTAAACGTGACGCTAAGCCCGATGTTGTAAGAAACAACTTGTACAAACAAACGGCTCTTATGACAAGTTTTGGCGTTAATATGGTTGCTCTTGTCGGTCAACAGCCAAGACTTTTGAACTTGTATGAAGTTTTAAACGAGTTCATTGAGCACCGTGTAGATGTAATTACAAGAAGAACAATTTTCTTCTTGAAAAAGGCAAAAGCTCGCGCGCATATATTAGAGGGCTTAATGATAGCTCTAAACGCGCTTAATGAAGTTATTGAACTTATCAAAAAATCAAAAAATACCGAAGAAGCAAGAAACGGCTTGATGTCAAGATTTGGGCTTGATACTGAGCAGGCTAATGCAATTTTAGAAATGCAATTAAGACGCTTAACGGGTCTTGAACAAGATAAAATAAGAGCCGAATATGACGATTTAATCAAGAAAATTGCAGAATATGAGGCAATTTTGGCAGATAGAAATAAAGTTCTTGCTTTAATTAAAGAAGAATTATTGGAAGATAAAGAAAAATACGGTGATGACAGAAAAACTCAAATTCTTCCCGAACAAGGCGAGTTGAATATTGAAGATTTAACTCCTAATACTGCAATGGCAGTGTTTATAACTCGCCAAGGCTATATAAAGAGAATTTCTCTTGATACATTTGAGCGCCAAAATCGTGCAACGCGCGGTAAGGGCGGTATGAAAACAAAAGAGGATGATGATGTCGGACATTTCTTTACTGCAATGATGCATGATAAGGTTCTGTTCTTCTCATCTAAAGGTGTTGTATACAGCTTAAATGTATACGATTTCCCTGAAGGCTCTCGCCAATCTAAGGGTCTGCCTATTATAAATGTTCTGCCTATCGAACAGGATGAACAAATAACTGCGGTAGTTCCCGTTAGCGAGTTTAGTCCTAACACCAACCTTATAATGTTAACCCATGCCGGCTACATTAAAAGAATAAGTCTTGATAACTTTGTAAATATTAGAAGAAACGGCATTATTGCAATCGGACTTGAAGAAGGTGACACTCTTAACTGGGTTAAACTTGCTCAGAATAATGATGAGATAATTATCGGTACGTCTTGCGGTATGGCAATTCGCTTTGCAATTGAGGATTTAAGACCTCTTGGACGTTCCGCTCGCGGTGTTAACTCAATGAAATTAAGAACGGGCGACAATATTATAGGCTGCGATGTTGTACCAAGGGATTATGATGCAGACTTGCTTGTAGTAACATCAGACGGCTTTGGCAAGCGCTCAAAATTAAGTGAGTTCAGACCTCAAAACAGAGGTGGCTTGGGCTTGATTGCTACTAAGTTTAAATCATCAAATTCAAGACTAGTGGCGTTGACTATCGTTGATGAGCACGATGATATTATGGTAGTTACCGCAAACGGTATTGTTACTCGAGTAAGCGCTGCAGATATTTCTCGTCAGGGACGTCCTGCAACGGGTGTTAAGGTTCAAAACCTTGTTGATAATGATACCGTGGTATCTGTTAATAAGATAATTAACCCTGATGAAGATACGGATACGGATAAAGAACCTGTAGCTCAAGAAGCTCCTCAGGATAATTTTGAGCAAGGTAACTTAAATCTGGAATAGGGTTTAAAACATTACATTAAAAGTACCGCATTAAGTGCGGTACTTTTTTGTTTATAAATGAAACTAAATTTCTCTAGTACATTTCACCCATACCAAATGTAAAGAATCCGTTGCTGCGGTCTTTTCCGCCTGTATTTGTAAACGGTATAGCGTAGTCAAGATTGATAGGGCCAAGACCGGGGATAAATACTCTTAAGCCGACACCTGCAGTGATAGCGTATCCCGGACGGTCATACAGTTTGTTTGTTAGAGTATCGCCAAAAAGCGTACCTGCATCCATAAACGCAGCAAGTCTTACATTGTTTAAGAAAGTATTTGTTGTAAGTCTGTCCATAAACGGTATAGGGGTTCTAAATTCAGCTGTACCCATCATAAAGCCGTTACCTGTACCAACTTCAGAGATGTTAAAACCTCTTATGGTATATGGGCCGCCAAGAGCGTATGCTGCAAATTCAGGCATATCACCGTGTATTTTACCGCCTGCTCTTGCTGCAATTACAAATGTTGATTTTCTGCCGACGGGTATGAATTTCTTTAACATACCGTATAATTTACCGAATGAATCAGCGCCAAAGCCGATTGACTCTTCAAGACTGATACGCGCCAATAAGCCTCGTCTTGTGTTAACAACGGTGTCTCTTGTGTCATAAATTAACGCAGGAGTAATTTTGGCATAAACCCCGCCATCAAGTTGTCTGGCCCTTTGAGAGTAGTCGATACCTCTTGAAGCAAATACATTTCTTGCTTTCCATTCATCACCTTCATCAAGGTCGACACTTTCTCCGCCAAAGCTAATGCTTCCGCTTAAGTTCTTAAATGCTTTGAATTTCCTTGTAAGAGTAATATCTGCTCCATAGCGTTTTTCAATTGCAAGCGGTACTTGGTAGCTGCCGAAGTTTCTGACAAATGCTCTAAAACCTAAAGATTGGTTTTCTGATTTAAAATGAGGTTCGATAAAACCAAGTTCAGCTTGCAGGTTAGGCCTGTTTATAATTGAACTGTCGTTCATCAAAATACCCGTACCTGCCATAAAGTTGATACTTAGCTTTTGACCTAAGCCTCTAAAGTTGTTTTCCGAAAAACCGACCGAACCAAAGAAACCTGACATTGAATCCACACCTACACCAAGAGAGATTTTACCTGTTCTTTGCTCATCAAGCGAGATTGTTACATTATACTTTCCTGTTGAGGGGTCCATTTCGATGTCTCTTTTGACATCTTTAAATGCTTGTGTGCCCATCAGTCTTAAGATATCATCTCGCATGATATTTTCGTTGTAGACAGTTCCCGGTTCAAGCAGGATATTTCTCTTAACAATAAAGTCGCGGGTTTTGTAGTTACCCTCGACAATAACATCGTTAATAACGCCCTCGTCAATGACAATATTTACCATGCCGTCAGGGTCATCTTGAACTGAGACTACTCTTGATAGTATGTAGCCTTTCATACTATACATTTCTTGAATTTGTTCAATTGCGGAGTTGATGTTTAAGATATTCTGGGGTTGACCTTCGTATTGAGAAAGTATAGTCATGATGTCTTTTGTAGCTACGACATTATTACCCTCTATTGTAAAACCTTTTATCGGGGGGTTTTCTTCAACTATTATTCTGAGTCTTATACCGCCATCATCTGCTCTTAGCGGTACTGCTCTTATGTTTTGAGTAAAATATCCTGTTTTATATAACTTGTTTAAGTCTGCGGAGATATTTTTCCTATCGTATATATAACCCTCTTTTGAACTTAGCTGGTCTTTTATAAAAGATGTTTCTATGATATTGTTTCCAAAAATTTCAACTTGACTAATGTATACTGCATCAATAGTTTCATTATTGTTTGCACTGCTTTCTTGAGTGGTTTCAACCGCGTTTTGTTCTTGCGGAACGATGTCTTCTTCATAAGCATTTTGCTCTTCAGGAGTAGTATTTTCCTGTTGTTTGTCTATTTTCTTTTCTTTTTTGGATTTAAAAAACTTGGGAAATTTAAAGTTAAAAGCTGCATAAGAAGGCTGCTGGAGCATAAATACGCCCAGAACTGCATAGATTATAAACAGTTTTTTTATACTTCTCATCTAACTCCGGATAAATGTCTAGTTTATCTTACATACATTATATATCTAAAAATATCTGCCTGCAAACCCGTCAAATAATGTAACAAAAATGCAAAAAAATATATTAAAAGTTATAATCTCTTTATGATAAAATTTATTTATTGGGAGTTTTTCAAAATTGGATTCTAAACAAAGAGAACTAATAGAAAATATAATAAAGCAGCACCCTGACTACAGAGGGCATGAGGACCTTATGGAGCAGTTTTGTGCTGAGGTTTATAAAAAGTCTTATCTGCTTTTGGACTCTGTTTCAAATATTGAAAGTTTAAAGAATTATTTAACAAAAGTGGCAGATACTTCGATTGCAAATGTTCTAAAGAATATCAAGTCTGATAATTCTATTCAGACTTTAAATAGCAAAAAGATTCTTGAAATTGAGCCAATTCAGTTAAAAAAAATTGACGAACCAAAAGAAATAAATACTAATCCTGTGGTTAGTCTGCAAAAAAATACTCAACAAAGCGAGCGTGATATATATTCTAATCTTATTGACCCCGAGGAATTTGTTTCTGAAAAATATACAAACCCTGAGCTTGCAAAGAGTATTTTGGACATTATTGATAAACTTGATTTGGGTAATCCTTCAAAAAAATATTTAGAGATTTTTACCATGCGCTATGTGCAAAATTTAAGACAAAGTGTCATTGCAAGAAAGCTTAAAATATCTCAAGCTGACCTGAGTAAGCGTTTTTGCGAGATGGTAAAACTAGTAAAACAACAACTTGGCTAAATTTTTAGTCCGTGATTTCTTGTAAAGCTCATATAGCTGCTCATTTTAAGTGGTGCTTTGCCGTAGTTTTTCTGAAACAGAGGTTGATAGTACGGGTCATAATTGGGTTCAGTTACTTTTATTTTTTGGTGCAGCGCTTTTCTTTGAGCTATTGTGCCAAGCTTGTTTCTAACAAGTGGAGTTAAAATATTGCTTGAAATAATAGCGCCCGCGATTGATGCTATTACCCTTGCGCCGCCTTTTAATCTATCAAATTCAGGCGTGCCTTTTTCTATATTTTTAAATGCAATTTTGCCGTTATCTATTAATTTTTCTGTTAAACCCATAAGAGGTGCTGTAAATAGGGCATATAATCCGATATTTGCTGCACCGTCCGCAATCTCCTGCGGTATTAGGAATTTTTTGTCATCTTTATCAATTTTTTTGCTGGTAACTATACCAAAAGTTTGTGCAGCACTTGCTAAAAACCAGCCTGCAGCAGCGGATAAGAATAAGAATTTTGCGTTGTCGTTTGCAAAATTTGCGACAATTTTTTGTGCAAAGTTAGCCATTTTGCTCACCTGCACTTTCTTTTGCTTTTAATCGTTTATCCATGAATTCGTCTATTTTTTCCATGGTCATATTTGTTAGCGGTGCATCAAGCAAAAAGTTTGTAAAAATCATAACGCCAAGTGCCGCTATTGTGCCGACAATTGATGGTACGCGTTTTATGGCGTCACTTAGAGCCTTATCGTCAAGTTTAAGTGCTTCAAAACCTTTGCCAAAAGACTTTTGAACTTTATCAGGGTCTATTTTTATCTGTCCTGCTTCCTTAATGATATTGCCACAGGCGTCTTTTTGTGCGTATTTAAGCTCTGCTAATTTCATACAGCTGCTTCTTACCACAAGACCTGTTGCAGTACCTATAATTGCTTTTGCAGCACTCCTTATGGCAGATACTTTTTTTGTGTCTTTGTCTACTTCTTTGTTGTACATGTCGATAATGGGCTGCATTAAAAGAGCAGAAGCACCTATGGCTAGTCTTTGGTGCACGCTTGAAAAGTTGTTTGCTTTTGTAAGCAGCGCTTGTGCCCCCTTGCCCAGATGAATGGAGTTTGGTTTGAGCGCACGAAAATTTAATGTTTTGTTGTTGTTGCTTTGTATTCTAGTAATCATATACCTTCTTCAACCAAGTCTTTTAACGTCAAAAATAAAATTAAATTGCTAAAAAACACTTAGAGAGTGGGATTTGGATTAACAAAAATTTACATAGTTGGTGATTTGTCATCAATATTTATTGTTTGTTTTACAATTATAGCACACGTGTCAAATAAATGGAATAACTTAGTATATGGATAAGCCTTTTTTCTACGATATTACTTTAAGAGACGGAAATCAATCATTAAAAAAGCCTTGGCAGTTGAGTGAGAAACAATTTATATTTGAAAAGCTTAAAGAGCTTAATGTTCAAGCGGTTGAGGTTGGTTTTCCCGCATCTTCTCATATGGATTTTCAGTCATGCTCTGCTTTGGCTGATATGGCATGGGATAACCTCGTTGTGTCCGCTCTGGCTAGAACTGTCCAAAAAGACATTGATAGTGCAATTGATTCAATAGGGCATGCTAAAATTCCAAGAATACATACATTTTTGACACTCAGCCCATTTCATATGAAATATGTTTTAAATAAAGAGCCTCACTATTGTGCCAAAAAAGCAATTGAAGCGGTTGAGTACGCTTATTCAAGTGTTAAAAAAATAAACAAAAATGCTCAGGTGCAGTTTAGCGTAGAGCATTTTGGCGATTGTATTGAAAATCTTGATTTTGTAATTGGTACTCTAAAAAAAATAGTTAAGGCGGGCGCAAGTGTAATAAATCTCCCTAATACCGTTGAGAGAACGCGTCCAAAGACTTTTATTAATATGATAGAAAAAGTTAAAGAGTCTTTGCCTGATGATGTAATAATTTCTCTTCACAATCATAACGACCTTGGCATGGCAACCGCCACAACAGTTGAGGGGTATTTTGCAGGTGCAATTCAGCTTGAGTGTTGTTTAAACGGTTTAGGTGAGAGAGCCGGTAATACTGATTTTGCTCAAGTCGCAGTTGCTCTTCACAATAATGGGGTTGAAGTCCCTGTGAATTTGGATAAAATTTATGAAACCGCGATGATAATTTCTCAGATGTCAAATGTTTCAATTTATGAAAAAGCTCCGCTTGTTGGCCCTGAAGCTTTGGCGCACAGGAGCGGAATACACCAAGATGGTGCTATTAAAACAAAAGATATGGAATTTGGCGCATACAGGCCGATTCACCCTTCGCTTATCGGTAGAGGTAATGATGAGAAAATTGAATTTACTTCTCAATCGGGCAAGACTGCTATATTTGAAATTATTAATAATGCGGGTTATCCCATTACGATTAATGAGGCGATATGCTTAACTCCTGTGGTAAAAGAGGTGTCCGAGGTAAAAGGCGAGCTTAGTGTCGATGAAATTCTTGAAATTTATTTTAGAGAAATATTTGACATTAAAGGCGCATTTGAACTTGTTTCATTTAAACACCTTGCAGGAGATAAGTTTAAACTTGATTTTAAATTTAAAGATGAGCTGAAAGAAGTCGAAGGCTCGGGAAACGGGCCTTTGGATGCTTGTCTTGATGCACTTAAAAATGCAGGGTTCCCGAGAAAATTATCGCACTACAAACAATATGCGCTTGATGAAGATAAAATGGGCTCAGGCGCTACTGCTATGAGTGTTATTAAACTTGTGGGCAAAAACGGTGAAGAGATTATCGGCCGCGCTACAGATAAAAATACTGCTAAGGCTAACGTAAAAGCTATATTTAACGCCCTAAATCAAGTGTATAAGTAGTTAATTTGTTTCTTTTACGGCTTCTTTGACACTGTCTACAATTTGTTCGTAGCTTTTGTTAAGATACAACTCTCGTCCCATGCCAACAGCACATGCTCCTGCTTTTAGCAGTGGTTTTATGTGTTGAATTTTTACGCTGCCACATGGCATGACATTTAAAAATTTCATAGGGCGCAAAAGGTCTTCAATGTAGGTATCCCCGCCTAAATCTTTTATGGGGAATATTTTAATAATCGGTACTCGAACTTTCCAAGCACTGTAAGCTTCGTTTGGTGTTGTAGCGCTTAGTATAAGAGGGATTTTGCTGCTGGAGGACACTTTTGTCAAACCCATTTGTAAAATCGGTGATACAATGAGTTTTGCACCTGCTTCAATGCCGCTGTGTGCTTGTTCTGATGTTATAACTCCGCCTTGAGCTACATAAATCCCATTAATTTGGCTAACTTTCTTTATTGCTTCAATTTCAGAATTAATTTCAATAACCTTAATGCCGCCTTGTACGTAGGCGTTTGCTATCTCATAAGCTTTCTCGGGGTTATCTTCTCTTATAATCCCATATATTTTAGTTTTAAAAATTTCTCTTATTGCTTCGCTCATCGTATCGAATAAACCTTTTCTGCCGTTGTATTGTTTTTTACTTCAAGCTCCATGTTTTTTAACATAAGATTTGAAATAGTCCTTTTTGTTTCCTCATCTTTTACCGACCAGCATATTTTTTTATCGGGATATTTCGCAAAGAACCTTACTGATGATAAAAGTGCCATGCGCGAGGCATCTATAAGATTTAAATTGCTAATATCTACATCGACCTTTTGCTTTGGGGAGTTTTTGAGGAAATTTTCAATTTTTTCTATCATGTTATTAGATTTTAGAACCTTTATGCTAAATATATTCACTGTTATAGGTATTTCTTCGTATACTTAATATCTCGGAGTGAAATTTTAATTTTTTATAACAAAATTCAAAATCTAAACCTTTTAGTGTATAATTTTTTTATAAGTATGGTTGAAAGGCTTGTATATGTTTAATTCTGCTACTGTAGACAGTCTTGAGCTTATAAACAGCGCAAAAGAAGTTTTTGATATTGAGGCAAATTCTGTTCTCAAATTAAAAGAGCGCTTGGGTGAGGATTTTGTAAAAGCAATTGATATAATTTACTCTTCAAAAGGCAAAGTTGTTGTTACCGGTATGGGTAAATCAGGTCTTGTGGGTAGAAAAATAGCTTCTACTTTATGCTCAACAGGTACCCCTGCGGTATTTTTACACCCTGCTGAATCAACTCATGGTGACAGTGGAATTATTTCAAGAAATGATGTTGTAATAGCAATATCAAACAGTGGAGAAACACAGGAGCTTCTAAATCTACTTCCTCTTATTATGCGCTTTGGTGTCCCTCTAATTGGCGTAACAGGCGGTTTAAACTCTACACTTGCTCAAAAAAGTGATGTTGTGCTTGATATATCGGTAGAGCGTGAGGCATGCCCTCTGAATAAAGCACCAACTGCAAGCACTACCGTTACTCTTGCAATGGGAGATGCTATTTCTGTTTGTCTGCTTAAAAAGCGTGGTTTTACGTATGAAGATTTTCTTTTGTATCACCCGTCAGGCGCTCTTGGCAAGGGAATTTTGTATAAAGTTGAAGAACTTATGGTTAAAGATGAGCGTCTACCTATAGTTTTACAGGATGTAAGCTTTAGTGATGCAATAAAAATAGTAAGTGAAAAGCGCCTTGGAACAGCACTTTTGGTTGATGAAAACAAAAAACTTACAGGGGTGCTGACAGATGGTGATATCAGGCGTGCGGTTATAAAATACCCTAATGCTGCCTCGCTTAAAGTTAGTGAAGTTATGACAAAAAATCCAAAAACAATAGGTGTAAATGACCTTTGCGCAAAGGCTCTTGCTATTATGGAAAAACATTCAATTACTTCACTTGCGGTTGTGGATGAAAATAATGTTCCAATAGGTCTTTTACATATTCATGACTTACTTAAGGCGGGAGTTGCGTAGTGGAAATTTCTCTTGATATTAAACTAAAAGCAAAAAAAATTAAACTTGCAGCTTTTGATATAGACGGTGTAATGACTGACGGGTCTTTAATCTACCTTCCTGACGGTAATCAGGCAAAGGCTTTTAATGCTAAAGACGGCTTAGGTGTTGTTATGATAAATAAAGCAGGTATTAAAACCGCTATAATTACCGCTAAAGAATCTCAGGCGGTTATTGAGAGGGCAAAAACCCTTGATATAACTAAACTTTTTATGAATCAAAAAAATAAAATGCTGGCTTTGGATGAGATTTGTAAAGAATTCTCGCTAAAGTATGATGAAATTATGTATATGGGTGACGATTTGCCCGATATAGAAATTCTTAAATCTTGCGGGCTTTCAGTTTGCCCCAATGATGCAGTTGATGAAGTAAAAGATATTTGTGACATTGTTACCGAAAAATCCGGCGGAAGGGGTGCAGTTAGGGAAGTGTGCGACTTTTTGCTTAAGGTAAACGGTGTTAGTTTTGATGATTTAAGAAAGCCTTCAATACAGTAGTTTACATTTGTTAATATTAAATAAAAATTAGTCAATTATCTCTCATAAAAAAACTTTATTAATATAACAATAGCTTATGAGAGTTTTTTAGTTATGACTGAGATTGAATTAAACACAATATTTAACATAGTTTGCGACCCTGAAAAAAACGTGTACAAACTTGACAGTGTAAAGAAAATTCAAGAGGTGCAAAGAATAGCACGTGTATTTAATATTGCAAAAGAACAACGTGCAACATCAAAACAAATCTCTGCACGCGGTCTTGTTGCATTTAAAATGCTTGTAAGTAATAACTAATTTGAATTTTTTAGCAGATTTTTAAATTCCACATAAAGCTCTTCTATTATTTGTGAGAGTTTTTGGAAATTCAACTGCACAAAATCAAGCACTATAGAGTTTGAATTTTTTGTAACATCAGAGTGAACAATTGATGTATCGATGCGAGCTTTATATAGTCCGCCATAGGTTATAGAAAGCGTTGCGCGAATATTGTTTTTATAAATTACAAACCTTGTTTTTTCTACCGTTACGTCATATTTTACGGTAACGTCTTTTATTTTATTGTTAATATAATTTTGATACTTTTCAAAAACAGGTTCAAAAACTATTCTGCATTTTTGTCTGTAGGCTTGCCTGAAGAGTTTGTTTTTCTTGTCTTCATCTGCCATTTCAACTTTTTGAGCAAGCTTTTGAGTGCTTACCTTGTCTTTAGGCATAACGGGCGATTGTTTTGCAAGGTTTATACCGGCATTTGGGTCTTTAGAATACAGACTTGATGCTACAATAAGGGCGTTTGTTTCTTCTTTTGCCTTATTTAGTGCGTCTTGCAGCAGATTTTTGACTGAGTCAAATCTTTCATCTTTTATCTCAATTACAGATGCATTTGCCCCGCAATCTACGCCTAAATTATTGTTTATCCTTTCAAAAACAGGATAAACTCCGTTTAATTTTGTTTTTGGTAAAAATATGTAGAACTCATCCACATCTTTTATTGCAACAGAGTCGTTTAGCCTTACTGATTTATTAACAACATCCAAGAACTCTTTTGGGTTTTTGTATCCGGGGTATTTGCTATCAGGTGTTATTAACATAAGGCATGCCTGAGCTTTGTGATTTATTGTGTGTTCTATTTCATTTCTGAGAAACTCTTCACAGTATTTTTGTGTATAAACTCCCGTGTCAGGCTGGATTATGCCTAAATCTTTCATAAAATCAAAGCGAGTTTGCCTGTTTGTATTTATTTCATCTTTTTGAATGCACCAAATTGCCCTTATTAAAAGCTCATGGTCTTCACAGGGGATTTTTAAAATATCGCTTATTCCTGCGTCAAACGCATCAATTACTGTTTCTCTGCTGCAATTTTCATCAAGAAGTAACACAGGCGTTTGCATAAGTACAGGCTCTGCCTTTATTTGTTTTATGAGGTCAAGTGCTTCAGGGTCATTGTTTTCGCAGTGAAGCATGATGACATTTGGTAATTGATTTTTTAAAAATGCAATTGCGCCCTCTTGTTTGCAGCTTGTTACTTTGTCTAAATCTCTAAGCAGCACAAGCTTTTCGCTTATTTGTCCGATAAGCACTTCGCTGTTACTTATAACCGTTATGGTGTTATTAAACCCCATCTTTACTCCTTTTGAAATTAATATTACAATGAAAATCTTAATTTTTCCACTTTTTTAATAATTTTAAAAAAAATGACAAAGATTAAAACTTCTGATATGCTTTGTTTATTATGAATAAAAATCACACATTAATTCTTATTTCAATAGTACTGTTGGGACTTTTGCTCCGTCTCTGGAATATAGATAAGCCTGAGGGCATGTGGAACGATGAGTACCTCACATGGTCAATAGCTAATCTTAAATTTCCGCAGGATTTCTTTAAAGGTGTTGCAAATAACTGTCATGCCCCCTTGCATTATTTTTATTTAAAAGGTTGGATGGCAATTTTTAAAGACTCTGATGTGTCATTAAGGGTTTCTTCGCTTGTGCCCGGAGTGATTTCAATTTTTACAATGTATCTTTGCGCAAAAGAATATCTGGTTAAAAAACACGGCGAACTCTGTGCGCTTGCTGCAGCTTTTATTACTGCAATAAGCGGGTTTTTGATTTATTTTTCTCAAGAAGTAAGAATCTATTCGCTTACTTTTTTAATAGCGTCAATGGTGCTTTTTTATTCTCTTAAGGTTTTCAATAACCCGTCAAATAAAAACTGTTGGATGCTTACACTATTTTCGCTTTTGTTAATTTTTGAACATACAATAGGCTTTGTTTTTGTACTTTTTAATGTATGTTCGCTTATAGCATTTATGCAGAGGAAAAAGAAAGAAAACAATCTTTTTAACAATATTTTGGCGATAGTAATTTTATCTTTGCCTCTTGTGCCGTTTTTGTTTAATCTTTTTGCACATCCTCGCTACTTTAGTCAGTGGTGGGCGCCTTTTAGCTGGTCAAAATTGTTATTTTACTTTACTGACCTGTTCTCTCCCGTTTTAAAAAATATTTCAAATGCGCCGCCAAGTTTCTTAAATGAAATATTTTCTAACGCCGCGCTGAATTTTGGCTTTATAATATTTGCCCTTGTTCCTACCGTTATTTGTATTGCATTTATTATAAAAGCCTTTGAGAACGGCAGAAGAGTTAATTACTATCTTTTAACCCTTTTTGCTGCAACTTTTTTAACTGTTCTTGTTGCGGCGTTATTTGGCAAGATTATTTTCCTTACAAAATATTTAATAGAGCTTTACCCTATTTTAATTCTCCTTGTTGCGATAGGCTGGTCAACAATGAAACTTAAGGGATTAAAGATTTCTCTTGCTACGATTTTTTCTGTTTTGACACTTTTTTATATTGTTGTATCCTACGCTTCCCCCGTGCGCTTAACGCGTCTTGAGGGGCAAAGACTCGCAGTTAGTGCGCTAAAAGATATGGGTGTTAAAAACTCAGATAGAGTGCTGTATCTTTACTATCCGCCATCAAGGTTTGAAAAATACACAAAAGAGGACAATCTTTTTTTTTACGCAAATTCAATAGACAAGTATAATTTTCCCTACATTGTATACTTGGGAGAGTCAAATACTTATGAAGCTTTTAAGAGAGGAAAAGAGCTCTACAGAGATATTTTTCTTATGAAACATAATGAAAAAATCAGCTCTTTTATGTCTGATAATTACCTTTCAAAGCTGAAAAAAGGGGATAAGTTTTTTATAGTAGAGCTAAAAACAGTTTCCTTTTTTGATGAAAACAGACTTGAGAATATTGTGCTAAATGAGGAGCAGTATAACAGAATTCCTTTTTTGTATCTGGTAAGCTCTTATGCTAAAAACTACACCCTAAAAGAAGCACGAAAAAACCTTACCTACAGAGGCCATTGGGACAGTGGCAGCTGGAGAGTTTATTTGTTTGAAAGAGCTTAGTTGTTCTCTAAATTATCTCTTGAGATAATTCTATCTATAAGCCCGTATTCAAGAGCTTCTTGAGCTGTCATAAAGTTGTCGCGTTCCGTGTCTTTTTTAATTTTTTCAACTTTTTGACCGGTATGTGCTGCCATAAGCTCATTTAGCATGGTTTTCATTCTCAAAATTTCTTTTGCTTCAATTTCAATATCGGTTGCCTGACCCTTAGCACCGCCTAAGGGTTGGTGAATCATAATTCTTGAATTTGGCAGTGCAAGACGTTTACCCTTTGTGCCGCCAGATAGTAAAAACGCACCCATTGATGCCGCGTCACCAAGGCAAATTGTTGAAACATCAGCTTTTATTAACTGCATAGTGTCATAAATCGCAAGTCCAGCAGTTATAACTCCTCCGGGGGAGTTGATGTAGAGCATAATATCTTTTTCGGGATTTTCGCTATCTAAGAGCAAAAGTTGCGCTACAACAGAGTTTGCAACATCATCATCAATCTCTGAACCGAGAAAAATTATCCTCTCCCTTAAAAGTCTTGAAAATATGTCAAAAGACCTTTCTCCTCTTGAAGAAGATTCAATTACCGTAGGGACATAGTCAATAATTTTATACTCGTTCATTTGCTATCCTCAAAAAAATATTACTCCCTATTATATTATTAAAAATGTTAAAAATTCAACTCTAAATGCTTTTAAATAATTTGTTTGTAGTATAATTGCTCTTGGTGGGTTTTTTGCCCTGTTTGGTAAGTAATAAAGGAAGTTTTGATTATGTATAATGTTGCAATTATCGGTGGCGGCCCTGCGGGAATTTTTACTGCCCTTGAAATAACTAAACTAAAGCCTGATTGGAAAGTAGTTTTAATTGAAAAAGGCAGTAAAATTGAAAACAGAAAATGCCCAATGAGAGAAGGCTTAAAACAGTGTGTAAACTGTAAAAACTGCGGACTTCTCTGTGGCTGGGGCGGTGCAGGTGCTTTTTCAGACGGTAAATTAACCCTAACGCCTGATGTCGGCGGTCATTTGGTAGATTACATGTCATATAAAGAAGTTGAAGACCTTATTTCTTACTGTGACCAATTATACCTTGAGCATGGTGCAACAGAAGTTGTTTACGGTACAAACAGAGAAGAATTTGCAGATATTGAACGCGCTGCAACACTTGCCGAACTTAAACTTGTACATTCTCCCGTAAGACACCTCGGTACAGAGCGTTCTTTACATGTATTAAAACATATGCAGGATTACCTAGATGAAAAAATCACCATAATTAACAACCAAAAAGTTGAAAGCTTAATTGTTGAAAACGAACAGGTAAAAGGTTTTGTTACAAATACTGGTGACAAAATTTTAGCAAATTACATTGTTGTTGCCCCCGGTCGTGAGGGTGCAGATTGGCTGACTCATGAATTTGCAAAAAATAAAATAGGCATGGTAAATAACGCTGTTGATGTAGGTGTTCGCGTTGAACTTCCCGCTGCTGTTATGGAGCCTATTACATCAAGACTTTACGAGTCAAAATTAATCTATCATTCTCCTACTTTTGGCGATGAAGTAAGAACATTCTGTATGAATCCTAACGGCGAAGTTGTAAATGAAAACTACAACGGTATTTCAACTGTTAACGGGCACTCGTATGCTAATAAAAAAACTGATAATACAAACTTTGCACTCCTTGTGTCAAAGAAATTCACTGAACCCTTTAAAGAACCTATTAAATACGGTCAACACATCGCAAGCCTTGCAAATATGCTGGGCGGCGGTATTTTGGTTCAAAGATTCGGCGACTTGCTCGACGGCAGACGCTCAACCGCTCAAAGAATTAAAGAGAGCATAATAACTCCAACGCTTACTTGCGCTACCCCCGGGGACTTAAGCCTTGTGCTTCCTTACAGACAACTTTTAAGTATTATTGAAATGCTTTATGCATTAGATAAAATCGCCCCCGGCGTTGCTTCAAGATATACCCTTTTATACGGTGTTGAGGTTAAATTCTACTCTGCACGTGTTCTTTTAACAAATGAACTTGAAACACAAGGGGTTAAAAATCTCTTCACAATAGGCGACGGTGCCGGTGTTACAAGGGGCTTAATGCAAGCAAGCGCGTCAGGTGTTCATGTAGCCCGAGTTATAGCATCTCGCTAATTGACACATGCCATAAAAACCACTAGACTTGTGTAATACAGATAAGGGGTAAATTATGGAAATATACAAAATATGGGCTTTGGTCGGATTTGTTTTTCTTTTTATAGAAATAATGACTCCCTCCATGTTCTTTCTGCCGCTTGGCGGAGCAGCGTTTTTTGCTGCAATAGCCGCTTTTAAATATCCTGATAACTACTGGATTCAAGGCGGCATGTTTGCTCTTTTTGCTGTTGTGTTTTTTATCGTTGCGCACCCTTTTATGAGAAAAAAAGAAACAGGCGATGAGCAAACAGGAGTGGACGCCAAGTATATTGAAAACGAGGCTTTGGTCCTTAAAGACATCGGTGTAAAAGACACTGACGGTATCGGTTCAATTAAGATATACGGTGAAGTTTGGCAGGCAAAATCAATTAACGCAGAAGAAATTAAAGAAGGCGAAATAGTCAAAATTGTAAAAAACGAGAGCCTGATTATGTACGTTGAGAAAATTAGTAAGGAGTAAATAATGATTTTATTTTTAATTTTTGTAGTACTCGTTGTGGTATTTTTCCTCAGCGGATTTAAAATTGTTAATCAGGCTCAGGTAATGATAATTGAGCGTTTGGGTCGCTTTAACCGTATTTTGCACCCCGGGCTGCAGTTTATTGTTCCTTTTGTTGATACTGTTCGCGGTGTGCATTGGAAAAAGGTTCTAAGGCTTGCAAACGGTGACTCATACAGTGTTTATTCCACTGTTGATAAAATAGATTTAAGAGAAAGTGTTTTTGATTTTCCCCGTCAAAACGTAATTACAAAAGATAATGTTACAATTTCAATAAATGCGCTTTTGTATTTTCAAATTATTGACCCGAAAAGCGCCGTGTATGAAATTGAAAATCTGCCCGAGGCTATTGAAAAATTAACTCAAACAACTCTTAGAAACGTAATAGGGGAGATGGATTTAGATACAACATTTACCTCTCGTGACATAATTAATGAAAAACTAAGAGCAATTTTGGATGACGCTACAAATAAATGGGGCGTCAAGATAAACAGGGTTGAGCTCCAAGATATTATCCCGCCTAAAGAAATTCAAAACGCCATGGAAAAGCAAATGAAAGCTGAGCGTGACAGGCGTGCGGCTATCCTTGAGGCTGAGGGTCTTAAAAAAGCTGCTATCCTTGAAGCTGAGGGTGTTAAAGAAAGTCAAATAAACAAGGCCGAAGGTGAAAAACAGGCTGAAATTCTTGTAGCAGAGGGTAAGGCTCAAGCTCGTATAAGAGAGGCAGAAGGTGAAGCGCAAGCTATAAGAAACATTATTGAGGCACTAAGCGGAAACGGACAGCCTGACAAGTATTTAATTGCCATGAAATATATTGAAACTCTTCAAGATATTACAAGCGGCAAGGATAATAAAATTGTTTATATGCCATATGAGGCAACAGGTATTTTAAGCTCTGTTGACGGTATTAAACAGATGTTTGACAAAAAGTAAGGTAATTATGACAAAAACAAATAAAAGGTTACTGGTAGTAGATGATGATGAGCAAATAAGAGAGCTTTTGACTTTTGATATTGCTCAGAGCGGTTATATTGTAGATAGCGCTTCAGACGGTGAGGCAGGTCTTAAAAAGGCGCTAGAGAACAACTATGACCTTATTTTGCTCGATGTTATGATGCCAAAGATGAACGGTTATGATGTCTGTAAAAATATAAGGCTTGTAAAGCCTGCTGTTCCTATTCTTATGCTCACGGCCAAGGGTACTATTAACGATAAAACAGAGGGCTTTGACTGCGGTGCGGATGACTATCTTGTAAAACCTTTTGATGTTCAGGAAGTTCTGCTTCATATCAGAGCTCTTCTTCGCCGCAGCGAAAACTCATCTGATGAAACAAATTCTAAAGAAGTCCTAAGGGCAGGTGATATTGAAATTTTACCCGATTCGCTTGAGGCAGTTATTCAAGATAAGAAGAAAAAACTTACCCCGACTGAGTTTGAGATTTTATACTGTCTTATGCAGCATTTGAATAGCCCTGTAACGCTTGCCACTTTGCTTGATGAGGTCTGGGGTTACGGGTCAGATGAAGATGTTCGCATGGTAAGAGTGCATGTGGGTTCTTTGAGGCAAAAAATTGAAGAGGACACAAGAAAGCCAAAATACTTACACACGGTAACAAATGTGGGTTATAAATTAACACCATTTGGTTCTTTGGAGGAAGCTTAATGCAAAGGCTTAAAATCGCCCAACAGATAATAATAGTGCTGCTTTTTGCGGTTCTTATACCCTTTGTTACTATAGGGCTTATTATTTCAAACATTTCCCAGCAGTCTGTAAGAAAAGAACTTAACTACAGTGCTCTTGAGATGTCACGTACAATCGGTGAAAATGTTCAAGCTTACCTAAAATCTTCTCAAGATGCGCTTAATCAGGTAGCTGATGCGATTACTTTTATTCCTTACGCATCGGATAGAGCTGATTTTTTATCTGAAGTAGAGAGAAAAAACGGCACCATAAGCAACCTTGATATTGTTGAAAAGTCTAAAGTTCCAAGCGAAGTGTATGCTTTTGATAAAGAAACTTCAAAAATAAAATTGCACAGTGATATAAACGACGAGTACTCGCTTGTGGCGCTGCTTGATGCTACGGATATGCAAAATGCCGTGTCTCAAAGGTATAAAGACGAAAAACGCCAGATTTATATCGTTGCAAAGGACAATTCTCTTGTTGCGACAAATACTGTTGATGCTCCTGAGTTTGAGCGCTTATTAAAAAATCTTCCTCAAAATAAAAAACTTGAGTTTCCCGATTTGTTTAACAAGTACAAAAACCAGCCAAGCGCTTACTATGCGCTTGAAAACCCTGACTGGACAGTAATTGTAAATACAACGGAAAATATTACAAACGCTACGATTGATAAAGCAAGATATAGAATAGTGCTTTCGCTTTTCCTTGCAGCGTTTTTCATAATTGCAATGGTGGGTATTTATACTTTTTACCTCTATATCAACATAAGGCAGCTCTTTAAAGGTATTATTGCAATATCAAAAGGCAGTTATGAGAGAAAAATCCACCTTTTAAAAAGTGCTTTTACCCCTCATGAGATAGTTTTTCTTGCAAAAGAATTTAACTATATGGCAAAAAAAATTCATCAGTCTTATCAGGATTTATCAGAAAAAAATATCGAACTTGAGCGCTTAAATGAGTTTAGAACAAACCTTGTAAACGCTATAAGTCACGAGTTTAGAACTCCTCTTACAAGTATTGTCGGATATTCAAGCAGACTTTTGCGCCATGATATAAAAATTGATGATGAAACAAGAATAAAATCGCTAAAAATCATCAAGCAGCAAGCTCAAAGACTTTCAAGGATGGTTGAGGATTTGCTTGTAGTTCCTGAGATAGAAAGCTTTAGTATTCAATTAAACAAGGTTGAAATTAACCTTGGTGAAGCAATAGAAAATTCAATACTATACGCTAACTCTAATAATTCAAAGTTTGACGTAAAAATATCCCCCGAGCTAAAAGAGGTTTACGCCGACAGTGACAGATTAGAGCAGGTTTTAGTTAACCTGTGTGATAATGCGGTTAAGTATAATCAGGATAATGAGCCGATAAAAATATACGCCGCAAATGTTTCGGGTCGCCCTTGTGTATCTATAGCAAACAAGACACTACCAATTCCTGAGGATATGAAAGAAAAGCTCTTTGATAAGTTCATTCGTATGGATTCTGAACTTACAAGAACTACAAGGGGTACGGGGCTTGGTCTGTATATTGTTAAAGGGCTTTGCGCAGCAATGAATATAGATATAATACTTGATTGTGAAGACAATTATTTTAACTTGTCTTTAGTTTTTAATGACTATGTCGAATAATAAAAAATATATGCAATTAGCTCTTGATATGGCACTGACCTCAGGCAAAGACATACCCGTAGGTTGTGTTATAGTAAAAGACTCAAAAGTTATTGCAAAAACTGTAAATACAAGAGAAAAGACAAATGACATAAGCGCTCATGCTGAAATTTTAGCGCTTAGGGAAGCGTCAGAAGTTCTGGGCAACTGGCGCTTGAGTGGTTGCAAACTCTATGTAACGCTTGAACCTTGTCCGATGTGCGCTTGGGCGATTTTAAACTCAAGAATTGATGAAATTTATTTTGGCTCATATGACACAAAATACGGCGCTTTTGGCTCTAAAATCAATCTTGTAAATATTTCCGACTTTAAGCCAAAAGTTTTTGGCGGTATTATGGAGGATGAGTGCAACAGGGTTCTTGAAAAATATTTTTTGGAATTAAGAAAATGAAAGATTATCTTGATAAGCTTGTAAAAAAATATGAGACAAAAGACTTTATAAAAAACGACCCGGTGCGCTTTGCGCATAAATTTAAAAATAAAAATGATATAGAAATCGCCTCTTTTATAGCGGCATTGTTTGCTTTTGGCAAGCGCGAAGCTTTTATTGCAAAGCTTGATAACCTTTTTGATGTTATGGAAAATAAACCCTATGAGTTTGTTTTAAATTTTTCTCAAAACAAAAAACTTGTAGAGGGTTTTGTATACAGGTTTGTAAAAGATATAGACCTTGTGTGCTTTTTATCTTCTCTTGAAAAGCTATACAAAAAAGATAAAATCTCGCTTGAGGAATTGTTTTATGAGGGTAAAAAAAATGGTGATATGCTTAATTTTGTAAGTAAATACTTTTACTCTTGTCTAAATTGTCCTCCTGGGCTTGGTTTTTGTCATCTTTTTGCTCGTCCTGAAAAAGGCGGGGCAATGAAAAGACTAAATATGTTTTTGCGCTGGATGGTAAGGCGCGGGCCGGTTGATATCGGCTTGTGGGATTTTATAGGCACCAATGAGCTCTTAATTCCCTTGGATGTGCATGTAGGCAGGGTTTCGCGCTCTTTGGGGCTGCTAAAAAGAAATGCAAATGACTTTAAGTCTGTGCTTGAGCTTACCGAAAAATTAAGAGAATTCGACCCAAATGACCCTGTTAAGTATGACTTTGCTCTCTTTGGCGCAGGGATTAATCAAGGTTAAATATTTATAAAATAATATGGAATAAGAGAATATTTGTATTAAAATATTACTAGATACTCCGACAAAAAGGACGACAATGAAGTATTCTAAATATTCTGTAGTTATAATTGGCAGTGGTGTTGCAGGGCTATATCTCGCGCTTAAAATCGCATCACAAAAGCATGTAAATGACGGCATATTAGTCGTAACAAAATCGCAGCTTGATAAGTCAGGTTCAAGTCTTGCTCAGGGCGGCATTGTTGCGGTTCTGCCCGAGTTTAACAAGGATGACTCCATAAGCTCGCACATCAGTGATACAATTAAAGCAGGATGCGGGCTGAATGATTTTAATACGGTTAAATTTATTTCACAAAATTCTTCCTGTGTTATTCAGGATTTAATTAACTTAGGCGTTGAGTTTGATAAAACGCCTGACGGTAAATTAAGCTTTGCACTTGAGGCGGCACACAGTGTTCCAAGAATTCTCCATGTTAAAGACGCTACAGGCAGAGCTATTGAAGATGTATTATGTCAAAAAGTCAGAGAGTCTGATGAAATAGAGGTTTATGAAAATACTTCGGCGGTTGAAATACTTGTTGATAAGTCAAACTGTGCAAAAGGTGTCATAGTCTACAATCGAGAGGCAGATTCTTATGAAGCGGTTTATTCTAACGCTGTTGTAATTGCCACGGGCGGAGTTGGGCAATTGTATGCTCACACAACAAATCCTGAAGTTGTAACAGGTGACGGTATAGCACTTGCTTATCGAGCTGGAGCAAAGGTTGAAAATATGGAGTTTGTTCAGTTTCACCCTACCGCTCTTGCGCTAAATAACAAAAATACCATGCCATTAGTTTCTGAAGCGGTTAGAGGAGCGGGCGCAAAACTTTGTGATTCAAAAGGAAAATACTTTGCCCATGATTTTGATTCAAGAGGAGAGCTTGCACCAAGGGATGTTGTAGCTCGCGCCATATATTCTACAATGATTAAAAATGGCGATGATAGCGTCTTTCTTGACATTTCACAAATGGGAATGGAATTTTTCAGAAACAGATTTCCAAACATTACAAAAAGCTGTGAAGAGAATAATATTGATATTTCAGACGGCTTGATACCTGTTTCACCTGCTGCGCATTATTTTATGGGTGGTATAAAAACAAATATCTACGGGCAAACAACCATAGAAAATCTCTACGCCTTAGGTGAAGCGTCCTGCAGTGGTTTTCACGGTGCAAACAGGCTTGCCTCAAATTCTCTTTTGGAATGTGCTGCAGGGGCATATGAGCTTGCAGATTTTCTGTCTGAAAGAAATCTTGACGCTCCAAAAAATTACGATGAAAAAGTTAAAGAAACTCTTGATAAATATGTTCAAGACACTGATAATTGCTGCGAATTTATAGATACTGACATTGAAGAAATTAAAAATAATATAAAAGCAATTATGTGGGAAAATGTCGGAATTGTAAGAAACAAAGAAAAACTAACAAATGCCAAAGTTGAACTTGCAAGGCTTTCAAAAGTTTTGAATTCTTCAACCTGTTCTCATATTATTGAGTGCTATGAAGCAAAGAATATGATTCTTGTGGCTTCGCTTATAGTTGAAGAAGCGCTTGCAAGGGAAAATTCTTTGGGTGCGCACTATAGAGAAGATTTTCCTCAGTGCGATGAAGTTGTAAATAAAGTGGCAAATAATGCAATTGAGTCAAAACGCGAGGTAGAAAATGGCGAAATTTTTGCTGAATGATTTTATGATAGAAGAGCACATAAAAGCTGCTTTATCTGAAGATATCGGATATGGTGATATTACAACCGATTCCGTTTGTGCTTCTTTAGATGATGATGCAAAATTTTGCGTATACTTAACTACAAGGACTGACGGAGTTTTCTGCGGGGCGGATGTTTTTAGAATGGTCTTTGAAGTACTTGCAAAAGACAAAGTTGAAGTTGAATTTTATTTTAACGACGGCGATGAAATTAAAAAAGGCGATAAAATTGCTCGTATTTCAGGCTGCGCAAGATATATTTTAACAGGCGAAAGACTGGCGCTTAACTATACTCAGAGAATGAGCGGAATTGCTACCATGACAAGAAAGTATCAAAATATTGCTCAAAAATACGGTGCAAGAGTTGTTGATACAAGAAAAAATACTCCTAACTTCAGAATTTTTGAAAAATATGCAGTAAAAGTAGGCGGCGGGCATTTGCACAGGTTTAACCTGTGTGATTGTGTTATGTTAAAAGACAATCATATAGCTCTTCTTGGCGGTTCAATCGAAACTGCGGTAAAAAAAGTTCGCGAAAATATTTCCCATGCTCATAAAATAGAAGTTGAATGCGATACAATGGAGCAGGTAAAAGCTGCAATAAGTGCGTGCGCTGATATTATAATGCTTGATAACATGCCGCCAGAAAAAATGGCAGAGTGTGTTAAATTAATCGATAAAAAAGCAATTGTTGAGGCAAGCGGCGGGGTTAACCTTGAATCTGTTGAAGAGATTGCAAAGACAGGCGTTGATATCATTTCAACAAGCGCTATTGTTGCAAAGGCAAATACCCTTGATTTGGCTTTTGATTATATAAAATAATTTATTCTTTGCCTTTAATCTGCGCGTCAAGCCTGTAAGCTGCAGTTAAGAGTATATCTATTGTTGAAGAATAAGGCGGAGCGTATGGCAGGTCAAGGTGCAAAAATTCTTCTACGGTAAGACCCGATTGAAGAGCTGATGTTACAGTGTTTATTCTTTTGTTTACATCTCCTGTGCCTACGCCTTGTGCGCCAAGGAGTTTACCTGTTTTTTTATCTGCGACGAGTTTTATTGTAATGTTCTCTGAATCCGGCATGTAGCCTGCTTTGTCTTTTTTGACAACTGTAGCGCTTATTGGCTGTAAGTCGTGTTTTTGAGCAATTTTTGCCGCAGTTTGTGCGTTCATACCGGTAAGAGCTATTGTGTAGTTAAAGTATTTTGTAATAGCAGACCCTAATATGCCATCAAACCTCTCGCACACCTTTGGACAATTTGTAACATTAATCGCGGCAACGCGCCCTTCTTTGTTTGCTATTGTTCCAAGTGCAACATAAACAGGTCTTTTTGTAATAAGGCAGTGCTCTTCGGTGCAATCTCCCGCAGCCCAGATGTTTTCTATATTTGTTCGCATGGAGCTGTCTGTTTCAATACCCCCTGTTATGCCGATTTTTATACCTGCATCTTTTGCTAAAGCTACATTTGGCCTTACACCAACAGCAATAACGCAAAAATCTGCCTCAAGTTCAAGCCCGCTTTTTGTCTTTAGTTTTATAAATTTTCCCCGTTCATCTGCAAAAAACTCCTCAACTTCTTGATTAAAATGCATATCGACCCATTGTCTGTCGCGCTCAAGGATGTGATTTTTTATCATATCACTAAATTCACTGTCAAAAATTTTCATCATCCTGTCTGAATTTTCGACAAGTGTGACGCTTATGCCGTTTTCAACAAAAGCCTCAATAAGCTCTATTCCAATATATCCGCCACCTATTATAATTACTTTTTTGGCTTCTTGTATAGCTTCTTTTATTTTTATACCGTCTTGAATTTTTTTAAGGTAATAAACACCGTCTATATCTATATTTTTTATATTTGGTTTGATAAGTTCAGCTCCCGTGCATATTACAAGCTCGTCATAGCTTATTTCTTTATTGTTTACGATTATACATTTTTTCTCGGGGATAATTTTTTCCACTTTATGTTCAAGAAAAACATTTATCCCTTGTTTTTCAAAATCTTCAGGCGTTCTTATGATAAGTTGATTAATATTTTTTACCGTTCCCTCTATAAAATACGGAAGCCCGCAGGCGCTGTATGAAATAAGGTTTTCATCAGTATAGAGTTCAACTGTATTCTCGGGATTCATCCTTTTTGCTTTTGCTGCTGTTTTTGGGCCTGCTGCGCCGCCGCCGATAATTACTATTTTTTTCATGTTATTATGATGCAAAAGGTTTTTAAAAAATGCATCTTACAGGTGGGCAATATAAAGGTAGAAAAATAATCACTCCAAAGGGCGTGCGGCCTACTCTTTCTAATGTCAGAGAGAGTGTTTTTAATGTTTTATACTCTTATATGGGTGATTTTTCGGGCAAAAAATTTCTGGATTTGTTTTTAGGCAGCGGCATCATGACTCTTGAAGCGCTATCAAGAGGCTTTGAAACACTATCTTTTGAGATAGATTCATCGGTTATAAATATAGCAAAGCAAAACTTAAAAGACCTCAGTACTGACACTAAAATTATAAAATCGGATTCTTTGAAGTACAAATTTAAAAAAGACTCTAAATTTGATGTAATATATGCTGATCCGCCGTGGGATTACTCTTATAGCAGGATATTTGAGATATGTCAAAATCTTCTTTCGCTAAATGGGGTTGCAATAATTGAATGTGATAAAAAGAAAAAGCCCGATGTTATAAGAGAACTTGGGGAATTCACTTCATCGGAACTTTTTAAAGAAAAAAATTATGGTCGTTGTTGTCTTTTGTTTATAAGATTACGTGGATGATGTTATATCATCATTGTCAACATAGTTTGAAATATTTGTCGGTTGAAATTTAGGGTGATTTTCTTCCATTTCTTCAATTTCTGTGTCAACGCCATAGGCAGCAATTTCTGCGTTTGTTACTCTGCCGTCACCGTTTTGGTCAATTTCACTAAAGTGAGCAAGGACTTCTTCAAGTTGAGAGCTTGCTGACGAACTGTAGCATAACTGCATAAGCTCTTGATAGCTAAGACCCTTTTGAGAGAGTTGATTTGTATATTGTTGCATATCTGTTGCACTTATTTTGCCGTCGCCGTCAGCATCAATGCTTGAGAAGTTTTGTGATAAATAGCTTTGAAAGCTCACATTTAAGTTGTTTTTATTTACTTCATCAGACGGATTAATTATCTGCTCAAGTGTTAAACCGCCTGATGCTCCGGCGCTTAGTACCGCAAAGTTGTTTGTAAGTCCGTATATGGCTTGTGCCATAAGTGCTTGTCCGCTTAATCTTGTACTCATAATCTAACCTCATTAATAACCTATAATAAAATTAATGATTTTTTTTAAAAAAGAAAACAACCTTTTAGATGAGATGACTTGTTTGTAGCTTTTATAAGTTGTAAAATATTTCTATGGCTGAAAAACGACAATTTTTAGGAGTTATGTTTGAGTGCTGTCATGTATATGGCAGGATTTACAAAAATAAAGAGGGCACTTTTTATGAAGGAAAGTGCCCCAAGTGCTTAAAAAGTGTTCGTGTTAGGATAGGGAGTGGAGGAGTAAGTAGTAGATTTTTTAAGGCGTTATAGTTATTCTGCAAATTTTATGGCGCCATCAGTGTCCCTTTGAATTTCTCCATTAGAGTCGCGCACAAGTTCAGGGAGTTTAACTTCACCATAAACGACATTTGGGTCTTCTATGCCGTTTAATTCGCATATTTTAGCTAGATATTGATTGTAATCTTCGCTATATAATTTTATACCGTCAACGTGGTTTGCTATTATTCTTGAAAGACAATCGTCAGGCCCTTGTCCCCAAGGGTCAATCGCAACAGTTGTGTAGTTTTCTTTTTTTTCTTCTTTCTTTTCTTCTTTTTCTATCGGCTCGGTGTTAAGCACTGTAGCTGCTTCATAGGCGCTATCAAGCAATAAGGATGATTCATCTCTTGATAGTTCACCATTTCCGTCCCTGTCTACAAGGCTTCTTAGTTTATTTGCGCTTTCGCTGTTATCGATAATATATCCTTTATCGGTAGCAACAGCTGTAAAATAATCAACCGGTATAGATTCTGTATCTTTTGAGCCCATAATAACGTCATTATAATGCTCTATAAAACTTTCTTTGGATTCAAAAATACTTTTGTCGTTCTCTGATGCTTTTGCATCTTCAAAGGCGGCTTTTGCTTTTTCTTCAAATTCTTCTCTTATTCCCATGGCATCCAATATGCCGTTTAGGTTGTTATTAACATTACTGCCCATTTCCATAACCTTTCTTTGTCATCCTAATCTTTTATCGGATAATGCTTGAATTTGCTTTATACTTTGTTAAGAAGTATTAAAAAAGCACCCCTTTAAAGGGTGCTTTTTTTATTGTTTATTTTTTTATTTCAACGCCTGTTCAAGATTGTAAGCCGCTCTTAGAATTGTTGATTCATCCAAGTTTTTGCCTATAATTTGTAAACCTATAGGCATTTTTTCGCTATCAAATCCGCAAGGAGTGCTAAGTGCAGGAGCACCGATAAGGTTAGCGCTGATTGTTGCAATATCTGTCAGATACATTGCAAGCGGGTCTTCGTTACGAGAACCTATGTCAAACGCTGTTGTAGGGCATGTTGGTGAGATAAGCACATCAACATCTTTAAACACATTGTCAAAATCATTTTTAACAAGGCGTCTTAACTGTTGAGCTTTTTTGTAATAAGCGTCATAATAGCCGCTTGATAGAGCATAAGTTCCAAGCATTATACGTCTTTTAACTTCATCTCCAAAGCCTTCAGCGCGAGTTTTTGTATACATTTCAAGAAGATTTTGAGCGTCTTTTGTTCTGTAACCGTATTTAACGCCGTCAAAACGCGCCAGATTTGAACTTGCTTCAGCCGTTGCAACGATGTAGTAAATACCTATTGAATATTTTAAAAGCGGAAGAGAAACTTCTTTAATTTCTGCGCCGAGTTTTTTGTAAACTTCAATAGCGTTTTCAATTGATTTTCTTACATCATCGCTGACACCCTCTGCCATAAGTTCTTTAATGACGCCGATTTTAAGACCTTTGATGTCATTTTTTAGGGTTTTATTAACATCTTCAACTTCAAGCTTAAGAGATGTTGAATCTTTTTCATCCCAGCCTGCAATTGCCATATAAAGATTTGCAATATCTTCCACACATCTGCCAAATGGGCCTATTTGGTCAAGAGAAGAGGCAAAAGCTATTAAACCGTAGCGAGAAACTCTTCCGTATGTGGGCTTAAAACCGTTAATGCCGCAAAAACTTGCAGGAAGTCTGATACTGCCGCCTGTGTCTGAACCAAGAGAAACTGTTGCTTCATATGCTGCAACAGAGGCTGCTGAGCCGCCTGAAGAGCCTCCGGGGACTTTGTTTAGGTTGTGAGGGTTTCTTACAATTTTAAAAGCCGAGTTTTCATTGCTTGAACCCATTGCAAACTCATCAAGGTTTGCTTTACCTATAATAGGTACAAAATTTTCTTTCAGTTTTTTTGTAACCGTAGCGTCAAACGGTGAAACAAAATTTTCTAAGATTTTTGAACTGGCTGTAGTTTTTGAGCCTATCATATTCATATTATCTTTAAGAGCAAGAGGAATACCTGCCATAATGGGAAGTTCTTCGTTATTTGCAATCTTTTGGTCGACTTTTTTTGCCGTTTCAATTGCTTGCTCTTTTGTAAGGGAGTTATAAGCTCCTATTTTATCGTCTTGTTTTTCTATTTGCTTGAAAGTTTCTTCGGTTAATTCAACTGCGCTTATTTCTTTATTCAAAAGCGCTTTTCTTTGTTCAACTGCGGTTTTTTTCAATAATTCCATTGATGTGCTCCACTAATTTGTATTACAATTATTTTATGTCAAACAAACTTAAAGGCAAATCAGGTGAAGATATTGCAGTAGAATTTTTATCCAAAAAGGGATTTAAAATTTTAGCAAGGAATTTTAGATACTCAAGATACTCTGAAATAGATATAATTGCAAAAAAAGACAACGTCATATATTTTATAGAGGTCAAATACAGAACCAATAGCTCTTTTGGAACGCCTTTTGAAGCTATTACAAAATCTAAAATTGAAAAAATAAAAAAAGGGGTAAGTTATTTCATAGCTCAAACGCATGAAAAATTTTCTTCATACAGATTAAGTGCGATTTCAATCTTGGATGGAAAAATAGATTTTATAGAAAATATTTTACAGTAGCAAAAAATATTTTTTTCATGCTTTATATGTTGGTCTGATTTTTTTAAGGTAGCTATAAAATGATTAAAATATTTGGATTGTCGCTAAGTAATAAGTCTTCGTCCGTAAGAACCAATAAAACAAACTTAAATAAAACTGTTCCTAATTTTTTTGTAAACGGTGCAAATTTAAAGCCGCTTGCATTCGACACTGTAAGCTTTACAAGCAGAAGAAAACAAAAAGATAAACCTAATAATAATTTGAGTATTCCGCCTGTAAAGTCAAGTGTTAGAGATGCTGATGACAAGGTAATGCATGAAAAAGAAAGAACAATAACAAATGTTTTGGCTCACAGAATATCAAGAGAAGCTTCGTATGATACGAAACAACTTGAAATTACTTTAAAACAATCTCTTGATTCGCTTATACCGGAAAATAACAATAGTTGCGACAGAGAACATCCTATATACAATCTTGAGTTTAGAACCAAAGGTGCAAATTCAATCAGAGAAAAGGCAACTCAGAAATATTTGTTTTCAAAAGAAGCAGTAATTAACAGACTTGGAGATATAATCGGCGCGAGAATTATCCTTGGTGATAATTCCAAAAACAGTGCTGACCTTGTTATAGATAAGCTTATAGAGACGGTTAAAGAAGGCAGATTAAAAATAATAGAAGTAGAAAACCACACTCCATACGACAAAAAATTTCAATATGTAGGTCAAACAAAGCTCCACAAACTTGCTCAGGCTTCGTCCGACAGGTTTGGTATTTTTGTAAATGTAAAAAGTGTAAGAAATGAAACAGGATACACTGCTGTACACCTTTCGCTTCTTTTCCCTGATGGCTATAGAGGTGAAATACAAATTTTGGGACGAGATGTTGCCGAGTTAAAAGAACTTGAAGATATTCCTTATAAAATACTTCAAGGTAAAAGCGTTAATCCTGAATATCATAAAATTGTAAGTATTTTAGAACCTTTATGCCCTGTTAGTGATGACCCTGATGACCCTGAAAATATTAGAAGGGCTAGGCTTAAAAAAGAGTTTATAGCTTATACTTCTGCTGCATATAAGTATGAGAGAAATAAAGTAAATTTAAATAAAAGAAGAGATATGATTCCTTATTTTTTGACTTTGGGCGAGTTTGCACAGTCACAAAGAAGAAAAATTCACCTTCCGCTTGATATGGATTTTAATAACCTGTACAGATTGAAAACTTCTGCGGACTACAAGATAAAACATTCAAAAGAGCAATAATTTTACTTGAATATTCCTTAATTTTGTAGTATGAAAATAGTGTATTCACTCACAAAATGTAAGGATTCAAAATGGTAAAAAAACTTATTACACAAGACACCAGAATGTTCTTGACAGGAAATGAAGTTATAGCCTATGCGGCTAATGCTGCTGAGGCTGAGTTTATGTATGGTTACCCCATCACTCCTCAGAACGAAATTATGCACACTTGGTGCAAATTGCTTCCTAAAACAGAAGCAGGCTTCTTGCAAACAGAAGATGAAATTTCTGCCGGTTTCTCTACAATCGGTGGTATTTTGGCAGGTAAGAGAGCATTTACTGCTACAGCAGGCCCCGGTAATGTTATTATGCAAGACGCTCAGAGCATGGCTGAGATGATGAGAATACCTTTTGTATGTGCGGTAATGCAAAGAGGCGGCCCGTCAACAGCAACTGTTATTTACGCTCAACAAGAAACAAGACTTACTTGCTTTGGCGGTAACGGTGAAGGTTTTAGAATTGTATATTCTACCGCAGGACACCAAGACTTGTATGATTATATGATTAAAGCATTTAACACAGCTTGGAAATACAGATTCCCTACATTTATGTTGGCTGATGGCTACCAAGGTAAAATGAGAGAACCTGTTACATTGTATGACCCCGCTTCTCGCGGTATCAAAATGGTTCCCGTTGAAGCTACTTTAGGTGGTGCAAACGGCTCAAGACCGGTTAACCACGTAAGAAATACATTTAACCTTGAAGAAGAACTTATGGAAGTTCTTGATAAATACCAAGAAGAATTCGACAGAATTTCTCCTGAAATTGAAGAATACCTTGAATACAAGGCTGATGATGCTGAAGTTCTTATCATTGCTCACGGTATTGTTGCAAGGTCTGCAATGACAGCTGTTGATGAATTAAGAGCTAAAGGTATAAAAGCAGGTTTATTCAGACCTATTACACTACGTCCTCTTGCTGTTAAACCTCTTAGAGCAGCAGTTGCACGTGCTAAACAGGTACTTTTCACAGAATCTGCAAACGGTCAACTTGCTCAAATGGTTCTTGAAAAAATCTACGGATTACAAACACCTTATTCAACTCTGTTTAAAATGGGCGTCGGCGTTACAGGTGACGACATTGTACAAAAAGTTGAATCTATGGTTAAAGAACCTGCAACAGTGTAGTTTTTAGAATAGAAAAAGAGGAAAAAATAAATGATAGAAATGTTAGAAAAAGGACCAAGGTTGGCAAAAGCTCAAAATGCCGAAGTTGGTGCGTCTAAATTCTGCCCCGGTTGCGGGCATGGCATGATTTTAAAAACTCTTGCCCAAACTATTGATGAACTTGAGCTAAACGACAAAGCAGTATTTGGATGCGATATCGGATGCTCTTTGTTGTCTTGGAATTATATGAACGTGGATACAGTTCAAACTCACCACGGTCGTACAACTCCGGTTATTTACGGTGTAACAAGAGCTAACCCTGATTTGGTTGGTATTGCATATATGGGTGATGGCGGCGGTCTTGCTATTGGTTCTCAACACCTTGTAAATGCTGCAGTTAGGTCTGAAAATCTTTTGATTATTGTTGCAAACAATACTAACTACGGTATGACAGGTGGTCAAATGTCACCTACAACAATGCCAGGTCAAAAAACAGAAACAACTCCCTACGGTCGTGATTGCGATGTTACGGGCAGACCTGCGAAAGGTGCTGAAATGGTTGCTTCAATTGCTGACCCTGAAAAGTCATTTGTTGCAAGAGCTTCTGTTTCTAACTTGAGAAAGTTAAAAGCAACATTTAAAAAAGCTCTTAAAAATGTTGATATGGGCGGTTTCTCATTCGTTGAAGTTCTTTCCGTATGTCCTTTGAACTGGAGAACAAACAATGTTCAAACTTGGGACAGATTGAAAACTATGGAAGAGTTCTTCGAAGTTAAAGATTTCGTTCAAAGAGAAGGATTGGAGTAAAATTATGGCAAGAACAAGAATAGTTTTAGCAGGTGAAGGCGGACAGGGCGTTCAAAGTATAGCAAAAATCCTTGTTGAAGCCGGTTATGAAGCAGGTAAAGAAATTCTTTACATACCTAACTTTGGTGTAGAACAAAGGGGCGGTGTTTCAATTGCATTTTGTCAAATAGCTGATGAAAAAATTGGCGAACCAAGATTTTCTAAAGGTGATATCGTTATTATGTTGTCTGATAGAGCTATTGACAGATGCTGCACTTACGTTAATGAAAACTCAACAGTAATCTATGATTCTTCAGTTTGCTCAAAAAAACCCGAGTGCAAAGCAAAGAATATCATCTCTGTTGAAGCAAATAAAATCGCTAATGAACAGTTGAGCGCAAGGGTATTTAACATTATTGTTTTAGGTGTTCTACTCAGTGCAACAAATGTTCTTAAATTATCTGATATCAAGAACGCTATGGAAATGGCTCTTGGTAAGAAATTTGATGCTAAGCCCGAATTAAGAGACCTAAACTACAAAGCTCTTGAAATGGGTATGGGTTTAATAGAGAAAGCAGGTGTATAAAATGACAAAAACACATAAAGCAATAAAAGTAGAAAATGTTGCAAAAGGAAAAGCAGACTGGCATTTATATACTGACTACTGCAAGGGTTGCGGTCTTTGCATAGTTAAATGTCCTAAAAAATGCTTAAACTGGTCCAAAGAAGTTGGTATCTACCAAACTCCTGCTGTTGAGCCTAATCCTGAAGAATGCATCGGATGTGGTACTTGCGAACTTGTTTGCCCTGACAATGCAATTCGTGTAGAAAAAAAGTAACTGAGCTTACTTTATAAAACAAATAAAACACCCTGCGAAACCTATATTTGCAGGGTGTTGTTTATATTTATGAAATTTATTATGCGTCAAATGCTGATACGATAGGAGTGTTTGTTGTGTTGATTGCTATTTGATTGATATAGAGAAAAGTCCAGCTAAACATTATTGTTGTTAATACTAATACTGAACAAAGCAGATAGTTTGTAAATCTATTTTCGTTCATATTCTACCACCTTAATTTCTTTATTTACTCAAGAGAACTACGCTACGCAAGATACGCTTGTTACGCTGCTGCCTGCTGATGCCATTGTGCCTGCAGCTTCTGCGCCTCCGCCTGTGTATGCCATAGTTCCAAGAGTTTCAGTGGGAACTGATTGAATCGGGTTAGTTACTGCTGCAAATTGTGCATTAAGTTCTTCGGGTGAATAATCAAATGGGTTAACTTGTGGTTTTTCTGTTTCTTTCTTTTTAAGAAGTTCGTCATTGTTTGCTTTTGGTGCTTCATTTTTTGGGTTTAGAACAAAAGCTCTGTTTGATGCTCCTAATGTTGATGCTGCGCTTAAACCTAGACACATAATTTTATCTCCTTTTAAAATTTCTTGTTTTTTAATTCTTACATTTATATAAAAACAATATAAAAAGTGTAAATTCAGTATATACTCATTTTGTTACAATACTTAACATTAAACTTTTATAAATTCTAAAAACCCTTGCATATTGCCTATTTTGCCAATGTTACATCTTTAAGGCAAAAAATATTATGTTTGTTTTTTATATACTCGGAGTCATTATGAGCTTAAATTTTTGCGCAAATCTAAAAATCGATAAAAGTGTTTATCAAAAAATCCCTCCAAAACATATAGAGGGCTATCCTGATGCTATTATCGAAGAGTACAAGAAATTTCTTGAAATACCTAAAATAAAGCAATTAAGCGAAGGTGATACCATAGAGCTTAAGGCTTCGGGTTATTGTAGCAAGGGCTTTGCCTTTAAAATTAATTTTATATGCGCGAGCAATCCTAAAAAAACCATTAAAGACGCCGGTGTCTATAATTCAAAAAATGAAGCAAACATAAAATCGATAGATTTGGTGCAGCAGACTTGCCAATTTCTTTGCGAAAAATATGACTTAAAATATAACTCAATGTCGGGTCGGAAAAATCCGATAAGAGTTTTAATTGATAGTATTAAATCGGGTAAAATAGACTAAGAAATGTATGTAGGCGCGTTTTTTGGGCTTTTGCCTTTAATTACATTGTGATAATAAGCATATGTCATAGGCGGGTCGTTTTTTAGTATTTCACAGTCTTTAATCTCGCCTATAAAAATGGTATGTGTGCTTGTTTCGCTTGTGTTTATAATTTTGCATATTATATAAGCGCATGAATCTTCACAAACAGGCAGTCCGTCTTTTATAATATATTTTATATTTTCAAATTTATTAAAATCTCTTGAACTTCTAAAGCCAAAAGTTCCTATAGTAAGGGGATTAACACTTTCGGGAAGCACACATATTGAAAACTCTCCGCATTCTTTAATTTTTTCATTTGTGTAGTTGTTATGGTTGATACTAACAGCTATGGTTGCAGGCTCTGCGGTAATTTGCATGGCAGAATTTGCCACACATCCGCAAAATTTGTCACCGTCTTTTGTACAGACTATATACATACCGTATGAAATTTTATTTAGTGCAGTTTTATCCATTTTTCACCCCTTTTTATAAGATTATATATTATTGTCAAAAAAAGTAAAATAAAAGCCTGCAAATGCGCAGGCTGATTGTGTTAATATGTATTTAGGGTTGTTAGGTATCTTTTTACAACTGTTTAAAACTCCTAAATTAGTGTATTTGCTACAATTTTTATTTTATTTGAAAAAATCTTTACATTTGTTTACGGAGAGTAGTTTTCTGTTATGTTTTCTTGTGTTATTGTGCCACTGTCAAAGAGCATTTGCGCCTGTGCTATATTGTATCTGATTATGGAATTTACAAGTTCAATTCTTACTCTTGTTTTAAAAGTTTGAGCCTGTATGACATCAATTAATATCCCTTCCCCAGCGTCCAGTCTTAACTCTGCAAGCTCAACGCTTTCAAGTGCGTATTTTACCTGACTTTTTGATATTGCAATTCTGTCTTTTGATACTTTTGATTCGTAATAAGATTTTAGGATATTTTCTTTTATGTCTCTTAGTGACTGCTCTAAATCAACAAGGCTTTTATCAATTTGCGCCTGCTTTGCCTTTGCCTCTGTTATTGTGCCAAAACCACTGTTTTTACCGAGATTTACATCCATATACCCGCCGATAATAGTAGCAGGGCCAAGTCCTGCTGTTGCCGTACCTTGCCATTGTTGTTGAATAAGAATTCTCGGTTTTGGAACAAATTGAGTGTAAATCATTCTTTTCTCATCTTTAAGAGCTTTTATTTGGGAGCGAATTTTTTTAATATCTTCTCTGTATAATGATGCTATTTCAAATAATTCATCTATGCTTTTTGTGCTGTCAACAAGGGTATACTCTTTTGCTTCAGCTTCAATAGGCATAAGGCAGGTTGTTATTTCAACCCCCATAATATTTGCAAGGCGCGCTTGCGAGTAGCGGAATTCTTGCATAGCGTCAAGTAAATTTTGTTTTGCCTGTGCAAGTTCTGTTTTTGAGCGGATAACGTCAAATTTTGTACCAAGCCCTGAGTTTAGGAGGTTCTCAGTCAGTGTGAGCTGTGCATGGCGTTCTTTGTAGTTTTTCTGATAAATTTCAATGTTTAATTTTGCACGCAAAAGTTCGTAATAGTATTTTGTGCAATTTAGAAGCACTTCGCTTTTTGTGTAGTTAAAATTATGTTTGCCCGCAAATTTTAGATTTTTCTTTGCTAATGCTTCAAAAATCTGCTCGCCGCCCTTTGTCAGTTGGTGTCCGGCGTTAAGTGTAAAAGATAGCGCAAGTTCGTCAAATCTGTTAAGCAGTGCTGCACCGACAAGAACCTGACCGCTGTAGTAAATGGTGTAGCCTGTGCTACCAAGGCTCGGCAGGAAATTTGTAAGAGCGTTTTTATATTCCCATTTGTCTTTAATATAACTATAATCTGCGCTTTTTAGGTAAAAGTTGTATAATAAGGCAATTTCAATACATTCTTTTAAATTCACATAAACAGGGGCTTCGTTAAGGTAGCTTTTTAGCTCGTATTCTATATTTACATCTTTCAGACACTCATCAAAAGTTGTAAGAAGGTCAATAGTCTTATCCACCTGTTGTTCTTTACTGAAGCAATATGACCCTTGATTAAAAGCAAATATTATTAAAAAAAGTATTGCGCAGACTTTTTTCATAGTTAAAAGATTAATTAAAATTTTAATAAAAAATAATAGGCTTTATGGGCTAATACTTTTGTGATAAATTATTTTTGTAGTTAAATTTTTTGAGGATAAAATGGATAATTCGCAAACCCAAAACATGGCAACAACCTATGACGCCAGAGAAATAGAAACAAGTATCTATAAATTCTGGGAAGAAAAAGAGTGCTTTAAAGCTGATTCAAAATCAAAAAAAGAGCCGTACTCAATTGTAATCCCGCCACCAAACGTCACAGGTGTTTTGCATATGGGTCATGCGCTGGATGGTACCCTGCAAGATATCTTAACAAGATACCACAGAATGAAAGGCTATGAGGCTCTTTGGCTGCCGGGTTGTGACCATGCGGGTATCGCTACTCAAAATGTTGTTGAAAAACACCTTGCAAAAGAGGGTAAAACCCGTCATGATTTAGGCAGGGAAGAATTTGTAAAACTCACTTGGGATTGGGCAAACGACCACAAGGGTAAAATCCTTGGACAGTTTAAAAAGCTTGGAGCGTCTTTTGACCTTTCTCGTGCTCGTTTTACACTTGATGAGGGTTGTTCAAAAGCGGTTAAAAAGGTTTTTGTTGACCTATATAATAAGGGTTTAATATATAAAGGCGCATACATTGTAAACTGGTGCCCCAGATGTCAAAGTGCTATTTCTGATATTGAAACTCAATATGAAAACGAAGACGGCAAACTTTGGGAAATTTCATATCCTCTAAAAGACGAAATGGGCGCTATAGTAATTGCTACAACTCGTCCTGAGACTATGTTTGGCGATGTTGCGGTTGCAGTTAACCCTAATGATTACAAATATAAAGATTTAATAGGCAAAAAATGCGTTCTTCCTCTAACGGGAAGAGAAATTCCTATTATAGCGGATGAATATGTCGATAAAAGCTTTGGTACGGGCGCTCTTAAAATTACTCCCGCGCACGACCCAAATGACTTTGAAGTAGGTAAGCGCCACGGCTTAAAATCAATAAAAGTAATTGATGAACAAGGTAAAATGATAGCTTGTCCCGAGGTTCACCCCGAACTTCACGGAAAAGACAGATATGATGCACGTGAGCGCACATTGAGAATGCTAAAAGACCATCAGGTATTAGTTAGAATTACCGACCACCCGCACGCCGTGGGCAAGTGCCAGCGCTGCAATACCACAATTGAGCCGCTTTTATCCGAGCAGTGGTTTGTTAAAATGGAACCACTTGCCCGTGCTGCAATTGAAAAAGTAAAAGACGGTTCTATAAAATTTGTTCCCTCTCGCTGGGAGAAAAACTATTTGATGTGGATGGAAAATATTCGTGATTGGTGCATTTCTCGTCAACTGTGGTGGGGGCATCAAATACCTGCTTATTATCATAAGAAAACAGGTGAGATGGTTGTGGCTCTTGAAAACCCTGACCCTCAAAACTATACTCAAGACACAGATGTTCTTGATACTTGGTTTTCATCAGGTTTGTGGCCCTTTGAAACTATGGGCTGGCCCGATACTCAAAGCGATGACTTTAAGAAATTTTATCCTACGACAACTCTTGTAACAGGCTTTGATATTATATTTTTCTGGGTAGCTCGTATGATTACCATGGGGCTTGAGTTTACAAAAGTTCCACCATTTTCAACAGTTTATATTCATGGTCTTATTCGTGATGAAAACGGGCAAAAGATGTCAAAATCAAAGGGTAATACTATTGACCCTGTAGAAATTATAGAAAAATACGGCTGTGACGCTATGCGCTTTACGCTTACTTCACTGTGTACGTACGGCGGTCAGGACATTAAGCTTTCAAATGAAAGATTTGAATACGGCAGAAACTTTGCAAATAAAATCTGGAATGCTTCAAGATTTGTACTTATGAATTTGACAAAAAGCGGCAAAGAACTTGAATTAGACCTGAATAACCTTTCAATTGCCGATAAGTGGATTTTAAACTCTTTAAATAACGTGGTTAAAGAGGCAAATGATAATATCAAAAACTATCGTATAGGAGAAGTGGCTTCAATTTTATATGATTTCTTCTGGAATTATTACTGTGACTGGTATGTAGAGCTTTCAAAAATTGAGAAAAACGAGCCCGTGTTAACTTATGTGCTTGAACAATCTCTAAAACTTCTACATCCTATAATGCCGCATATTACAGAGAAAATCTGGCAGATGATGCCTGTTGATAAAAAAGAAATTGCAATAATGAAGAGCGATTTTCCCGAATACAAAAAAGAGCTTGTCTTTGATACTGAAGCCAAGCAAATGGAAATAGTTTTTGACGCTATAAAATCTCTCAGAAACCTAAGGGCTGATTTTAATATACCTGTTGGTACTAAAATTAATATTAAAATAGACGGCTCAAAAGAGTTGTTCGGTAAAATTATCCCATATATTAAGCGTCTTGCACGTGTTGAAGAGGTTGAATTTGTTGATGGTGCAGCAGATAGTAAGCATTGTGCGTACTGTACCGTTGCAGATACAAAAATCATCGTTCCGCTTGAGGGGCTAATTGACATTCAAAAAGAAATTGAAAGACAAAATAAAAAAATTCAAAAATTTGAGGCTGAAATGAACTCGCTAAACGGCAGATTGAAAAATGAAAAATTTGTACAATCTGCACCCAAGGAAGTTGTTGAGCAGACTCGCCAGAGGGTAGAGGAGATAAAATCAGAAATTTCAATAATTCAAGAACTCATTGACAAATTATCATAACAAAATTGCCCCGTAAAATCGGGGCAATTTTTTAAATTTTAGTTGCAGCCGCAAGCTTTTTGAACGGCGCATTCACAATCGCATGGGAAATGTGGAACCATGCAGTATTTTACAAGTTTTTTCATTTTTCTTTTCTCTGCGCGGTTAAATCTGTTAAAGCATTTGATTTGGTCTTTGCAAAGTTGTGCTTTTATTTCTTTTGAGAAGCACTTGTACTGCTCTTTTGCGTCTTTTCTGATTTCTTGTAATTCTTCTTTTTGTTCTCTTATTTCAGAATTAGAAGCGCATTGGTTAATCATCTGACAAAGTTTATCCTGTCTTGTTTTTGCTTGGTCGTGGAGAATTTGCATTTGATTTTTGTATTTGTCATAAATGCAATCAACTGCGCTGTCTTGTTGCGGACTTAGGCAGAGAACTTTTTTCATTTTTGCAAATTCGTTGTCAAAGAAGCACTTGTTGTCTTCTTTAATGCTATCTTCGCATGCTTTTTTTTCACAAGGTTTTTCACATTTTTTCTCGTCACATCCTTTTGGCGGATTGTATTGTTTGCAGCCTTTTTCGCAAGGTGCTTTTACTTTGTTAGTGTTACATGGAACACTGCAAGGAGCTGCAAGTGCGCTATGGCATACAAATACTGTTGCTGCAAGCAGAAGTAAAGTTTTTTTCATAGTTTTCCCTTTCTTGAGTATAGTTTAAATATTATCCGAATTTTGTTTTTTTAAAAAACCCGAAAGGCTAAGGACATATGGGTGATAATTTTTTTAAAAAAGTATTTGACGCGAAAATATGTTCTTGTTATATTAAATAGGCAATATGATTTGCGTCTGTAGCTCAATTGACAGAGCAGGGCGATGGCAAGCGGCGAAGTCCGCACAAGCTACCTGCTGAGCGAAGACAAAACTGAAAATTTAATACAATTTGCGTCTGTAGCTCAGCAGGTAGAGCACTCCCCTTTTAAGGGATAGGTCATGCGTTCGAATCGCATCAGACGCAAATTTTTTTATACCTCGTTTAATTTACTATGCGATTCGAACCTATTGCGATTCCGCATTTTTTCACTTCGTTCAAAAAGTCGCAT
>CASDXV010000008.1 GCA_949285255.1 uncultured bacterium | reverse complement strand
CCCGTAGAAAATTTTCTACACTAAGTTCGTATCTTAATTCTATGAGGCACGCTCCAGGTAAGTAGATTAATTCTATACAACATAGTGCCTCTTTTTTTATTTACAAAGTTTTGCAATCGGTTATTTTTTCTTTTCATTAAATCGTATTTATTATAAAATCTTATTGAGATATAGAAGTGTAAAACATAGAAAGAAAGAAAAAAATGACAATTCAAACAAACAAACCCGAAGTAAAGAAGATGGAAGTTACAATCGGTGACAAACTTGTAACAGTTGAAACAGGCAAGTATGCAAAACAGGCAACTTCATCTGTTACGGTAAGATGTGAAGATACAATGCTTTTTATCCACGCAACAGTGAGCAAAGAGCCGCGCGTAGGTATAGACTTTTTCCCGTTATTAATTGATTATGAAGAAAGAATGTCTGCAATAGGCAGAATCCCCGGCGGATATACAAGAACAGAAGGACGCTCAAGCGAAAAGGCGATTTTGGTATCAAGACTTATTGACCGTCCTATTCGTCCTCTTTGGCCAAAAGGCTACAGAAATGACGTTCAAATAGTTTCTCAGCTCTTCAGCTATGACCAAAAAAATCAACCCGATGTTTTATCAATACTTGGCGCATCAGCTGCCCTTATGCTCTCAGGCGCTCCTTTTGAAGGCCCTGTAGGTGCTATAAGAGTCGGCAGAATTGACGGTCAAATGATTGCCAACCCGACTCACCAAGAGTGCGAAAAATCCGATATGGATATCGTTATAGCAGGTACGCACGACAGCGTTATTATGGTTGAGGCAGGCTGCAAATTTGTTACTGAAGATGATATTATGGCTGCGGTTGAATTTGCTCAAGTTGAAATAAGAAAACAATGCGACGCCCAGCTTGAATTTGCACGCGCTTGCGGAGTTGAAAGAGAAAACTTTGTAAATCCTTATGACACATCAGAATTAGCACAAATCATAAAAGACAACACATACGATATGATTGTTGATGCTTATCATAATTTTGACCGTGAATACAGACAAAGCAAGCTTGAAGAAGCTAAAAACATTGTAAAAGAAAAAATTGAAGCACTTGATGAAGAACACCCCATCAAAAAAATGATGGAAGAAACAGGTATAGACTTCGTTGCAGAAGAATTTAAAGCATTAGAAAAGAAAATAATGCGCGCAATGATTAAAGACGAGGGTGTTCGTGCCGATGGCAGAAAAGTTACCGAAGTTCGTCCAATATGGTGCGAGGTTGGCGTTATACCTCGTGCTCACGGCTCTGCGGTATTTACAAGAGGTCAAACACAAATTCTTTCTTGTGCAACTCTTGCGGGCCCAAATATGGCTCAAGAGCTTGACGGTGTTGACCCGCTGCTTAAAAAATCATATATGCACAAATACATATTCCCGGGCTTCTCTGTTGGTGAAGTCAAACCCCTAAGAGGCCCCGGACGCCGTGAAGTGGGTCATGGAAACCTAGCTGAACGCGCTAATGTTCCCGCGTTACCTGACGAAAAAGACTTCCCTTATACTATTCGTGTTACATCTGATGTACTTGAATCAAACGGTTCAACCTCAATGGGTTCAACTTGCGCAAGCTCAATGGCTTTAATGGATGCAGGCGTTCCCGTTAAATGCATGATTTCAGGTGTTGCAATGGGTCTTATAAAAGAAGGCGACACGGATATCGTTTTAACCGACATTCAAGGCATTGAGGACTTTTTAGGCGATATGGACTTTAAAGTTACAGGTAACTCTGAGGGCATTACGGCACTTCAAATGGATATGAAAATCAAAGGCATATCTAATGAAACACTAAGACGTGCGCTGTATCAGGCAAAAGATGGCAGATTACACATTATGGAATGTATGAAAGAAGCAATCAGTGCTCCTCGTGAAGAACTTTCACCTTTTGCACCAAGACTATTTACCATGACAATACCTACAGATGACATAGGAACAGTAATCGGCCCCGGCGGAAAAATGATTAGAAGCATTATTGATGCCTCAGGAGCTGAAATTGATATCCAAGATGACGGAAAAGTTACAATTACATCTAACGATAAAGAAGGTGCAGATATTGCAATCAAGATGATTAAAGACCTTACATTTAAGCCTGAAGTCGGTATGGTAACTAAAGGTAAAGTTGTAAGAATTATTCCTATCGGCGCTTTTGTAGAGCTTGCCCCCGGAAAAGACGGTATGGTTCACATCTCTCAAGTTTGCCAAGAAAGAATAGAGTCAATTGAACCTCACCTTTCAATCGGCCAAGAAGTAATTGTTAAAGTTATTAAAATTGATGATAAAGGCAGAGTTAACCTTACAATCAAAGGAGTAAGCGAAGATGAAAAGGCTAATTGTCAATAGATTTAAAAAAACCTGCTTTATGCTTAGTGCGCTTTTAATCAGCGCACTGGCATTAGGCGGATGTGCTACACTTTCTTATGTTGGCGAAGATTTTGACGCAAAAAATTCAGCCATGATTCAAACTGATGAAATGTTCTACTTCTCAACATACAACAAAACCTCTCAACAGGAAGACATTTCAATGAGAGTAGGGGTATCAAAAACTCCTGTTCCTGATGTTTTAGTTGCATACGTACAAATAAATAACAACTCAAACACAAATGACTATGTATTTTATACAAAAGATTTTGTACTGAGTGCAAATGAAACACCTGTTGAGATAATCAGCTCTTCAAATTACCTTGGCGCTTATCAAAGCTCGCAAGCAGGAGCTCTTGCAGCTATGTCACAGGCCTCAGGCACTCTAAGCAGTTTTGCAACAATAGCAAACAACTACCAAAGACTAAATCAAACAAGTCCTACAGCAGAGCCGTCTAACGTAAGCACGGATGACGGGGCATACAAACAAATAAGCACTGTTGTTGAGGGTATAAGTAAACACGTAATTAACAATGCAGCAGTTGTTGCACCAAGAGAAAACAGATTTTTCTATATGTTTTTAAAAGACCCCGGAGTTTATCCGATAAAAGCAGACTATAAAGATTTATCTTACAGCTTTATGGTTAAAGGTAATGGGCCAAAAGAAGACGACTAAAACTTTAAAGATATCAAGAGCCTTTGGGTTTAAACACTCAAAGGCTCAGCATCTTGTCGAGCTTGTTTTATTTTTCCCTTTTTTAATAGGTATAATAGGACTTCTAACAGAAATTGCCTATGGTCTAAATACGGGTATTGAACTTAACTCTGCCCTAAATCGTGCCGTAGGTATAGTTTCTTCCGCGCAAAAAACGGATAGTACAACACAAAACACCATAAGAGAAGAAATTCAAAACAACACTTATGACATATTAGTCACAAGAAAAGTCCCCTATGCAAATACCCTAAAGGTTGAAACCCTTGAGGTTGATGATTTTCTTGTAAGCATTGCAACCTATAACTACACTTATGCTTTCAAGCTTGTAAATATGTTTTTTAGTGCCGTACCTGAGAAGTTTTATTTTAAAAGCGTTTCTATAGCAAACAAATCTCTTTTTAAACCAAATTCATATGATATAAATAACAACTCACTAACCAATGATTTTAGCGCATATAATCAAGCAGGTTTAAATAGCCTTGAAACAAGGGCTCAAAATCTCTACAATAACTACAAAAACAAATGGAATAAAGACCACGAAGATATCTGGGATGATTATGTTGATGAAATAAAACAAGAACAGGAAAATAACTCTAATCAAACAGGGGATGGAGCTTAATTTATGAGATGGGGCACAAAAAAAAGAGCAGATATATCAATTATGGTGGCAGTTTTTTGTGTTGCATTTCTTGCCTTTTGCGCTTTTGGTATAGATATGGCATATATTACCCTTAATCGCATTAAGCTGCAAAGAGCAACAGAAACCACAGCCCTGGCTTCGGTTGCAAGATACAGAGAAACCCTAAATGATGATAGTGAAGAACTTTTTAACCTTTACAAGACAAAATTTGATACAATTAGAGATGCTCAGATTGTATCAGCCCAGTACAAAGACGAAGGTAACAACGTATACAAAGTAAAAATCTCGACAAAACTAATGAGTCCCGTTTATTTTCTGAGGTTTGTAGGTGTTGGCGGTGTGAAAATAGAAGCAAACTCATACGCTCAAACTTCCCCGCAGATTGAAACAGATAAACAATCAGGGGAAATAATAGAGCTTGATACGCTAATGACAGATAAAAGCGGCAGCGAATTTAAGATAAAAACAAAAACAGGTTCATATGGGTATTTTATATTTGCGGGTATCAAAAAAGATGACGGCTCTTACATTTTCTCTGATATAGGCTGCAAGGCAGATACAACAATAATTTCAAAAAATGTTAACGGTAAAAACTATAACCTAATCTGCGCACAAGAAGCAAACTTTGATTTATCCAAACAGTGCAGTCCGCAAGTAAATGCAAATACTCTAAATTATTTAAGAATATTTAGCGCAAACGCTACTGATTGCACAGTTGCAAGTAATATGCTAAATGAGATTGAAGAAAAAATAAAAGAAGAAATCAATAATAAGCAAGGCTTGATTGACGAGCAGTGGAAAAATGATTTTCCAAAAAACGATGAAACAACAGGGCAGCCTATACCCTACGATGAGCTTACAATGCCTGAGGTTCCTAATTTCCCGATAACCCTTAATTGGGTTCAATCACTCATACCAATGCAAGATGAAAAACCATATGAGCTGACTGTTTTAAATAACGTAAAACTTATTACAAAGAATGATTTTTAAGGTAAAATATACTTGTCGGGAATAAAATAGCGAGGTTAAATGAGGGGCGAGGATAAAAAGACTTTAATTTTAATTGACGGGCACGCTCTTGCTTTCAGGATGTTTTTTGCTCTTGAGAGAACAAATATGCAAACGACAGAGCACCAGCCGACCTGGGCAATATATGGCTTTTTTAAAGCTATTTTTGACCTTTTATCTCCAAGCTCAAAAGGCGGAAGCAACATCCGTCCAAACTCTATAGCCGTGGCATTTGATGTATCAAGACACACTTTCAGACTGGAAAAATACGAAGACTACAAAGCAAACAGGCAAACCATGCCTGATACTCTTCGCTCGCAACTCTCCCTTATTATGGAGGGGCTAAAAGCTCTTAATATCCCTGTTTATACAAAAGAAGGCTTTGAAGGAGATGACATTATAGGCACAATCTCAAGCAGAGCAAAGGCTATGGGGCATAATACCTATATCTTAACAGGAGATAAAGACAGTTTTCAGCTTGTTGATAAAGAGGGGGCAATAAAGGTTTTAATCCCTCAAAAAGGTATTCTAAACAGTTACGACTGGCAAAAAGTTATAGAAAATATGGAAGTAGAGCCCACGCAAATTGTTGACTACAAGGCTCTTTGCGGCGATACTTCAGATAATATTCCGGGAGTTAAAGGAATAGGTGCAAAAACAGCAGTATGGCTTTTAGGCGAGTATAGAGATTTAGACAATATCTACAAAAATATCGACAACATTACAAAAAAATCTATAAAAGAAAAACTGATAGAGCAAAAAGACTCTGCTTATATGTCACAGTTTCTTGCAACAATAAAAAAAGATGTCGATATTGATTTTGATTTTTCAAAAACATGTCTTGAAATACCAAACAAACAGGCAGTTATTGACTTTTTTCAAAAAGTGCAGTTCTACAGCTTTGTAAAAAATCTGGACAAACTTCTCCTGCCTTTTGAAACAAGCTGCAACGAAAAAGAAAATAAAGAAATTTCTTTTGTAAAAACAAAAGAAGATAATATCCAGCTTGGACTTTTTGGCACACAAGAAGAAAACAGAGAAGATGAACTTATAAAAATCGACTCTAAAAACGAAGCGAAAAATTTCCTTAAAAACATAAAAGATAATGACACCGTTGCGGTATTATCCGCCCCAGATATGCCTAATTCAATATATATAGCTTGTGATAATACTTGCATAAATTTAAACAGGGATGATGAGGATGTTATAAATCTTCTAAATAATCCAAACATCAAAAAGGTGGTATATGACATAAAAAATGAACTTAACTACATAAGTCCAAAAAGCGTTATAGATGATTTAATGTTATCAAGCTATGTTAAAGACTCATCAAGAAAGCACGATTTAATATCACAAATTCAAAACTATCTTAATTTTATACCCGATGAAAATGACAACTATAAACTTGCAAGGAATATGCTTTTGTTGCATAAATTCTACAGGGATACTCTATCTAAAGAAGAAAAAACTCTCCTTGACGATACAGAGCTTCCTCTTGCGTATGTTCTAAAAGATATTGAAGATACGGGTGTAAGCCTTGATAGTGATTACCTGAAGAGTTTAAGTGTTGAAATAGATAAAAAAATTCTTGATTTTGAAGAAAAAATATACTCTCAGGCGGGAACAACTTTTAATATCAATTCTCCAAAACAAGTAGCAGAGATACTTTTTAATACTTTAAAAATTAAACCTGGCAAAAAAAATAAAACGGGTTTTTCCACCTCTGCTAAAATTCTTGACGACTTAGCGGAGGAACACCAGATAGCAAGAGATATTCTTGGTCACAGGCAGCTTATGAAGCTAAAGACCACATATATCGATAATCTTCCAAAACTTGTTAAACAAGACGGCAAAATTCACACGCATTTTAATCAAATAGTTACAACCACAGGCAGACTGTCAAGCTCTGACCCTAATTTGCAAAATATACCAATAAGAACAGAGCTTTCTAACCGCATTAGAGCAGCATTTGTGCCGACAGACAGAGAAAACTCATACATTTTCTCAGCCGACTACTCGCAAATCGAACTTCGACTGCTTGCGCATTTTTCAGGTGATGAAGTACTTATAAACGCTTTTTCAAACGATGAAGATATTCACCTCATTACCGCTTCAAAAATATTTGAAGTAGAAAAAAATGAAGTAACAAAAGAAATGAGAAGAAAGGCAAAAGCCGTAAACTTCGGGCTTATTTACGGCCAGACAAGATATGGTTTATCTTCAACCCTTGGCATAAGCCCGTTTGAAGCTCAAGAGTTTATTGATAAATACTTTGCCACATATCCTAAAATTAATACATATATCAATAACACCTTAATACAAGCTCATCAAGAGGGCTTTGTTGAAACACTTTACGGCAGAAAACGCTACCTTGGAGCAGAACTTAATTCAAGAAATGCAAAAATAAGAGAATTTGCGCAACGTGCGGCAATAAATGCCCCTCTGCAAGGTACAAGTGCAGATTTGATTAAAATGGCAATGGTCAAATTGCACAAAGAACTTAAAAACTTTAAATCTAAAATCATTCTTCAGGTGCACGATGAACTTGTACTTGAAGTACCGAAGGGTGAACTTGATGAGGTAAAAAATCTTACAATAAAAGCAATGGAGCTTAATCAACCGCTAAAAGTACCGCTTAGAGTGGATACAAAATTTGCTAAAACTTGGAGGGAGGGAGAGTAATGAAAAAAATTATTTTAACAGTGCTTATGTCATTAATTACCCTTGGCGCATACTGCGATGAGTCACTGCTTTCAAGCTGCTACAAAACATACCCTCTTGCAGCTGACAAACTATATCTTCTGACACTTAGCGCCCTTAACTCCACGGGGCAATACGAAGTTCTTGAAATGCAGACAAAAAACGGCTACATATTATTTAAAGCCGCAAATAAAAGCTATATTGCAACAATATCAAAAGAAACAACAAGCACCTCGGGTATAAAAATTCTCCCGTCAAACAGTGATTTTTCGGGCGGAACATATGTACAAAAAACAATTTTTGACACAATAGAGGCTAATCTTAAAAACACTCCGGAGAAACTTTTGTAAATGTATAAATACGCCCTTGTCCTTACGGATGTTGCAAAACTCGGAACAAAAACATTCAGCTATTTAATACCCGATGAAATGCGCTCAATAATTAAAATAGGGCAGCCCGTGAGTGTGCCCTTTGGCCCAAAAAGAAAGATAAAAGGCTATATTGTAGGGTTTTCTAACTATTTAGAAGAGGGCATTAAAGCAAAATATATTGATGAAATACTTGATAGCGAAGCGCTTTTTTCTCTTGAATATTTAAAACTTCTTGAATGGGTTGCAAACTACTACTTTTGCGACCTGCCTACAGTACTTAAAACAGCACTGCCGCAAAAGTTTTTTGAAAAAAATGTAAAAAACTACAGGCAGCCAAAAAAACAAAACGCCGCGCTTAAAGAAACCAAAGATTTAAAAGAGCACAAACTAAGTGACGAGCAAGAAAAAATATATAAAGAAATAAAACACGTAAACTCTGACTACTCGCTTTTATACGGTGTTACAGGCTCAGGCAAAACGGAAATTTATTTTAAACTTATTGAAGATACCATAAAAGAGGGCAAGAATGTTCTTTTCTTAGCACCTGAAATTGCTCTTGTATCGCAACTTACAATGCGCACAATAAAGCGCTTTGGCGCAGATAAAGTTGCTATCTGGCACTCTTCAATTTCAGAGGCTGAAAAATTCAGCGTTTGGCAAAAACTCAGAAATAACGAAATAAAAATCCTCTTTGGCGCTCGCTCGGGAGTGTTTGCCCCCATACAAAACCTTGGGCTCATAATAATTGATGAGGAGCATGATACAAGCTACAAGCAGACTATGCCAAACCCCAGATACTGCGCCAAAAAAGTAGCAAGAGAACTTGCTAAACTCCACGGTGCAAAAGTTGTCGCAGGAAGTGCAACCCCTGATGTAGAGAGCTTTTTTGAGGCGCAAAACACAAATTCTCTGTTTGAATTAAAAAACAGATACAACAGTGCACAGCTGCCCGATGTAAGCATTATTGATATGAAAAGCGAAAGACTGGACGGGAATCTTGGCATTTTTTCAAGGACGCTTATCGATAAAACAAAACAAACCGTTGATAGGGGCGAACAGGTTATTTTCCTTATAAACAGGCGCGGTTTTTCAACATATACTCAATGCATGGAATGCGGAGAAGTGCTTGAGTGCAAAAAATGCGCCATACCGCTTATTTACCACTCACAGACAAACTCTTGGAGATGCCACTACTGCGGATATGAAGTTAGAAATCCAAAATGCCAAAACTGCTCGAGCGAAGAGCTGGAAAACTTTGGCACAGGCTCGCAAAGGGTAGAAGAAATAGCCAAAAAAATATTTGAAAATATGACTATAGCACGCCTTGACAGTGACAGTCTGAATAAAAAAAATGAACATATTGAAATTCTTGAAAAGTTTCAAAACGGGCAAATAGACATTCTAATCGGCACACAAATGATTGCAAAGGGCCTTGATAATCCAAACGTCACCCTTGTAGGCGTCATTAATGCCGACTTAAGTTTTAACCTCCCTGACTATCGAAGCTCGGAGCGCGGTTTTTCTCTTCTTACTCAGGTTGCGGGGCGCTCAGGCAGGGGCGAGCAAAAGGGAAAAGTAATTTTTCAAACCTATAATGCCCAAAATCTCTTTTTACAAAAGGCAAAAGAGCAAGACTATATAAGTTTTTACGAAAAAGAAAAAGAGTTAAGACAAGAGTATGATTATCCGCCTTATTCAAAATTGATAAGAATTATAGTAAGCTCAAAAGAAGAATTTAAAGCGGAACATGCCTGCCTTGAGATAGCTTCGCATCTTGAAAACTACATAAAAAAACTCTCTCTTGACGAGAGAATAATAATCCTTGGCCCGACACCTTGTGTCATTGGCAAAATAAGAGGTGATTTCAGGTATAATATATTAATTAAAAACAAACTCTCTCAAAAAGGCCACGACTGCGTATTAGGCTTTTTGAGAAAAATAATACTCCCTCAAGACATAAAAATGATAACCGACATAGACCCGAGCGATATTTTATGATAATTTTTTCTACCATAAATTCAAACAAACAAGACCTGCTTGTTGAAAAGTTCTTTGAGCAGATAAAAAAAGGAATAAAACCCGAGGAGATTTTATTCCTTGTGCAAAATGCAAGAAAGAAAAAGAATATAGCCGAAAAAATAAAAAAATTATCTCCGTTTGGAAACATCGGCAACCTTAATGTTTTTAGCTTTTATGGTCTTGCAAGAAATTTTATAGAAAAAAACTGGCCCCTTGCCCAAGAGAACATAAAATTCCCCGGCTCCACGGTTTTTGCCAACATGTGCGGACTTGAAGTATCACAGTATATTTTTAAAAACTCTATAAAAGATGTCGAATTTAAAGGCTACAATTCTAAAGTTAACCTCCTGCACCAGCTTTTAAGGAGATATTCTTTAATTGTTCAAAATGCCCTTGATGAAAATGAAATAAAAAAAAGAGAGCAAATCCTAAAAGAATCCTACGGGCAAGAGGTAAGAGAAGCGCTTAAACTCTATAAGCTAAAAACCCTTGAGCTAAGAGCCTTTGACTACTTAAGACAGGTAAGTATTTTTGAATACCTTTATAAAAAAATCAAAAACCCCTACAGGGTTGTAATAGTTGATGATGCAGATGAGATAACACCTGCTGTTTTTGAATATTTAAAATACATAAAAAATGACACGGAGGAGTTTATAATAGTTCAAGACCCGCTTGGCTCATCAAGACTTGGTTACTTAAGCGCTGCGCACATAAATTTTGAAAAGTTTTTAGATGAAAATGCAAAAGATTTAAGGCAAAACACAACTCGGCTAAAAACCGCTCAGGAAGTTTTTTACAAAATAAAAAATAAAGAGCCTTATTTTGCTAAAAACTCTACGGTAAAGAGTTTTATCAGACGAGATGAGATGATAAATACTACTATAGAGCAAATTCAAGAGCTTATAAAATTAGGCACAAAACCCTCTGATATTGCTGTTGTAACACCTGTATGCGACGATTATCTTCGTCATTGCTTTAAAAAAATCAAGCAAGATGTCTTTTTTCTCTCGGGAAGTGAAAAACTAAACCAAAATAAAACAGTAGGCGCAGTTGTTGAAATACTTAAAATAATTAACTCGCCCGATAAATACATAAGCCCCTATACACTAAAAAATATCCTGCTTGAAGTAATTAAACCCGATTCTGATAGCGCGCTTAAAATCACTCAAGGCTACATAGAGGCAAATTATGAATACAAAGAGCCCTTGCTAAAATATTTATCTAACCTTGAAGATGAAAAAATAAAAGAATTTTTGGATTTTATTGAACCGCATAAAGAACAACCCCTAAGCGTGCAGTTGTATGAAATATGCAACAAATACATTACTAAAACTGCAAATAATCAAACAGCGATTTTAAAATTAAACAAACTTGCAAAGCAGATAGGCGATTTTGAGAGTATTTTTAAGGATGATTTTGAAAAAATAAAGCTCATTGAGCAGCTTGAAAATACAATAATTTCAGAAAATCCCTTAAGTGAAGATGAAATACCGCAAGATAACATTATTGTATCCACTGCACAAAAACTCATTGATAATGAAATATGCACAAAACATTTGTTTTTAATTGACTGCTCTAACTCAAACTGGATAAAACAAGATATTGGTATGCTCTACAACTCTTGGGTTTTTCAGAAAAGCTGGAATAAAAACACATTTGAACTAAACGACAACATTGAGCTTACGCTTGATAGAACGGCAAGAATAATATATAAGCTCTTTTTATGCGCTAATGAAAAAATATACATTTATTCAAGCATATATGACACTCTTGGAGTGGAAAACTTTGGCGCTATTGACAGATTTTTTACCCTTGGCAGCACAACAAAACAAAATCCCCCTCAAAAAATTACACCTCGAGATGACCAGAAGGCAGTACTGGGGTACAAAAGCGGCAAAATGGCAGTAAGCGCTGTAGCCGGCTCTGGCAAAACTACCATTATGCTTGCCCTTATACTAAAACTGCTTGAGGGAGAAATTATACCCGAGCTTAAAAGCGAGAATATTTTTGTATTGACTTTTATGGAATCTGCCGCAAGAAATTTCAAAGAAAGAATAAAACAAAACTACCCTGATATGTTAGAGATGCCTCAAATATCAACCATTCACGGGCTGGCACTTAGAATTTTAAAAGAAAATAATAACTACACCTTTGTAAATCTGGATAACGATTTTGAAATTACCGATGAAGCAAAAAGAAGAGAAATCCTTGCAAAAGCCATAATAGAATCAGGCCTTGAATACGACAAAACAGAGTTGTACGAAAGAGCACTTAGTGATTTTAAAAACGATTTATCTTCTAACATAAAAAAGGTAAAAAGCCCAAGCTTTAAAAGAGTTTATGAGATTTATCAAAGAGAAATGAGGGAAAACAACCTCCTTGACTACGATGACTTATTAATCTATGCGCTAAAACTCTTAAAAGAAAACAAAAACGTGCTTGAATACTACCAAAATCTCGCAAGAGTGATAATAGAAGATGAAGCACAAGACTCCTCACCCGTGCAGCAGGAGCTTATCGGGCTTTTAGGCGCAAAATGGGGCAATGTAATAAGGTGCGGGGACGTTAATCAGGCAATTACCGCGACTTTTTCCAACTCTGATGTAAAAGGGTTTAAAAAATTCATAAAAGAAAATTACAATGTCGAGATGAACAAATCCCAGCGCTGCGGAGTAAAGATAATTGATTTTGCAAATAATGTTGTAAAAAACGCTCTAAAATCAGCCCCGAGCGCTTTTTATGAGATAAAAATGGAGCCTGTTGAGGGTAAAAACCCGACTAACCCCGATGCGGTTGAGCTTAAGCTTTTTAAAAACGAGAGTGATGAAAAAACTTTTGTGGCAAATAAAATTAAAGAAATAAAAAACAAATACCCTAAAAAAAATATTGGCGTGCTTTTAAGAAGCAACAGGGCCATAGGTATATGGGCAGATTTTCTTGAAAGCTGCGCCATAAAAACTCAAAAAAACATTGACACATACAATTCAAATTTGGCTTTTAGAGCAACTCTTGCAATTTTTAATTTTATATGCGATTTTAAAAACAAAAAAAATCTCCAAAACAGCCTGAAAACACTTCTTGAAATGCCTGTTTATAAAGACGATTATGAGATTTTAAATTTTATAAATACAAATGATTTTCTATCCCCAAAAGGCTCAAAATATCAGCTTTGGTGGGATTTAAAGTATTTTCTTTTAAATGGCAGTGCAACACCTATGGAGCTTGTGTTAGAAATTGGAGATTTTTACTTCAAAAATTCTCTTGAAGCGGCAAATATCGCTATGCTCTACTCAATTGTTGATAATATCTACAAAAATACAAAAAACTTTGAAGATACTGTAAAAAGAATGAACGATATTTCTCAAAGAGTGAATAAAAGCGTAAAATTCTTTCAAGAAGAAGAAAATAAAGAAGATGGCACTATAAGCATTATGACTCTACACAAGTCAAAAGGGGACGAGTTTGACTTTGTTTTTATACCTGAATTATCATCTGACAACTTGGGGCTAAAAATAGATGATATTAAACTAAAGAAAAATACCGAGTTTATCCAATCGGTAAAATCAACCCCCAAAACCCCCGATGAACTAAAGCAGGAAATACTTGAGGAGAACTTCAGACTGCTCTACGTTGGTGTTACAAGGGCAAAAATTAAACTCTATATGACCTGTGCCAAAAATTTTAAAATGTATAATAAAATCAAAGAACAAAAGCCCTGCGAGATTTTTGAGCAAGGAGGAATAAATGAACACATTTAGCGTAAATTCTCTAAAATTGCTTGAAAAAAACGAGCAGGAATTTATTGACAAATACATTTTGCACTTAGATTTTCTAAACAAAAACGAACCCGCTAAAATGGGCGAGAGGCTGCATGGCTTTATTTGCTACTATTTAAGGGGTTTTAATATGGATAAAATCTATAACTCATTAGAGCAAAAAGAAAAAGAAATACTTCAAAATGTGCTTAAATTAGATATTTTTAGCCAAAAAGAAAAATTTATAAAAACAGAAGAAAGTTTCCTTGTAAAAGTTAGGGGAGATAAATTTAATTTTTACCTTACAGGCAGATTTGACGCCATTTATAAGGATAATGACGGTTATATAATTTTTGATTGGAAATCAAAAAACATCCCAAATAACCCGCAAGAAGAGCTCCAGAGCGTTGTTTATCTTTATTGTGCGTCAGAAATATTTAACACTCGAAATATAAAAATACAATATCTCTCGCTTGAAAAACAAACAAGCGCAACAGTTGAGTTCAAATACAAAAACCAATATTTAGAAAGAATTTGCTCAATTGCAGATAAAATGCCTATAAAATATTTAACTTAATTTTGTTAAAATTTCAGGTCCGTCTTCGCCCACAAGTACCGTATGTTCAAAGTGAGCAGACGCTTTTTCATCAGCCGTTACAACTGTCCAATCGTCATCAAGAACATAAACATCATCCTTGCCCAAGTTCAACATCGGCTCAATAGCTATTGTCATGCCTGTTTTTAAAAGTGTCCTGTTACCTGTCCTGTAGTTAAAAACAAACGGGTCTTCATGCATGCTTCTGCCTACACCATGGCCGCCATACTGGCGAACTATACCAAGACCTTTTGACAGAGCTACATCTTCAATGGCTGCTGAAACCTCTTCAAGCAGATTGCCGTTCATCATTCTTGCAACACCTGCCATAAGGGATTTTTCGGTCGTTTCAAGCAGCATTTTTTTATCGTCTGTAATTTCACCTACAGGATAAGTCCAGGCACCATCGCCCACCATACCTCTAAATGTTGCGCCGACGTCAATTGATACAATGTCACCTGCTTTTAAAATGACATCTTTTGAGGGAATACCGTGAACCACCTGTTCGTTAATTGAGGTGCAAATTGAAGCAGGGAAACCGTGATAGCCCAGAAACGTAGGTATAGCCTTGTTATCTTTTATTATTTTTTGTGCAATCATATCAAGCTCGTATGTTGAAATCCCTTCGCACACGGCTTTTTTCATTTCCTGATGCACAAGCGCCACGATTGAGCCTGCATGGCGCATTAACTTCAATTCTTCACGAGATTTTCTTGTTATCAATTTATTTTCCTAAACTTCTTCAAAAACTATTTCTTTAATACTTTCCCAAACATCTCCTATCGGAGCGTCAGCATTTATTTCTTCCAAAATGCCTTCGTTATCAAAGTATTCAAGAAGCGGTTTTGTTTCTTTTTCGTATGTTTCAAACCTTAATTTTGCCGTCTCTTCGTTGTCATCTTTTCTTTGAACAAGCTGAGTGTCGCAAATATCACAATAGTTCATTAACTTCGGAGGAGAACTCAAAAGGTTATATATCATACCGCACTTAGGGCAAGAACGTCTGTTTACAAGCCTTTGAACCAAGACATCATTTGCAATATCAAAATAAATTGCAAGCGCATCATCTTTAAGATTAAAGCTTGTAACCTCTTTTAAAATGTCCTTTAGTGCATCCGCCTGCTCAACGGAGCGGGGGAAACCGTCAAGGATGAAACCGTCTTTGCAGTCATCTCTTTTTATACGGTCTTTTATAACATTTTGCACAACCTCAATCGGCACAAGCTGGCCTTTGTCTATATAGCTTTTTGCCTCTATGCCAAAAGGAGTGTTGTCTTGGATGTTTTTTCTCAAAAGCGAACCTGTATCCACGTGCGGTATATCAAGTTTCTGAGCTAATCTTGATGTCTGTGTACCTTTGCCGCATCCGGGAGGGCCAAGAAATATAAATACTTTTTTCATTTTCTATCTATCCTTACTGTTGAAGAAAACTTTCGTAATTTTTAGCCAACATGTGTGTTTTGATTTGATTAATGAAATCAAGCGCAACACCAACCATGATGATTAAAGAAGTAGCCCCTAAACCTTGCATTGTAGTGATATTTGTAATTTTACTTGCAACTGTAGGTACAAGAGCTATGATACCTAAAGATATCGCACCTATAAATATCGTTCTGCTTAAAATCTCATCAAGCTTATCTGCCGTGGGTTTGCCGGGTTTTACACCGGGGATTGCAGAGCCGTATTTTTTAAGGTTATTTGCAATTTCCTTTGGCTGCATACTTGGAATAATTGAAGCATAAAAGAATGTCAAAGCCACAATCAATAGGAAATAAATTATATAGTAGCTAAGAGATGACGGGCTTAAGAACAAACTCATCTGCTCAAATACATTCCTTAATACGCCCTCGGGAATTTTCATTTGTTGTACAAAACTCAATATCGTTGCTGGGAACAATAGTATTGCCACCGCAAAAATAATTGGCATAACACCACCGGGGTTGAGTTTAAAAGGAATATTGGTATTTGCTCCGCCATAGACTTTATTTCCCACCTGACGTCTTGCGCTAACGATAGGAACTTTTCTTACAGCGTCTTGAAATACTATGATAAATATAATAGTTGCAACAAATATAGCTAACAAACCAAGTAAACCAAGCTGCAGTGCAGGGTCTTGAGAAACAAGAGTAGCCGTTCTTGAAGCATATAAAGGTATACCTGATATAATACCGATAAAGATAATCAAAGAACCGCCGTTACCTACGCCTTTTTCCGTAATCAATTCAGCTAACCACATTACAAAAACAGAACCCGCAGTAAGTGCTGCCATTGACCCTAAGAAAAACAACATCGGGTGCACGGTATGCATTATAGAATTAGGAAGCTTTGATAAAATAGTTACAAAAACAAAAGACTGAAACAGCGCAAGAACAACGGTAAACTGTCTTGTCAGCTGCTGGATTTTTCTTCTGCCTGCTTCGCCCTCTTCTTTTTGAAGTTTTTCAAGATAAGGTATAATTACCGCCAATAACTGCATAATGATTGATGCGGTAATGTATGGCCCGATACCCAAGGCAAAAATTGAAACCTTGCCTAAAGCACCGCCTGAGAATAAATCAAGGAAACCTATCATATTATTTCCTGCAGCCATTGCCTGAAATACTTCGTTATTTATACCGTAAATCGGTAACTGCGCACCAAACCTGAACAGAGCGATTATCGCAAAAGTGAAAATCAACTTTTGCTTTAAACCGCTCGCTCTAAGATTTGCTACTAAACTCTCCAGCATTTGCTGGTTGTTTATTTGTTGTTGCATTAAACTAATTCAACCTTTCCGCCTGCTTTTTCAATTTTTTCTTTTGCAGATGGTGTAAAGTATGTAGCTTTAACCGTAACTGCTTTTTTAAGTTCACCGTTGCCAAGTACTCTTAATACTACGCAAGATGGGTGAGCTTTTTTATTTTCAATTAAATAAGCTAAATCGATTGTATCAACGCTCATTGCTTCTAAATCTGCAACATTAACTTCTGCAGTTTTAAGAGCAAATCTGTTTTTGAAGCCTTTTAATTTAGGCATTTGACGGTAAGATGGCATTTGTCCGCCTTCAAAACCTCTTTTTGAGCTTCTGCCTGACCTTTGACCTTCACCGTTGTGACCGCGGCAAGATGTTTTACCATGACCTGATGAGCGTCCGCGACCTACTCTTTTAGATTTGGATACCGAACCTTCAGCCGGTTTTAAATCTTCTAATGTTATCATTTATATACCTTTACTTTCTATTCTACTACCTGTACCAAGTGAGGGATTTTGTTTACCATACCCATGATTGTTGCTGATGGCAAGTGTTCAACGATTTGATTTGTTTTTGTTAAACCTAATGCACGAACAATTTTAACATGTTTTTCGGGTGCACCAATAGTACTTTTTACTAATTGTATTTTTATTTTTTCTTCTTTTTTAGCCATTTTTCAAATACCTTCCTTAACCTAACATTTTCTTCATATCAATGCCTCTTGAACGTGCAACGTCAGAAAACGACCTTAAGCTTTTAAGAGCATTTAATGTAGCATTTGCAGCGTTAAGCGGAGATTTTGAACCCAATGATTTAGACAAGATATTTTCAATACCTGATAATTCAAGAACCGCACGAACCGCACCACCTGCGATAACACCGGTACCTTGAGAAGCGGGTTTTAATACAACCGAACCGGCACCTGAACGTCCAGTAATCATGTGAGGAATTGTTGTTTTGAAAATAGGAACGGTGATGAGATTTTTTCTTGCATCGGCAACTGCTTTTTGAATAGCAATAATAACTTCAGCAGCTTTAGCAACGCCCATACCTACCTGACCTTTTTTGTTACCAACGATAACAATTGCTCTGAAACTAAGTTTCTTACCGCCTTTTACAACTTTTGTAACACGACGGATTTGAACAACCTGTTCTTTCCATTCTGATTCAACAGGTTCAACTGTTTCGATTTTTCTTCTTCTTTGTCCTCTTCTTTGAGGTTTAAGTTGTTGAACTTCTTCAACTTCAACTTCTTTTTCTTCAACAACGGTTTCTTGAGCGTCAGCTTGAACTTCTTCGCTTACAACTTCTTCAACCGCTTCGTTTTGAATTGTTTCTTTTTCTTCCACGTTTTATACCTTTCAAATTACGTTATAACTCTTTTTATTTCCCAATAAAAAACAAAAAACAGCAAAAAAGACCCGTTTTTAAGGGAATATTTTTACTATTTGGATGTTGGGATTTCTCTGACATATATAATAATACATGCTCATATTATTTTTGCAATACTTTTTATCTGACCTTGTTTTCATTGCCGTCAATAAGTCTTTTAATGTTTTCTCTGTGCAGATAAACAATATAAAGTGCTGCAATTAAACAATATATAACATAAGCAGCAGGAGCATTTAAAAAATACATTATAAAAGGCGATAAAACAAGCGCCACGATAGAACCTAAAGATACGTAGCGGCTGATGTATGTAACAACAGACCAAATAAGCGCTATTAAAAGCCCAGCAAGAGGCGAGAGTGCAAGAATTGTACCAACGCCGGAGGCTACGGATTTTCCACCTTTGAAGTTTAAAAACAGGGGTTTTGAATGTCCTACAATAACAAAAATAGCGCAAGCAACTGCATATATTCCATACGGGTCAAGCAGCATGCCTGCAGATAAGAAATACTTTGAAATCATAACAGGCAGAGCACCTTTAAACGCATCAAGCAACATTACAATAAAAAACCACTTTTTACCAAGTACTCTTTTAACATTTGTAGCGCCTGTTGAGCCTGAGCCAACCTGCCTTATGTCTTTTCCTGTTTTAAGTTTTACAATTATATAACCTGTAGGAATTGAACCTATTAAATAAGCTAAAATACAAAAGCCCAAAAGAAACTTCAGGGATTCCATCGAATAAAACGATAAAAAAGTATTAAAAATAAACTCCATTACTTATCTCCTTTTTGTCTAAATGAAATTCTTATCGGAACTCCGAAAAATCCGAAAGAATCACGCAGTTTCTTTAGTAAATATCTTTTATATGAGTCTTTAACCAAGTCTTTGTTATTTATAAACAACACAAAAGTCGGGGGTTTTGTTTTAGGTTGTGTTGTATAGTAAACTCTTAGCATCTTACCTTTAATCGACACAGGCGGATTTAGTGCAAACGCCTCGTTTATAACTTTATTTAAAAGACCTGTTGAAATTCTTTTTGAGCGCTCAAACGCTACTTCGCGAGCCGTTTCAAATATTTGATTAAGTCTTTGACCTGTTTTTGCACTGACAAAAAGTTTTTTTGCATAGTTTAAAAACGGTGCGTCTTTTTCCACTTCGTTTTCATAAGTATGTGTCTGCACACCTTTTTTTAAGTCCCATTTGTTAAAAGCAAGAATCAAGCCGCAGCCTGCTTCTTCCGCTATTTGAGCTATTTTTTTATCCTGATCGGTCAAACCTTCGGTGGAATCAACAACCAAAAGTGCAACATCAGCCTCTCTTATAGCTCTTATTGCTCTATCAACCGCAAAAGCCTCTACGCCGTAGTCCACTTTTGATTTTTTTCTGATACCTGCGGTATCTATAAGCACATACTCTTGATTATCAAACATTATTTTTGAATTTATACTGTCACGAGTAGTACCTGAAACATCGCTTACAATAGCCCTTTGCTCGTTTAAAAGATTGTTTAATATCGAGCTTTTACCCGCGTTTGGTTTACCGACAATTGCTATCTTTATTACATCTTGCTCATCTTCAGCTGACTTTTGAGGTTCAATGTCTTTAACTATTTCATCTAATAAATCACCAACCCCGCCGCAGCCATGGAGCGCTGTTATTGAGCGAGGTTCACCGAATCCGAGCGCAAAAAACTCACCTACATCATCTTTTTGAGCGTTTGAATCAACTTTATTTGCAACAAGAATAACTTCTTTTTTGGATTTTCTTAAAATATTTGCAATGTCATAGTCATAAGGGCTAAGACCCGTTTTTGCATCTACAAGAAAAATAATTGTATCAGCCTCTTCAACCGCAAGTTTTGCCTGAGAGAGTATATTATTTACAAACTCATCATCGTCGTTTGTAATAATACCGCCTGTATCAATAATGGTAAAATCGCGTCCCTGCCAGCTTGCATCAAAGTATATTCTGTCACGCGTTACACCCGGCATATCATCAACAATAGATTTCCTTGCCCCCACTATACGGTTGACAAGGGTTGATTTTCCCACATTAGGACGTCCGACTATTGCAATTATTTTCTCGTTCATAAACTAAATTATAAAACAAACAACATTTAAAAAAATATAAAGATAATATAAAAATTTACATTCTACCCTTGACATCAATATTTTAGAGTTATAAAATAAAAATCCGTTGAAGGCACAAACCGATGTAATAACAACCCTCGGGGCGTGAGGAAGGGTAGGGATATACAATGATTAAACCCATTCAGGCAATAGCCTCAAAAACTCAATGTTCAAAACCTGTTACATTTGGTGCTGCAAAAAAATACCAAAGCGCTATGAACAGATTTGAAAAAGGAGAAAAACTTAACATCAACTGCTGCGGCGGACGCGAAGTTAGCGTCAACGGGCAAAAACTTGATGTATTGGCCTAACCGAAGTAATTAACAACACCCTATAAAACACAGAGAAAGCGAAAGCAACCCCCTCTGTGTTTTTTATTTTTGTGGTAAAATTTTATTATGTTTACAGGACTCATTGAACAAATAGGAACGGTTAAATCCATAAAAGACAAAAACGGCGGAAAAATCCTTGAGATTGAGGCGTCTTTTTGTGATGAGCTGAAAATAAAAGACTCCGTTGCAATTAACGGAGCGTGTCAGTCAGTAACAGAAAAGACTTCAAAGACTTTTAGCGTTTTTACAATGAGAGAAAGCCTTTTAAGGACAAATTTAAAATCTTTAAAAACAGGCGAGCCTGTTAATCTTGAAAGAGCTATGCTTGTAAACTCGAGGCTGGATGGGCATATAGTTCAAGGGCACATTGACGGATGTGCAAGATTTATGGGCAAAACAAACGACGGCGAAGCAGAGATTTTTGAATTTGAATACGATACAAAATACATTGTTAAAAAAGGCTCTGTTGCAATAAACGGGGTAAGCCTTACGGTTTCAGACGTTAGTGAAAACTCTTTTTGCGTAGCACTTATTCCTCAAACACTTGAGAACACTAACCTTAAATACCTCAAAAAAGGTGATTTTGTAAACATAGAAAATGACATTTTTGCAAAATATATTGAAAAATTTTTGTCAGCAAAAGATAATAAAACAAGCAAACTTAGCGAGGAATTTTTGAGGGAAAACGGCTTTTAAAAATTCTTTTCGGGGGGATATTTAAAAATGAGTGAAATAATCTTTAATACTATAGAAGAGGCTATTGAAGACTTCAAAAACGGCAAAGGTGTTATCGTTGCGGATGATGAAGACAGAGAAAATGAAGGCGACCTACTGTTTCCTGCTTCTTTTGTAACTCCTGAGGTTATTAACTTTATGGCAAAAGAATGCAGGGGGCTTGTTTGTCTTGCAATAAATGAGAAAATTGCTAAAAAAGCAGGCATAAATCCTATGGTTGAGCACAATACCGACGTTAAAGGTACAAATTTTACTCAAAGTGTGGATGCTGACCCGAAATACGGTGTAACTACAGGCATAAGTGCTTATGACAGAGCAAAAACGGTTGAGGTTATTCTTGCAAACGACACAAAACCTGAGGATTTAAGACGCCCGGGACATATTTTCCCGATTATTGCAAGAAAAGGCGGAGTCCTAAAGCGCACGGGACACACTGAAGCAGGTGTTGACCTTGCCCGTCTTGCAGGTCTTGAACCATCTGCAGTTATGTGTGAAATAATGAAAGAAGACGGCACAATGGCACGCCGTGACGACCTTGTAGAATTTGCAAAAAAACACGATTTAAAATTTATAACCGTAGCTCAGTTAATTGAATACAGGCTTAAAAAAGAAAGATTTGTTAAAAGAGAGATAAAAACAAAGCTGCAGACTATTTTTGGTGAATTTGAAATTTACGGCTATATTGATGAACTTACCAAAAAAGAACATGTAGCTCTTGTTAAAGATGATGGCACAGATAAAATTCCACTTGTTAGAATGCACTCCTGCTGCCTGACAGGGGATGTTTTCCATAGTCTTAAATGCGACTGTAATCAGCAATTGCACTCATCTCTTAGCATGATTAACGAATACGGCAAGGGCGCTCTTGTATATATATTAGACCACGAGGGCCGCGGCATAGGACTTGTAAACAAGCTAAAAGCATATGCTCTTCAAGATAAGGGTCAAGACACAATAGAAGCAAACATCTCGCTCGGGTTTAAAAGCGATATGAGAAACTACGGCACAGGTGCTCAGATTTTATATGACTTGGGTTATAAAAAAATAAATCTCATTACAAATAACCCCACAAAAATAGTTGCCCTTAAAGGTTATGGAATAGAGATTAACGAAAGAGTGGCTATAACGCCTGATATCAATAAATTTAACGAGCGTTACATTATGACAAAAAAAGAAAAAATGCACCATTTGATATCAGAATGCCACTGTGATATAATTGCTACAAATTAATTAAGGAAAGTTCGGAATGTATCAAACTCGGGTTTTGAGTGAAAAATATTTTAAGATTTTTGCAGGCGTGTATAACGACTTTAGAACAAAATGCGCTCAAAACTACAAATTTGAAATAGAGCCCCTTAATTATGACGAGTTTATTGAATATTTCACAAAAAAACTTATAAACTGCATTATTTTGCTTGAGGATGACATACCAACGGGGTTTTTAGCATACTCTTGCGCAACAAGCAATGTTATAGAACTCTTTTTAATCCATATTTTAGGAAATGAAAACATAAACGACAAACGTGACGCCCTTATGGAGAACTTCATGCTTGAAACGACACAGAGAAGAAAACAAGCTCTTGTAAGCTATCCGATGCTTGGCGTACAGACGGATTATCGTGACAGAGCAGCGTCATTTGGTTTTAAGTTTGTTGATTTAGGTGTTATGGTCTTTGATATTAATAACAAAAGACTTATAAAAGAAATTGAGCAGCTTAATTTATACTCTATTCCAATAGGCTATAAAATTGTTCCCTACAGCGACATTTACGCAGACGAGCTGGCAGGGGTTATTTTAAGAAGCTTTGATGAATCAACTGATATTAATTTTGACATCAGATTTGGTTCTATTGAAGGCTGCAAAGATATAGTGGAAAAAATCACAAAATCAGTCTATGGCAGATTTTTGTCACACTCTTCAAAAGTTTTATTACATGAAAACAAGCTTATCGGCTTTTGCCTGTCAAATGTAACGGGCGATAGTATCGGCAACATTCCGCTTGTGGGTATTTTAAAAGAACACCGCGGCATGGGGCTGTCTAAACTGCTATTAAAATCAGTAGTCGGCGATGTTGTTAAACTGAACCAGTCAGGTCTTGTAAATCTAACAGAAATTAATGCAAGCGTTGACCTTGACAACTCTCATGCTGTTAAAATGTACGAGGACGCTGGCTTTGTTCGATCGTACAGCTACCCTCAGGCTTATTTACCAAAAAGTATTGATAGTAGTATAGATTTATAAAGGAAGAGAAGATGAAAGACAAAGATTTTTTAATGATTCCGGGGCCTACGCCGGTTCCCGAGAGCGTACTTTTAGCTATGGCAAAACACCCTATCGGACACAGAAGTTCAGAGTTTTCTAAGGTCGTAAGAAGAGTGGAAGAAAACCTTAAATGGGTATTTCAAACAAAACATGATGTTCAAATTTACACTTCATCAGGCACAGGGGCAATGGAATCCGCTATGTCTAACCTTGTAAGCGTTGGCGATAAGATTTTATCTCTTGTTATCGGTAACTTTGGTGCACGCTGGGCAAAAATTGCCGCTATGCGAGGAGCAGTTGTTGAAAAACTTGAAGTTCCATACGGTAAGGCAATTGACCCGAATGAACTCAAAAAAGTTCTTGATGCCGATGTAAATAAAGAAATTAAAGTAGTAACACTTACTCACAACGAAACATCTACAGGTGTGACAAACCCTGTAAAAGAACTTGCAAAAATTATCCGCGAACACGGTGCAGTATCTGTTGTAGACGGTATTACATCAATCGGCGCGCTAGATTGCAAAATGGATGAATGGGGTATAGATGTTCTTATTTCAGGTTCTCAAAAAGGCTTTATGATTCCCCCCGGACTTGCATTCCTTGTTGCAAACGATAGAGCATGGGAACTTCACAAACAATGCAAATACCCGAGTTTCTACTTTAACTGGGACGATTACAAAAAGAATTTAGACAAAGATACAACCCCTTGGACCCCTGCTGTTAATCTTTTTATAGCGCTTGACTGTGCTCTTGAAATGATGAGAGAAGAAGGGCTTGATAACATCTTTGCCCGCCACAAACACAACGCACAGCTTTTAAGGAAAGGCTTAAAAGATATGGGTCTTAAACTTTTTGTTGAGGATGAATCAATTGCAAGCTGGGCAATTACATCGGTTCTGCCTCCTGAAGGCGTAAGTGTACCTGACATCAGAAAAACTCTTAAAGAAGATTACAACATAGTTGTAGCAAACGGTCAAAACGACCTTAAAGACAAAATCTTCAGAATGGGTACATTGGGCTTTGTAACGGAGCGTGACGTTTTAACAGCACTTGCAAGCTTAAAAGCTACCATTGATAAACTTAAAAAGTAAGGAAAAATAACATGGCAAAAGTTTTAATTACGGATAAAATTAACGAAGCTGCAGTTAAAATAGTTGAAAAAGCAGCTCATGTTGATAATCTTCCTACCATGGAAGAAGATGAATTGTGCAAAATAATCGGCGAATATGATGCACTTTTGGTCAGAAGCCAAACAAAAGTCACCGCAAAAATTATTGAAGCGGGTAGAAACTTAAAAATTATAGGCAGGGCAGGCGTTGGAGTAGATAACATTGACCTTGATGCCGCAACATCTAACGGTATTATTGTTGTAAATTCTCCTGACGGCAATACAAACGCAGCGGCAGAGCATACTGTAGCTATGATGCTTGCAATGGCTCGCAACATCCCTGAAGCTGTTAAATCAGTAAAAGAAGGCAAATGGGAACGCTCAAAATTCACGGGTGTTGAAGTCTTTGATAAAACTTTAGGTGTTATAGGACTTGGTAAAATCGGTCACCATGTGGCTCAGGTTGCACTTGCTTTGGGCATGAAAATTGTTGTATTTGACCCTTATACATCTCGTGAAGCAGTTGAGAGCATGGGTGCAAAATATGTTGAGCACTTGGATGATTTCTGGGGACAGTGCGATTTTATAACTATTCATACACCAAAAACCAAAGAAACAACATCTTTGATTAACAAAAACACAATAAACAGAATGAAAAAAGGTGTAAGAATAGTAAACTGCGCAAGAGGCGGTATTATTGACGAAGCAGCTCTTAAAGAAGCGCTTGAGTCAGGTCAGGTAGCATCATGCGCTCTTGATGTTTATGAAGATGAAAAAAATATACAAAATAACGTGCTTTTAGGCTTTGGTAAAAATGTTATCTTGACACCTCACCTTGGTGCAAGTACTGATGAAGCGCAAATTAACGTAGCACTTGATGTTGCAAATCAGGTTGTATCAGTCTTAACAGGCGGAGACGCTACAAGTGCCGTAAATATTCCGTCCCTTAAACCTCAAAAACTTGAACCTGTTAAAGACTATATGTCAATTTCAGAAAACATAGCTCAAATGGCCTCACAAATTTCAAAAGGTAATTTAAAATCCATTGAAATTGAAGTCAAAGGCACTTTAGCAGAACTTGATACTTCACCTCTTGAAACGGCAATTTTAAAAGGCGTATTATCAAACAACTTGGTTGGTGTAAACTACGTAAACGCACCGCTTTTAGCTAAAAAGAGAGGTATAGAAATTTCAACCAAAAAATCTCAACAATCAACAGACTACATTGGTTCAATTTCAGTTACACTAAACACCGAAAGCGGCAGCACAAGCGTTTCGGGTGCACTGATTGCAAAACATATCAAAAGAATAGTAAAAATTAACGACTACAATACTTCAATTAAACCCGAAAAACATATGCTCCTTGTACCGCATGAAAACAAACCAGGTATGATAGCAGCTGTAGCAACGGTTTTAGGAGATGACGGCGTAAATATTTCACGCATGCAAGTAGCTCAAAAATCTTACGCTAAAGGACAAATAAGGGGCGATGAAAAGAGTATAATGATTATAAACACTGATGATACAGTTGAACAAAATACTCTTGATAAAATCGCTAAGATTAACGGCATAGACGAATCTTGCTACATTAAATTAAACGTATAGTTAACATAACTTTACAAAAATAAAAATCCTGTCAATTTCTGCGGCAGGATTTTTTTTATATAGACATAGAAGGTTTAGGTTTATAGAAGGAAGGTTTTACTATGTCAATGAATGGTATTACAGGTTACAACGCTTACGCATATTCTAATCCATATGCGCTAAATAACAACTATGCCAATACTTACACAACAACAGATGCAACAGCTTTTCAAGGCTACAATACATCTGCGATGTATGGCACAGAAGAAACTCAAGAAAAAGATAGCGGCATAAATCCGCTTTTAGCAATTGGAGCTGCAATTGCAACCGTTGGCGGTGCAATTTATGCAATTAAAAAAGGTAAGGGCATAAACGGTGCAGATTCATCAATATTTAAAAATTTAAAAACAGGTTTTAGCGAAATAGGAAAAACCATACTCAATAAAATTAAAAATGTTAAACCGGATACAGCAGATGCTAATAATTTAAAACAAGCTGCGAAAGAAGTGGAAAATATAAGAGTACCCCAATCAAACGAATATGTTGAAAAAGTAGTTAATAATTACCAGGAGGCGGTATTAAAACCCTATAACGACATCCTTAACGAAATTAAAAATAAAAAGCCTTGGGAAACAGATTACAGTAAATATTTCAACAAATAAACAAAAATCCCCCGAGTACTTCCTCGGGGGATTTTTTTATGCTATAATATGTTCAAGTTAGGTTGTTCTTTGTAAACATATGTAACAAAAAATGCTCATGTCTGCGACATGGTAGCAATTTAAAAAAATCATACGACTTATAGTGGCAGAAGGTAAGTTGATAATATTTGGAAAGGGAACATATATGCAAGTTAACGGTGTAAATTCTTTCTCTAACGCACAAGCATTCCGTGGTGCAGAAGGCGAAGGTAAAAAAATTAACAAAAAAGCAATCGCAGCAGGCGTTGTTGCGGCAGCAGCGGTAGCTACAACAGTTGCAGCAGGTCTGCACGGTAAAAAAATCGCAGGCGAACAAGTTACTGAAGAAGCAGGAAAAGGTTTTAAAAAAATCGTAAATTACGTAAAAAGTGGCTATAGTGACGCTTGGAGTAAAGTTAGCGCAAAAGCAAATGAGGCTATTGATGCAATAAAAGAAAAATTTGGCAGAAGAACTGCTGAAGTAGAAGATTTGACTGAAGATTTAGCCCAAGGCGCTGAAAGAGCTGCTGATGAAGTAGCAGAAGCCTCTGCAAAAGCTGTTGAATAAATTTATATAAAATGAAATAAAAAACCCGCCCTACATCATAGAGCGGGTTTTTTATTGTCTTATTTTGCAAATAATATGTTGATAATATAATATAGAGGTGATGATTAATGTTAAAAAAACACTGTTCTATCAGGGTATAAATCTATTCTGGTCAGAAATAAAGGAATTTTTAATCACCCTTGGCAACATAGGCAAGGACTTTGTTCGCACAATAAAAGCCATGAGCACATTAAGAGTAGACAGAAAAACCCTTATTGAACAGTGCTCGCGCTTTTCTGTAGATTCCCTGCCTATAACTTTGACAATTGTTGCAATGACTTCAATAATTATCGCTATGCAAATAGCCCCCGAGCTTGCAAAACAGGGAGCAGGCAACTACGTAGGCTCGCTTAGCGCTCTTGTTATGGTGCGTGAGTTGTCTGCAATTATGTCAGGGTTTGCCATAATTTCTATGATAGGTTCATCCTACGCTTCAGAAATTGCCTCTATGGCAGTAACAGAGCAAATTAGCGCTATGAAAGTACTCAGGGTTGACCCTGTTGAATATTTAATTGTTCCAAGGTTTTTATCAGGCGTCATTATGATGCCTTTTGTGGTTGTTGTATCAACATTCTGCGGTCTGGTGTGTGCTGCTGTTATCTCAAACATCACGGCTGAAATAACCTATCTTAATTTTATAAACTCTATGTGGCATGGGCTTTTTGTCAAAGATATTTTTGTAGCACTGTTAAAATCTTCCTTTTTTGGAGGTACAATAGCACTTATAAGCTGCTCATGCGGATATTCAACCCGCGGAGGAGCACTTGAAGTAGGTATATCAACAACGCGCGCCGTTGTGTGGTCGTTTGTTGCTATTGCAATATGGGATTACATTTTTGCATCGGTATTTTATCTATAGGGTAGAAAATGGGTATAGAAGTAAAAAATCTTACAAAAGAATTTAATAATAAAAAGGTCTTAAACAATATAAGCTTTAAAGTTGAAGACGGAGAAACGCTTGGCGTTGTAGGGTTCTCAGGAAGCGGTAAAAGTACTCTTTTAAAAATAATCTGCGGACTGTTATACCCTAACTCCGGAGAAATCATAACCCCTCCCGACGCTGATATCGCTATGACTTTTCAATACAGTGCACTTTTTGACTTTCTTACAGTGTATGAAAACATAGCTTTCCCGCTTGTTGAGAGAAAAGAATTCAGAGGAAAATACTCAAAAGAAGAGCTCAAGCAAATCGTAGCACAAAAGCTAAAAATCGTCGGTCTGCAAGGAATTGAGGATAAATACCCATCAGAACTCTCAGGCGGTATGCAAAAACGTGTAGGATTTGCGCGCGCTATAGTTACTAACCCTAAAATCATCCTCTACGATGAGCCTACCGCGGGTCTTGACCCCGTGTCATCAACTTTGATTGAAAATTACATAGTGGAGCTAAAAAAAGAACTAAACGCAAGCTGCCTTGTTGTAACACACCAGCTATCAACAATAAAACGTGCAACCGATAAGGCAATTATGTTATATGAGGGTGAAATTGTCTACAAAGGCTCAACTCAAGAGCTTTTGGAGGGCAAAAACCCATACACACATCAGTTTGTAACGGCATCAATCAAAGGGCCTATGCAAATTAAGTCACTTTAGCATTTTTTATGTATAATAATAAAATAAATCGGAAAGTATTATGGAACCTAAAAAATCATCATCATCGCTAAAAGTAGGAATATTAACACTAACTGCCATATTTATTTTAATCTTCACTGTTTTGTGGATTAAAGGCAGAAGCCTCTCATCAGGTGAGAGAATAGATGTAGTGTTTAAAGACGTTAACGGTATGCGCGCAGGCTCGGGCGTTCAGATGATGGGTCTTAGAATAGGTCAGGTGGAAGAAATTACCCCTGTAATAGACGGAAAAGACAGCTACATAAAGCTGAGATTTGTAATCACCGAAAAAGATGTAAAAATCCCTTTGGCATCAAAAATCTCCATACAACAGTCAGGTCTTATAGGTGAACAGTTCTTAGAGATTACCCCTCCTGAAATTCAGACTGTTTTTGTTGAAACCATGAAAAATACGACCGCTATCAAAAGAGGCCAAAACATTTATATGGAATTATCCGATAAAATGCATAAAATTGGCTACGTTGAAGAGTGTGTAGTAATGCCTACAAGTCAAATTCCATTTGATTTAAAAAGCAAAATAAATACAAAAAATTCTCTTAAAATTAAATACACAATTACTCTGCCGGGTCTTGTGCTTGATAACGATGAAATAAGCGCAAAAATTGTCGACAACGACCTTATTTTCTACGAGCGAAACGGAGAAAAACTCTATGCGCCCGACGCTAATTTAAAATATACTGTGATTGAGCCTATGAGAATAAGTGATTTTATGGAAATTAACTACAAAGCCTCAAAATCGCTTAACGAAACAAATGAAAAAATATCAGAAATTTTATCTGACGAATTAGTGGGCGATTTAAGAGAAAGTATTAAAAACATAAATGAGCTTACAATGAATGCTTCAACAACACTTGAAAAGGCTCAAGTACTTATCGACTCATCCAAAGACGAACTAGAAGAAGTTCTTACACAGTCAAATAAACTTATTTCAAAACTCATTGTCTTAACTGACAGTATTAATGAAATTGCAACAGATGAAGAGCTTAAAGACTCAATTGTTTCAACAACAAAATCTGTAGGAAAGCTCTCAAATAACATGAACACACTTCTTGAAGACAAGAAAACAAAAGAAATAGTTACTAACTTAAATGAAATTTCAAAAAACTTGGCTGATATATCCTCCTATATGAATGAATTTACAAAAGATGATAAGCTCAAAAAAGATATATCAGGAACCGTATCTAACATAAATAAAATTTCATCAAATATTAATAAAACACTAAACGGTCTTAATAACCTTGATGCAAATCAAAAAGTAAATATGGACTGCATTATATCAGATGCTGTTGTGACATCAAGAAACTTAAGAAAATTCTCGGAAAAACTGAACAAGAGATTTTTACTCTTCAGACTAATGTTCTAGTATGGAAAAATTAAAAATTTTATTTAATAAATACCACTACCAAAAAAAGCCTGATACAGGGTATATTCTGTTCTTTGTTCTAACAGGTTTTATAAGTGTCTTTTATTTTATTACAATTTCTATAAAAAACATTCTCTACAAAATAAAAATTCTAAAAGAAAAACAAGTCACCCCTTTTGTCATTTGCGTTGGCAACTTAACAACGGGCGGAGTAGGCAAAACCCCTATAGTATGCGAGATTGCAGATTATATGGCAAATACTCTGAAACAAAAAACAGCCATAATATCTCGCGGTTACAATTCAAAATTGGACAATAAAAAAGTTAATGTAATAAAAGACAAAGACGGCACATACTTTGACGATGGCACAATCTGCGGCGATGAGGCACTTTTAATTGCTAACAACACAAAAAACTCAATAGTTATAGTCTGCAAAGACAGAGTAAAAGCAGCAGAATTTGCATACAAAAAATACGGCGCAAAAGTTGTCATACTGGATGATGGGTTTTCAAACAGAAAAATCAAAAAAGATTTCAGCGTCTTAGTTGTCGATTCAAAAAAAATGTTCGGTAACAACTTTACACTACCGCTTGGCCCCCTAAGAGAGCCTGTTTATGAGGCAAAAAGGGCAGATTATATCATTGTTTCAAACAAAAATGACAAAAACTCAGCAATCGCACTTGATAAAATATCAAAAAAATTAAAAACAAAACAAATATCATGCTGCAATTTTGTTTATGATTATTTCTACAATATTAAAAACTCACTTCAAATTATCCCCCAAAACACAAAAGCAGGCGCATTTTGCGCCATTGGTCAACCTGAACAGTTCTATAAATACTTAAATGAGCATTTTGATATCATATTTACAAAAAGCTATGCCGACCATCATGGTTATACAAAAGAGGATTTAGACACTATTTGCAAAGAAATTCACGAACTTGGCGCAGATACTTTAATTACCACGCAAAAAGACGAAGTTAAAATCAAACACTTTGTTAAAAAAATAAACGACACAAATTTCTTGAGCCTAAAACTAAAGGCAAATTTTGAAGATAAAGGGTTATTTTACGCTATAGAAAAAAGGATAAGAGAATATGCGCCTTAGTGAAATATACAAAAATAAAGAAAAACCAATTTTTTCTTTTGAAGTATTCCCGCCAAAGGGTGATAATTTAGACAAAAAAATAGAAAACCTCTTTAGCGAGCTAAATAAACTGTCTAAACTAAAACCCGCGCTGATTTCTGTAACTTATGGTGCAGGAGGCACAAACAGAGACACATCGCTTGAAATAGTAAAAGAATTGAAAACTCACCTTAAACAACCTGTAATGCCGCATTTCACCTGTGTTTGCTCAAGCAGAGAATACATAAAAAAATACATTGAAGAAATTGAAGAACTTGGCATATTAAACATTCTTGCTCTAAGAGGGGATGAACCTCAAGATATTGATGTTTGCTACAGAGATTTTAAAAGCGCGCTTGAACTTATTGAATACTTAAAAAACTACTCGGAACTTGAGTTTGCAGTTGCCGCTTATCCTGAAAAACACCCAAGGGCAATTACTTTTGATGATGACTTAAATGTTTTAAGAAAAAAACAAGACTTAGGGGCAAAAGTAGCCTATACTCAGCTGTTTTTTAAAAACGATAACTATTATAAATTCCACGACGAGTGTACAAAAAAAGGCATAAATATCCCTATTATCCCAGGCATTTTGCCCGTTGCAAGCTTTTCGCAGCTTGATAGGATAGTCGAGCTCTCAGGTGTTCAAATTGATAAAAAAACATATGAATACTTTGAAAAATACAAAGATTCAAAAGAGGACACTATTAAAGCAGGTATTGAAATAGCATCTTGTCAGTGTCAAAAACTGCTTGAATTTGGCGCAAGAGGGGTGCACTTCTACACACTTAATAAAGCCCTAAGTTCAACTGAAGTTATAAAAAACATTACTTAGTAATCTCAACAAGACAATCAAGGGCTCTTATAATAACTATTTTACTGTTTTCAAAAACTTTTGAGCCTATTTTTGCGTCTTTATATTTATCAGCTAAAGCCAAGAACCTGTGGTTTTTTATATATATTTTTCTGCTATCAAGCCTAAAAAATGGCGTATACCAAGGTCTTAGAGCTCTTATATGGTTGTGAATATCTTTTTTTGCTTTTCTTAAATCAACAATTGTATCTTTGTATTCTATCTGACTTTCGTAGCTTGCACGGCTGTCATCCTGCGCTCTAGCCACTATCTCGCCACGCTCAATTTTATTTAAAAGCTCGCCCACAAGCCCTTGAGCATATTTTGAACACCTGTCACGAAGCTCGCCTGCGTTCATATTATTATCTATTGTAACCGCCTCTTGCAAAAGAATATCCCCGCAGTCAAATTTTTCATTCACATAGTGAAAAGTGACACCCGTTAAATCTTCTCCCAAAAAAATCGTCCAAAAATAAGGATTAGCGCCCCTGTGTCTTGGAAGAAGCGAGGGGTGGCAGTTAATGCAGCCAAGTTTAGGTAGAGAGGTAATCTTAGGGGAGATTTTCTCCGCCCAAGAACCCACCAAAATAACATCGGGTTTTAGTTTTTCAAATTCTTTTACAAATTCCTTTGAATTAATTGAGGGGGCTTTGATATCATACACCCCAAACGCCCGAAGCAAGGACAGGTCGTGACTTGGAGCAAAAATATCTTTTAAAAACAGGGTAAATTTTGAATAACTTACCCTGTCACATCTTAGTGCGCCGACCACTTTGTGTCCCGAGTAGACACTCCCTGATATAAGGGCGCTTAGCATTTTATTGTATCCTACAACAAGAACTCTAAGCATCTTCTTGCGCTTCTTGCTCTTCCTGTATTACTTCTTCGTCTTGATTTAGTACTTCTTGTACTTCTTGTTCTGTTTGCATTTCTTCAAGCATTTGCTTTTCGCGTTCATCTTCCATAGCACGTGCTTGAGTTTCAGATTTGATATCGATTTTCCAACCTGTCAGGCGGTGTGCAAGTCTTACGTTTTGACCTTCTCTGCCTATTGCAAGAGAAAGCTGGTCATCAGGAACGATAACAAAGACTTCTTTTCTGTTTTCATCATCCGCTAAAATATCTACAGATATTATACGAGCGGGTGATAGGGCGTTTACAATGTATTCAACAGGGTCTTGAGAATATCTTACGATATCAATTTTCTCATTTTTCAATTCACCCACAATTGTTTGTATTCTTGAACCGCGAGGACCTATACAAGCACCGACAGAGTCAACCGAGGGGTCATTTGACCATACGGCAAGTTTTGTTCTGAAACCTGCTTCACGAGCAATGGATTTAATTTCTACAATGCCGTCTTCAATTTCAGGAACTTCAAGTTCAAAAAGTTCTCTTACGATTTCAGGATGTGCTTGAGATACTATAACCTGAGGCAAGCGAGATGTTTCTTTAACATCAAGAACAAAAACTCTTATTCTGTTACCGGGTTTGTAGTATTCACCAGGTATTTGCTCGCGAGATGGCATAACAGCATCAGTTTTACCGATATTTACAATGACGTTTCTCTCATCCCTTCTTTGAATTATACCTGTAATGAGTGTACCTTTTTTAGATAAAAATTCATCCAAAACAAGCTTTCTCTCAGCTTCTCTGATTCTTTGAGTAATAACTTGTTTTGCGCTCTGAGCGGCAATTCTGCCGAAGTTCTCGGGAGTAACTTCGATTTTTACTTCATCGTCAAGTTCAACTTCTTCATCAATTTCTTTTGCATCTTCAAGAGAAATTTCCAAATCCTCGTTTTCAACTTCACTTACTACAACTTTTGTTCTAAAAACGCCGATTTCACCTGTGCTTTCATCTAAAATTGCTTCAACATTTTCTGCGTCTTTATCTCTTATGTGTTTTTTATAAGCTGCAACAAGTGCGTCGCAAAGAGAGCTCACAAGAACGTCTTTAGATATCCCTTTTTCTCGCTCAAGCTGTTCTGCAGCTTCAAAAAGAGCTGTTCCTATTTTAATCATTATCTTCTCCTTTATTTTGATTGTTTATGTTTATATCTTCATCAAGTTTTACGCTAAAAATATTATCAAGACTTATGCAAATTTCTTCCTCTGTTTCCTTTGGTGCAACAATAAGCCCCACATTTTCCTGATAATTGATAAGTTTTGCCTTAAATGTCTTAGTATCAAGCCCCTCAATCGGGTTTTTAACCTTAACTAAAATATCTTTTCCCCTAAAAATCACATATTCTCTGGGGCTTTTCATCTTGCGATTTAACCCCGGGGAAGAAACTTCAAGGTAGTATTTAAAAGGAATAAGCTCATCCAAAAAGTCCCCTAAACCTCTTGTAATATTCTCACAATCCTGATGAGAAACAGGATGGTCAGGACAGTAGATAAAAATCCTCAAAAACCAGTGCGCATTTTCCTTTTCAAGTGAAACTTCAAGCGGGATAAGGTTGTAGCGCATTGCAGTATTTTCTACAACCGGTATCAAACTGTTTAGTATTTCTTTTTTATTAAAGTGTTCGCGCATTTCTACCTTAATTTTTTTGAAAAAAAAGAACGGTTTTTTAAGGCCGCTCCGGAATTTTCTTAAATAATCCGTGTGCTAATCAAGCACCTAATAAGTATACCATAAAAGGAGTAAAAGCCAACAAATTTTTAAGTTTTGTGTTACAATAGATATCTCCATACTCTTTGCAATTTATGAAAAATAGGTTAATCAAAACTGTCTTAACTGTATTTTGTTTTCTCTTGTTCCCCATAGGCTCATACGCTATTGAAGAAGTTGAGAAGCTAGTCCCTGATGTCAAAAAAGGAGAGGTCTTAAAAGATAAAATTATTACCCTTGATGAAACAATTGACGGTGATACTACGACAGATGTTGAGTTTGACGATGATGATGAGCTTGATTTTAAGCTTTTTGCGGAAAAAACTTTTGCTCAAAAAAAAGCAATAAGATTTGACAATAAATTTATAAATGAAATATCAGGAGAGCTTCGCTTTCAAGGTATAACAAGCTTTGAAGAGAGAAAAGGAAACCTGAATACCACATATCCTTTTGATATCAACGCGGTTGTCGAGTCAAAATTTGGAGATGAAAAGTACCGTTTCTTCACAGAATACGCCTTTACAAGAGATGTTGAAGATATGGACAACAAATTTTTTGGTAAGTTTTCAAACTTGTATATAGAGCGCAACTTCAGCAAAAACCACAAAATGCGCGTCGGTGTATCTCGCTCGCCTATCGGGCTTGAGGGGTCTATGAGCTCATTTTCTCTGCCTTTTGCCAGAAGGGCGCAAATATCAAGAGAATTTGGCGATGCCATATCTACGGGTGTGTCTTTTATAGGTAAGAAAGGCGCGTTTGAGTATAACCTTGGCGGATATACAAGCACAAGATTTACTCAAGGCTTTAAAGACGGGGCGGAATTTATAGGCAGAGTTGGGGTAAAGCCTTTTTATAAACAAGAGGGAAGTTATTTTAAAAACCTGAAACTCTACGCCGGAGCAGACGTTGGGCACAGAGGCGAAAACTATGGCGTATACAGTGCCGCTATGACATATGAGTACAAAAAATTTCTTATGAACTTTGAATACGCTCATGCTAACGGCTCAAACGGCGACTACCTTGACCCGAGAAACAGGCAGGGCTTTTTTACAACCGTAGGATGGAACTTTACACCAAAGTTGCAGCTGCTTGCAAGATATGACTACTTTAACTACAACCTTGATGAGTCAAAAAGCGTTAATCACGAATACAGTGTCGGGGTTAATTACTTTGTATTCAAACAAAGGCTAAAATTTGCACTAAACTATGTCTTTTCAAACGATGAAAAGACACAAACAAACAAAAACGCTATTTACTTTTTAACCCAGTTTTTTATCTAACCTATATGAAAAAGCGCACCAAGACACATAACCCCGACGGAGCTTATAATAATCCAAAAGTGGGTTACAGGGTGCATGTTATTCCATATGTAAGCAATTAAATTTCTCTGATTCATAGATACATTATGGCAGTATAGGGGGTGTTTTATTATCCGCCAAAAAAAGTATTTTTATATTTGCCCAAGAGCATATTTTTTTGCCTCATCAACTATGCTTTTGTCTATGCCTGAAAGAAGTGCGACCTCATAAGCGTTTGAGTCAAGATTTATGCCTTTTTTAATTTTCCTTGTATTTAAGTCAATATAAGAAACTTCTAAATACTGAGCATTCTTTGCCTTTTTTGCAACATCAAGCAAATGTGTTGAAACTATGGTTTTGGCTTTTATTTTTTGCGCTATGTAATTACAAATTGCAATTAAAATTGATGAAGCGTCAAGGCTGTTTGTCCCTTTTATCGGTTCATCAAGCAAAATCAGGCTTCTTTTTGTTGAGTTTTTTAAAATCCTTGAAATGCTCTTCATCTCTGCCATAAAGCCCGATTCATTTTCTCTGAAATTATCAAAAATTGAACCGTGGAAAAATATTTTATCTACAGAGTAAATATTTACCTCACCCGCAGGGGCAAAACCGCACATTTGAGAGAGTATTACAATAACGCCGTTTTGTTTTAAATATGTTGATTTACCTGACATATTAGCGCCCGTTAACACTAATAACCCCTCATTTTTTATGTCATTAGGCACATAATTTTCAACAATTTTATTAACACAAGGGTGAACACCCTCTTTTATCACAAATGTGTCATCCAAATTAAACTCAACGGGGCAGTATTTATTTTCAAGGACAATTTTTCGCATTGAATTTATAACATCAAGATACGCCACATCCCTTGCAAAAGCTCTTATTTTTGAAGTCAGCTCGCAGCAGTAGTCTTTTATTTTTTCATAAATATTATTTTCGCACTCCTCAATTTGATACTTTATGGAGCAGATTTTCTCCTCAATATCAACTAATTGAGAGTCCATAAACCTTACATATGAAGTTAGTTTTTGTTTTATAAAATACCTATCATCAAGCTCTTTTAAAATACTCGCAGGGGCTTCAAAAAAGTAGCCGAGGTTTGGAGCGCACTTAGCCTTAATATCTTTTTGAAACTTTTCTTTTAAATTTGCTTCAATATTTTTTAATTTATTCTCAAGTGTTTCTAAATCATCCCTTAAAAGGTCAAGACGCGCATCTACTCCGCTTTTTATGGGAATATTGCCGTTATTTTCAATATCAAAAGTTCTGTTAATTATGCTTGAAAAATCAACAAGCAAGTTTAATGTATCAGCTTTTGTTTCTATGTCAAATCCGCTTAACTCCCTTAGGACTTGCTCCAGAGTATTTACTCTGCTTAAAACTTGAGATATTTCAATTAATTCTTTATAGGTTATTGTCCTGTTTGAAATTTTTGCACTGTATCTTAAAATGTCACAAAAATCCTCTAAAAAATCATCCAAAATTTTACACAAAAAAGGCTTTGTACAAAATTCTTTAATGACCCTTTGTCTTTTTATAATTTTTTGCGTATCCGTTAAAGGGGCGCTCATCCAGTTTTTTAAAAGCCTTTTTCCCATAGGAGTCTTTGTGTTATCCAAAAACCAAAACAGTGAGCCCCTTTTCTTAAAATCAGATTGCATCCTTGTAAGCTCAAGGGAGCGCCTTGTATTAAAATCAAGCATTAAAAAATCGTTTATACTGTATTTTTTAATGTCATCAAGCCTTGGAGCATAGGTTTTTTGAGTATATTTAAGATAATTTACTATCGCATTTGCGCAAATATACCCGCATTCAAAATCACCCTTTAGAACCTCTATTTCATCTTGAATAAAATATTTAGAATCAACAAGAGCGTTTTTATAGCTCTCAATTGCATCTTTAAAGTCAAAAAGCAAATCTTCACTATTTAAAAGAATCTCTTTTGGCGAGATTTTCATCAGTTCAAAAAATACCTCTTCTTTTGTGCCCGATGTTATATAAAATGAGCCCTCTGACACATCGCAGTAAGAAAAACCGTACTTGCCGTTCTTTTTTATAATTGCAGCAAGGTAGTTATTTTTATCAACATCTAAAAACTCATTTTCATAAATTGTAGCAGGCGTATAAACCCTTATGACTTTTCTTGTGCAGCTGCCATCTTCCTCCTTAAACTGCTCTGCACGAGCGATTTTTAAGTTTTTATCAAGAAGTTTTTTTACATAAATATCAAAACTTCCTCTTGGAACGCCTGCCAGAGGGACTTCTCCAAGCTCGCCGTATTTTCTTTTTGTAAGAGTAATATCGCAAATTTTTGAAACAATTTGAGCATCTTCAAAAAAAGTTTCGTAAAAATCGCCTATTCTATACATCAAAATGACATCAGGGTATTTATTTTTAAGCTCCAAATAAGCTCTCATGCCCTCGGTGGCTTTTTTAATGTCTGCGTTTTTAAAGCTTGTTGTTTTTTTCTCATCCATTTTTGTATGATAAAATAAAATTGTAAAAAATTAAACTGTTGGAGCAAAAATATGGGTTGTCTAAAAAGCCTGATTAGAAAAATAATATTTATCGCACTTTTAATAGCTTTTTTCTTCTTTGGGGGATGCGATTTTGTAGTTACAAAATATAACGAATTTACCTGCCCGCCAAGAGAAGAGCTGCTTGAGCAGTCAAAAGATTTTGGCGATTTTTCTCAGGTTTCAAGCGACTACAGACTGACTCGCTCGCTAAATATTGCAGGGTATAGAAAATTTAACTCCGAATATCTCCCCACAGGGCAAAAAATAACCATTCTTGATATGAAAGATAAAGAACTTGTAAGTCCAAACGACTTTTCAACAAAGGCTATAGATACAAAAATTGATGATACGCTAAAAATGTTTAAAGATTCTCTTGTAACGCTTGAAAACCTTGAAATAACAGGCAGGGGAGTAATTTATGCCAAAGGCAAAAATATACCTTATGTAAACTTTAAAGCTGATGTAAAAAATGTCCCCTTTAAAACAGTTGAAGGTATGTTAGGCGCATACACAAGTGCTAATGTAAGCAGGGCAAAAAAAGACAAACCCGCACAACAAACAGTCAAAGTAGTACTTTCAATGCGTGATTGCAAAAAATACAATCAGCAGATAAGTACAAATTACCTTAAATCGGTAAGATTTTAAATAACCGTCCAATCATCAGGATACAAGTCAGAGGGGTTGTTTTCAATCTTTTGGAACCATTTTTTTGGTGCAACAACAATTTTTTTAGGGTTATTGTTAAGATAAGCACCCCACCAAGAAAAGCTGGAGTTTGCTATTATATTATGCTTGCAATTTGACATAAGCCTTAAATCTTCATAAGACTTTTCACCGGTGTTGTGTGAAACAAATTCAAACCTTGCATTTTTCTTAAGGCAAATAGGGCAATCTTTAAAGCTAAGGTTTTCTTTTGCCCAGTCAATATCATCAGAAAAAACATACACCACAGGGTTTTGCACCTTGTTTGCAATTATTTCCATGGCAAAGTTATAATATTTCATATCTAAATGGTTATAAATACTTGCATAGCGCTTCTTTTGGACATAATCGCCCCTTCTTATATGAAGCGATATGGAATCTGAGTTTTTTATATCCTCTAAAATTAAAGCATTTTCTTTATCCGGTTCAACTTTAAAACTAAAGTGCTTTCTTGCTAAATCTTGATTTATATACCTGTGACTTTGAAAAAAGCCGTAAATATAAGTGTTGTCCTTAATTTCTTCAAACCTTTGCTCAAAGTTAAAATCTTTTTCAGCGTAAACATTTAAGTCAAAAAACTTTTTTCCTAAATATTTTCTTAAAGCCCAAAGGGTTTTATATTTTAAGCCATTGACTTCTTTATTTTCAACATTAAAAATCCCTAACCCCCAAGGACGGCAGTATCTTTTATTAAAAAAGTCCATATCAAAAGCAAAATCGACACCCAGTTTATCCGCAAGAGTTAAAACTGCGGCATATTGAAACATCTGATTGCCCAAACCGCCATTATATCTCATTATTAGCATATTACTCTCCTTGAGGTTTTGACTTAAAGACAAAAGTTTTAAAAATTAAAAACGATAAAATTGCAATCGGCAAAACCATAATTGCCTGAGAAAGATACTTGCCTATTCCAATGTGCACAAGGGCGTTTAAGCAGATGAGGTTTATTGAATAGGTAAATATGTAAGACAAAAAGAATCTTAAAATTAGGCTGTTATCGTGGTTTTTAAATACAATTGTTCCCGTTGTTTTAAAATTCCAAAATACACCTAAGATGTACTGAATTGTAAGCGCCACATTATGGGAGGCATGAAGCGTAACAAAAAGTGCATATACACTGTAGCCAAAGGCAGTGTTCAGTGCACCGACAAAGAGGAATTTCATAAACTTTCTATCCACTCTTTTTAAAATTCCAAAAAACGCCTCTTGGTGTATATAGTTAAAAATATTTGAAAGCACGGAGAGGATAAATCTCCCCGCCGTGCTGTCTTTGATTTTTTCAATAAAATTAGCTGACATGTTCTTTTATTTCTGAAACAACATCTTTGGGTTCAAGTTTAATTGAAGGGCCCATTGTAGTTGTAAGATACATTGATTTAATGTATGTACCTTTTGCTGCAGACGGTTTTGCTTTAACGATAGCGTCAGTTAAAGTTGAGAAGTTTTTCATCAAATCTTCTGTTGAAAATTTAACTTTACCGATAGGTACGTGAATCATACCTTGTTTGTCTGCACGAAACTCTACTTTACCCGCTTTAGCATCTTTAACAGCTTTAGCTACATCAGGTGTAACAGTACCTGTTTTAGGGTTAGGCATTAAACCTTTGGGACCTAAAACACGACCTAATTTACCCAAGGGAGCCATCATATCAGGTGTTGCAATCAAAGTATCGAATTCAAACCAGCCGTTTGCAATTTTTTCGATAATTTCTTCAGCACCTGCTTCGTCTGCTCCTGCTTCTTTTGCAGCAGCAGCTTTATCAGCTTTTGCTATAACACAAACTCTTACTTCTTTACCAAGACCAGCAGGAAGTACTGTGGTAGAGCGAATTTGTTGGTCAGCGTGTTTAACATCAATACCTAATCTCATGTGAGCTTCTACTGTTTCATCAAATTTAGAAACTTCTTTAGAGATTTTTTGAAGCATTTCAATAGCGTCTTTAGCTGTTGATGGTTGATTGAAACCTTCAAGCATTTCTTTTATTTTTTGTTTTTTCTTAGTTAATTTTGCCATTTTTTCTCCTTTCGTGGTTTTAGCGGCAGTTTTTTCTGCCTCCCATCATTTACTCAGCAATAGTAACACCCATTGCACGAGCTGTACCTTCAATCATCTTAACTGCTGCTTCAAGACTAGTAGCATTTAAGTCTTCCATTTTTGTTTTTGCTATTTCTTCAAGTTGAGCACGTGTAATTTGACCAACTTTTGTTTTGTTTGGTACAGAAGAACCCTTAGGAAGATTAAGAGCTTTCTTAATTAACACTGCAGCCGGTGGTGATTTTGTAACAAAGCTGAAGCTTCTGTCTTCATAAACATCGATAACTACAGGGATAATGAAACCCGCTTGAGAAGCAGTTTTTTCATTAAACTGTTTGCAGAAATCCATGATGTTTACACCTTTTTGACCCAATGCAGGACCAACCGGAGGTGAAGGATTAGCTTTGCCGGCTTCAATTTGAAGTTTAATTTTTCCGGTAACTTTTTTGTTTGATTTTGGTGCCATTATTTTCTCCTTTCGTGGTAATAGCGAACAGCTTTTATACTGCTCTTCCACATTTGTTATTATACTTTTTGAATTTGTTTGTATTCAAGTTCAACAGGTGTTTCACGGCCGAATATTGAAACATTTGCACGAAGTTTTGATTTGTCAGGATAAACTTCTGTAATATCTCCGATAAATTCGGCAAACGGGCCTGAGACGATTCTGACTTTGTCGCCGACTTTAACATCAAGTTCGATTTTAGGAGCTTGAGTTTGACCGCGGTGAATGATTTTCTTGATTTCTGAGTCTTTGGCAGGAATTGGCTTTTTAGATGAGCCTACAAATTTTGTAACGCCTGCCGTATGGCGAACAACATACCAAGAGTCATCATCCATTATCATTTCAACTAAAACATAGCCGGGGAAGATTTTTTCTTCTTTTTCGGTCTTTTTGCCGCCCTTTACTTGTGTAATAGTCTTTTGAGGTACTTCTACACGGAAGATTTTTTCCGACATATTCATATACTCAATACGTTTTTCAAGGTTAACTTTTACCTTATTTTCATGTCCTGAGTATGTATGAACAACGTACCAGCGCTTTTTGGGAGCTTTGTCAACTTTAGCTGAAGCATCTTTCTTTTCTTCAACTTCAAAGTCGACTGCTTCTGTTTGCTCTTCCATTTGTTCCAGATTTTTTTCTTCTTTTTTATCCATGATTTACCTTACATTGATTAGTTTTACTTATTAATGCGGCAGAAGCCCCAATATACCTTTAAATATGATATCCATAAGATATACAATTATTGTAAAAGCAATTACCACAAACAGAACTACACCTGTTTCAAATATGATTTGATTTTTTTGAGGCCAAGAGATTTTTCCCCACTCAGCCTTAACTCCTTTAAAGTAAGCTATGAAACTTTCTTTAAACGAAATGTTATTTTCTGATGTTTGTTTTTTTTGTGGTGTATTTGCCATTATATTTGCCTTATTTCTTAATACGGACTATTTTTTTGCCAAGAAACTTATTAAAATCGCGCCCTTGTGGACTTGAAGTCCCTTCGACACGCGCTTTTGCGCAGATACCGAAACCGTTTTCTTAAATTGTATCCTGATGGACTTGAAGTCCCTTCGACACGCGCTTTTGCGCAGATACCGAAACCGTTTTCTTAAAATCGCGCCCTGAAGGACTCGAACCCTCGACATCCGGTTTTGGAGACCGACGTTCTACCAACTGAACTAAGGACGCAACCTAAACTATTAACTTGTCAACCCGTTCAGTTGGTAGAACATATTTTTGAACTATCGCGGACCCGACGGTCCACTCGCAACTGAACTAAGGACGCAACCTAAACTATTAACTTGTCAACCCGTTCAGTTGGTAGAACATATTTTTGAACTATCGCGGACCCGACGGTCCACTCACAACTGAACTTAAGCTACAATTGTAACTATTTTGTCTCTTTATGAGTTGTGTGTCTTTGGCATCTTGGGCAGTATTTGCTAAGTTCCATTCTTTCTTTAAGAGTTTTTTTGTTTTTTGTAGTTGTATAGTTTCTTTCCTTGCATTCTTCGCATGCCAGTACAACCATCTTGTCGTTTTTGCCTTTTATACCCATTTCTTCTCCTTTGTGTAGGGGTGTAATATATCTTCTAATTAATAGAATGTCCGATAGGGACATTCTATTAGTAATTTTATTAACTTTATAAAATCATTCTAACAAGAACATGTTTTCTTGCAAACAGTTTTTTTAAAATACTTAACAAAAAGCGAATTCTTAACCAAGGCTTGACCTTGCACTTTGAATTGATGGAGCACCTGAACCCAGCATACGCTTTAGTTCTTCTATATGCTGAGCTTTTGCTATAGCGTCTTCCTTAGTAATAAGCCCTTGTTTGCACAAATCTCTAAGTGCCATCTCCAAAGTCTGCATACCCATACCGGCACCTGTTTGAATAGCAGAATAAATCTGTGCGGTTTTTTGCTCTCTTATAAGGTTGGCTATAGCATTATTTACTATCATTATCTCTTGCGCCATAACACGCCCTTTTTTGGTTACGCCATCTTCAGAGAGTTTCTGTAATAAAGTTTGAGAGAAAACCGCAATTAAACTGTTGGACAACTGCAAACGAATTTGTTGTTGCTGACCTTGCGGAAATACGTCAATGATACGGTCAATTGTCTGAGAAGCAGATGAAGTATGCAATGTTCCCATAACAAGGTGGCCTGTTTCAGCAGCAGTTAGCGCAAGTCCGATTGTTTCTAAATCCCTCATCTCACCAACCAGAATAACATCCGGGTCTTCACGAAGCGCAGAGCGAAGAGCGTTTGCTGTTGAGCGGGTATCTTGTCCCAACTCTCTTTGGTGAACAACACTTTTTTTAGACGTGTGAATAAATTCAATAGGGTCTTCAATAGTTAAAATATGCTCAGTCCTGTTTGAATTAATATAATCCACCATAGCAGCAAGTGTTGTAGATTTACCCGAACCTGTAGGCCCTGTGACAAGTATTAAACCCCTTGGTTTTTGAGCTATTTTTTTAACTATTTCAGGCAACCCTAAATCATCACAACTTGGGGGCTCAGAGTTAATTGTACGAAACGCAGCAGCATAGTTGCCTTTATCTCTGTACACATTCACCCTAAAGCGGCCTACACCGTGCAGACCGTAACCAAAGTCAAGCTCCCAGTTTTGTTCAAGACTGCGTCTTTGCTCATTAGTTAAAATTGGAAAAACAATAGTTTCTACATCTTCTCCGCTCAACACGGGCAGATTAGTTCTAACCAACTCGCCGTCAATTCGAAGCACGGGGGGCAAGTTTGCAGATATATGTAAGTCACTTGCTTTTTTTGCAACAGTAAGCTCAAGTATCTCTTCAATAAGCATTATCTATCTCCGGTATATAATTAACAATATTACACATATAAGCTAAAATTGTAAAGAAAACAAAGCTTTAAATACTCTAAAATTATTAATAATTTTTTTTTAAACCTTGTATAAATTTTACACTTAATCAAAATAAGCCTCGCACAAAGGAGTCTGATTTTTATTTTTTTTAAAAACTGTATAAAGTGTCAAAAGTACTATAAATAAAGGGCTTGCGGGTTTTGTAAATTCGTGTTACAATAGTAGTAGATAAGAAAAGTACGAAGACGGAGCATTAAATGAGTACGGCAGAAATCACCGGACAAATTTCCTGTTCGTCGGGGCACATAAGGCAATTAAAAGAAAAAGTCCCGCCAAACTCCGTCTACAACATTATTTTGGCCACAATAGTAACACTATGCATAACTGTAACATCGGGTGTCTGCTCAAAAGCTCTAAGCTCAAGCCACCCGATTTTTATTGAAAAAAATCAAGGTCAAGAGCAACTTGCCTACGTTTCACCCTTGCAGCAAGAAGCGATTAACCAGCATAAATTTGTTGAAAGAATAAATAAAAAATACCCCATACAAACTCTCAGCTACCCGACAAAAGGCGTTGCTCACATAAAAATGACACGCTATATAAACTCAAAACCGGTTAAATTAAACATCGTTGAAATTGACCGCAGTGCAAACCACACTTTAAGCATTAAACCGCAAACTGCAAGCACAAAGCTCAATGCCAGAGCGCAAATAAGAACAATAGCTCAAAAAAACAATTCAATAGTTGCAATTAATGCCGGATACTTTAAACCCCAAACGGGCGTACCCCTTGGCGCTTTAATGATAAATAACGAGGTTTTAACAGGCCCAATTTATAACAGAGTAGGCATAGGAATTATAGAGGATAACAACGAAACCCGCTTTGTTATGGACAAAGTTACCATGGACATCACCATAAAATCCAACAGATTAAACATAAAAGCAGATAACATTAACCAGCCCAGAATGCTTAGCACTTACACTATTATCTACACTCCACACTGGGGCAAAATGTCACCTATGGCGCCAAAATACGGAAAAGTTGCAGCGGTTAAAGACGGCAGAATAATTGCAATGAGCGCAAATCAAATCGCAATTCCTGAGGATGGTTTTGTAATAAGCGCTCCTGCTAAAATCCTTGATGATTTTGCAAAAGGAAGAAACATCTCTTATGAAATTAAGCTCCCTGAAACATTTAAAGATGCAAATCACATAATAGGCGCAGGCCCATACCTTGTAAAAGACGGGGAGGTCTTTGTTGATATTACCGCGCAAAAATTCGGCTCAATTACAGGCAGAAACCCGCGCTCTGCAATAGGTTACAGTGAAGATAACAAACTTATTATTCTAACAGTTGACGGCAGAGAAGAAAGCTCGGTCGGCGTAACCCTAACAGAACTTGCCTACATTATGAAAGGTCTTGGCTGCAAATATGCAATGAATTTTGACGGAGGCGGCTCAAGTGTGATTTATGTAAACGGCAAAGTCACAAACTCGCCTGCTCAAAAGGACGGTATAAGCATATCAAACGCACTTACCATAAGTGAAATTCAGGAAGAATCTCAAACTTGAACTTTGTAGGATAGAAATAAACCCGCTTCAAAATTTAACATTTGATTTTGATAATTAGGGTGCTCTTCAAGCGCTTTAATGTAGGGTTCGACTTTTTTAGCGTGAGAAATGGTATTATCGGCAGCAATTACACCGCCAAATTTTAATAAGGGGTCAATTTTATGAAAATATTCAATGTATTCAAGTTTATTGGCATCGATGAAAATGAAATCGAAAGGCTCTCTTATGCCTTGTTTAACTTCGCTACCCATTTCATCTAAAATTGCAAGTGCCGAGCCTAAAAGCGGTTCTATAAGATTATCTACATTGCATATCTTAAAGTTTTCCTTTGCAACGGATTGCCTTTTATCCCAAAATTCAATTGTTGTAAGCTTCCCGCCTGTGTACTTTAGCGCATCAGCAAGCCATATAGCGCTGTAGCCGTTAGATGTGCCAAGCTCGAGCACGTTTTTTGAATTGTGCATTTTAATCAACATATTCAAAAAATTTGCCGTAGCCCTATCTATATTCCAAAATTCTCTTCTTGTCTGCTCAAGAGCAAATAAAACATCTTTTGACTTTGTATCAAACTTATCTATTGTATTCATATTACAAATCCTGAACAGGAGTCTTATCCATAATTACAATATTTGAAACATCGATAAGCGCAGGCTGTTTTTTTATAAGAGTCATTTTTTCAAGGTCGTAGAGCAAAAATTTCTTTGAATTTACACCTGTTATAATAACATTATGCTGGTCAGGCACAAGAGTTATTTTTGAATAAAAACCGTCTTTATCAAGCTGAGTTGAGAGTATTATTTTTTTCTTTTCACTGTCATACACTTCAAGCACGCCTTCTTTGGCACAAAGAATATAGATTTTGCCCTGATACATAATAGCGTCAACCGGTTTTTCATTGAGGTTTTCTTCATCTGCAAGAGCAAGCGTGTTTCTGTCATACACATACATTTTATTCTGCGTTCTTGATATTGCATAAATAAAGTTATTATCACACATAACTTTTGAGATGTTTTTTACCTTGGCTACAGGGTTTACTTGAGTATTTTCACCGAGCTTAAGGGTAAAAAGTTCGCCTGAAACGCCGTCTACAAAGACAATTGAACCCCCATCAGTTGAAACTGCCAAACGAGATGGTGACTGTTCTAGTCTTATGGCGCGCTCTAACCTTGCCGAGTTTAAATCTACGCAATAAATTGTATTTGCATTTTGCGAACTTACATACGCCATATTTGAATTTGCGTCTATATCAACATCCTTTGCAATATCATCCAAAGGAATTTGAGTTAAAATTCTTTCATTTTTAAGGTCAATAATTTCAAGATTTTTATTTGCAAAATAAACTACAAGAGCAAATTTTGTAGAATTTGATGCAACGATTTTAGAGGGCAAGGCGCTCAGTTTTAGCTCATATAAAGGGGATTTTGAACTATCATCATATACAAACATAAACTTAGAATTTGTTGTCGTAAGGTATGTTTTTTTATTTTTAAATTCACTAAGCGGAATAAACTCGTTTTTCATAAGAGTTTCTGAGGGGTCTTTTTTATCTTTTGTCAAATAAACAAGATTGCCCTCGTTTTTTGAGGGTATAACAAGGTCCCCTAAAACAAGTTTTAAATTCTCCGGCATCTTAAGCCCGGGCGGTACGAGCATATCCTGAGGCATAACTCCGAGTTTAACTTTCATAGGGAAATCTTCATAACTTGTAAGAGTGTAGTCGCCTTTTTTATCTTTAAAGAGTTTTAAAAGTACAAAGTTATTGTTAAAAACAACAATTTCAGGTTTGTCTTTTAGAGTTTTTCCGTTTGGATATGTATATTCAATCTTTAAATTATTAACCGCATTTGTTTGAGCAGGGTATAAAGGTATATACATAACATCCGGTGATACAACAACCACCGAGTCAAAACGCTGGGTTGATGAGGGCAATTGCTCTTTTATATATTCCCAAACTTCAATCGGGAGCTTAGAAGCATGAGCACTTTGGCATAAAACCATAAATGCAAATAAACTTACAAAAAGTTTAAACCCTCTTTTAAAACTCATACTCTCTCCTATTTTTTAAGCGTGGCTTTTACTCTCTCAAGCAGGCTTTCTTCTTTCTTTGTACTGTTTTGAAGTTCAAAAAGCTCTCTGTAGAGTTTTTCTTCCCTGTCTGATAATTTTTTAGGTGTCTTTACAATTATTGTAACATAATGAGAGCCTTTTTGTGAATCAGAACCAAGATGAGGTACACCAAAGTCTTTAAGGACAATATTTTCTCCGCTTTGAATACCTTGAGGGATATTTATTTGTTTTTCACCATGGATTGTATTTATAGTAACGCTATCGCCTAAAACGGCCTGAGGTACCGATATTTCAAGTTTTGTATGAATATCATAACCGTTTCTTATAAATTCTTTTGAATCTCTAACGTGTAATACAACATACAAATCACCTGCTCTGCCGCCATTTTTGCCGGCGTCGCCCTCGTTTGCAAGTCTTATTTTTGAACCCATATCAACGCCATGGGGGATTTTTATTTTTATGGATTTTTCTTTAGCTACGCTTCCTTGTCCCTTACACTTTTTGCAGGCGGCTTTTGGATTTTTTCCGCTGCCATGGCATGTGGGGCAAACGGTAACTGATGTAAACGAGCCTAAGATTGTCCTTGTGCTCTGCTGCACTCTTCCTTGCCCGTGACATGTAGGGCAGACGGTGTCTTTTGCATCTTTATCAAGACCCGTACCCGAGCAGACATCACAAGGCTCAAGGTGGTCAAATTTAATTTCTTTTTCAGCTCCAAAGATAGCTTCCATAAAGTCTATTTCTATGTCAAGCCTTAAATCAGCCCCTCTTTGCGGTGCGTTAGGATTAACACGGCCTGATGAAAAGCCGCCCATACCCCCGCCAAAAAATGATGAGAAAATATCTCCCAAATCGCCAAAATCAAAATCAAAGGCGTTTGTGTTGTATCCGGCGTTTTTAAGACCCTCTTCACCGTATCTGTCATAGAGTTCTCGCTTATTATCATCCATTAAGGTTTCATAAGCTCTGCCAAGTTCTTTAAACTTTTCTTCCGCCCCTTCTTCTTTGTTAACATCGGGGTGATATTTTCTTGCAAGCTTTCTAAATGCGCTTTTTATCTCATCTTTTGTGGCGTTTCTGCTAACACCAAGGGTTTCATAGTAATCCATTATTCTTCCTCATTTAGCGCAACATTTACAAGAGCAGGTCTTAATACCCTGTCTGCCAGTTTATATCCCTTTTGCATTTGAGATATTACCGTATTATCAGGGTGCTCGTTAGTTGGAGTTTGAGCAATTGCTTCATGTAAATTCGGGTCAAATTCAGCCCCGAGTGCGTCTATTGTCTCTAATCCGGCTTTTTTAAGGGTATCCATAAGCTGCTTAAATGCAACTTCATAACCCTCTTTTACACTTTGGACATCTTCAACATCCTTAAGAGATTCTTGTGCTCTTTCAAAAGTATCAAGAACGGCAAGGAGTTTTGTCATGGTATCTGCTGCGCCGTACTTTAGGAGGCTTTCTCTTTCTTGCATTTGACGCTTTCTGTAGTTATCAAAGTCAGCCGCCATCCTAAGGTATTTATTATTAAGGTCGTCTAACTCAGCTTTTAGCTTTTCACATTCATCTTGCTCGCTAACTTCTTCTTCCTGCTCAGTTTGAACCTCGTATTCAGGTTCTTTTTGCTCAAAAGGATTATTTGTATTTTGAACATCTTCAGTGTTTATTTCATTCTCGTCTTGAGCGAACATTGTCTTAACCTCCTTTTAGAAACTCTAATTAATTAACATTATAAATTATCAATACAAGTTGTCTATTTAAATTTATTTTTTATTAATATTTCCCATTTGTTAAGTTTTGTTTCAATTTATTGAAAAAATGCTCGCAAACATTAAAGTAAGAGGCAAAAATGCCGAATACCATGGCATAAGGAACAATAAAGTAAGGAGTGACCCTTATGGGAATGTCCGCCAGCCAGGCAAGATTTTTAATTTTAACGGCACAAAAGAACAACAATGAGTATCAGGCACAACGTATTACTCATGAACGTCTTATACTTGCCCAAGAAACCGAATCTTGGACTAGTGAATATAATGACAAGATGAATAATACTACTCTTTTGTTCAACGCTAAAACTGCGGCTGACACTGACTTGTATAATTACAATGCTAAACTTACTTATGATGATATAGTGCGCTCTGAACTTGCGGATAACCCCGGCCTTGGAGGCAGACTTGTTACAACTTCAGGTAAAATTGTAGTACCAAAACTACCTGAATTTGACGAAAACGGATTATCCTCAGACGGCCTTACAAAAGAGCAGTACTTTGTTGACCCTGAAATATCAAGAACAGACGCGCTTCAGAGAAGTTTAACCGAGGGAATTTATTTTATAGAACTTATGAAATACTCTTCAGATGAAGACGCCTCAAGTGCCGATTGGCAAAAGGTAGATTATTACAATACAACAGAAACATTAATTTCTGAAGTATTGGATAAAACAGATGACGCGGCGGCTCAAGCTGATTATGACGAAAAACAAAGTTTATTCCAAAATAAAGATAAAACACTTGAGATGAGACTAAAGCAACTTGAATCAGAACACAAAGCACTTGAAACAGAAATGGAAAGTGTACAAAAAGTAATTCAGGAAGACGTTGAGGCATCATTTAAGACATTCGGATAAACAAACAGCCCTCTTAAAGTCTCAGAGGGCTTTACAATCTTCGTGATATACTTCTCTATCTTTAT
>CASDXV010000007.1:36287-91596 GCA_949285255.1 uncultured bacterium | reverse complement strand
CGCAGTATTTTTTAACCATTTGTATATCTTTCTTTTTTGGGGAGTATTGGTGATGTAATTGTAAAATATATTTATATATTAAATAAAAAGTGTAAATTTTACAATATTATAAAAATATTTTTTACAAAAAGATACATACTTATAAATTATATTTGTATTATTGACCTTTAAAAAATAAGATATTTTAATAGTATTTGTGGACTATAAAATGAATAAACTGGAATTACTTTCACCTGCTAAAGATAAAAAATGTGCAATATCAGCTATTGAATATGGCGCAGATGCCCTGTACATCGGTGCTCCGTTATACGGAGCAAGGAAAAACGCCTCAAACAGTCTTGAAGATATAGCGCAAGTTGTAAAATATGCTCATAAGTTTTTTGTAAGAGTGTATGTGACGCTAAATACAATTCTTGATGACAGTGAAATAAATCAAGTGCAAAAAATGCTTGATAACCTTTATGAAATTGGAATCGACGGCATAATTGTTCAAGATTTTGGTATTTTAAAACTCAAATTGCCTCCTTTTTTAATCTCGGCAAGTACACAGTGCGATATAAGGGATTTAGACAAGGTAAAATTTTTTGAAAAGCTTGGTTTTGATAGGGCAATTCTTGCTCGGGAGTTGTCATTAGATGAGATAAAAGAAATATGTAAAAATTCAAAAATAGAAATAGAAACTTTTATCCACGGCGCACTTTGTGTTTCATACAGCGGTCAGTGCTATTTGAGTCGTTCTCAAGGCGCTCGCTCGGCTAATCGGGGCGAGTGTGCGCAGCCTTGCAGAAAAAAATATACTCTTATTAACGATAAGGGAAAAATTTATGTAAAAGATAAGCATTTGCTTAATCTTAAAGATTTTTGCGCCAAGGATTGTATAGATGATTTAGTAAAAGCAGGTGTTGTGTCTTTTAAAATTGAGGGACGCTTAAAAGATGAAAATTATGTAAAAAATGTCACTGCTTTTTATAATTTGAAGCTTAAAAACTATAAAAGAATATCATCGGGAAAAGTATTTTACGACTTTGCGCCGGACTTAAACAAAAGTTTTAATCGCGATTATACTTCATATTTTCTTCGCGGCAAAAATGATGATATTTTTAACCTCGATACGCCAAAAAACAGGGGAGAATTTATAGGTAAGGTTGAATTTAAAAACAATAAATATTTTAAAATTAAAACAAAAACACAAATTAACCCGCAGGATGGCCTGAGTGGATTTTTTGCAGGCGAGTTATCGGGAATGCTTGTAAATAAGGTTGAAAAAACGCAAGGCGGGTATTTTGTATACCCCAACAAAATGCCTGAATTAAAAACAGGGCAAGAAATATACAGGAATTTAGATTTTGAGTTTGAAAAAAAATTAAAAAATTCAAAAACAAAAAGAAAAATCGCACTAAAGATAACTGTGTTTCAGGATAAAATAATTTCTGTTGATGAAGATGGTATTTTAGCAAGTGTTGAAATTAAAGACGCACAAAGTGCAACTAACCCTGATGTTGTTAAAAAAACATATATATCACAACTTCAAAAATCCGGCGAGAGCGATTTTTATGTTGAACAAATTGATTTTAAAGATGAAAACAACCTTGCTTTCCTAAAAGTTGCGCAGATTAATGCATACAGAAGAGAGCTTTTCGATAAGGCCATAAAAAACAGACTTGAAGAATATGAAAAAAAACGTGCAAGTCACAAAAATAAAGTTATTACCCCTGCAAAATTTCCGCTTAAAAATAATGACTACAGACTGAATGCCCACAACACAAAAGCGCTTGAATTTTATAAAGACTGCGGAGTTGATGTAAAAGAAAAATCATACGAAGCAAAAAAAGTCCAAAATGCTGAACTTATGAGGACAAAGCACTGTATAAGACGAGCCTTAAATATGTGCCTTAAAAAAGGTGCAAATCAAAAAGAGAAACTATTTTTGCTGGATGAAAATTCAAAGAAATTTAAACTTGAGTTTGACTGCAAAAACTGCGAGATGATTATAAAAGAAGAAAACTAGCCTCTTTGCCTTAAAAGCTGCTCAAGGCGGCTGATTTGAGAAGAGTAAAAGTCGACTCTTTCTTTGTCGTTCATTTTTTGGGCTATGTCTTTTGCCTGTCTTTTGTAATTAATTTCTTCAGGTGCTATCTCAATTGCTTCCTTTATATAGAGCATAGCGTTTTCATAATCGCCGAGAGTTTCGTATGCTCTTGCGGTTTGAGCGTAGTATTTTGCGGGCATGGGATTAAGCGTAAGGGCGATTTTGAAGTTCTCAAGCGCTGCTTGAGCTTGACAGGTGTCATTTTGTACAAGGCCTAAGAAATAAAATCCCTCTGCGTTATTTATATCAAGCTGATTTAGAATTTTTAAATTTTCAATTGCAGCATCGTAGTTTTTTAGTCTGTAATATATTCTTGCCAAAGAATTATAAGTGCTTGGGCACTTGGGTGCTTGATGTTCAAGTTTTTTTGCAAGTTCAAGAGCTTTGTCATATTGTTTGTCATCAATTAAAATATCTGTTAATTCAAGCGCATAAAAAAGAGAATTCGGGAAAAACTCAAGCGCTTTTTCATAAAGATTTATGGCTTCTTTGTAGAGTTTAAGGTTTTTATAAATTTTTCCCAGTGATTCTATTAAAATCGGGTTTTTTGAATCATCGGGGTTGTTATTGTAATAATTTTCCAAAACTTCTTTTGCGCTTATGTAGTTGTCGCTTGTTAAATTAAGGGTATTTTTAAGAATTTGAGCATTAGGATACATTTTTGAATCTTTATTTATCAAATCAAGGTACAAAAGTGCACCTTTTGTATCGTCTTGTTTAGATAAAATCCAAGCGAGTAAAAAATGGTGCTCGTCAAGCTTTAGGGAGTTTTCGTCTTTTAGTTTTAAAATTCCTATAGAGCCTTTAATTGCAATTTGTGCTTCTTCAAGCCAGTTAATGTCAATGTATGCTTTTGCAAGCTCAAAGCAGCATCTGTCATTTGTTTTATCAAGTTTTATGCACTCAAGGTAATTATCAATAGCATCAAAGAAATTACCCTCGATATGTTCAATCATTCCAAGGTAAAAATACGCATTTGAATTTTTTTCTAACTCAATTACGTGTTTAAAAAGCGGTTTTGCCTCATTGAACTTTTCTTCGTTAAAATACTCTATAGCAAGTTCAAAATAAGCACAAGCGAGGTTTCTATCCCCATCTGCTGCTCTTTTTAGAAATTCTACCTTCGGGTACAATCCTGTTTTTGACATAAGGTAGAGTATATGGGGGTGATTTTTTAAGTTTTCGCTTATTGATTCATACAACTCGCTCATTTTATCAAAGTATTTAAGTTTATATAAAATCTGAAAATGATTTATGTAATACTTAGCCTCACTTGTTGATTCAAGGAGTTTTTTGGATACCTCAAGGGCTTTTGGATAATTGCCCATAAGAAAATATATTTTTGACATTTCATCAAGCGAGTGGATGTGTTTTTTGTCAATGTCCAAGACTTTTTCATACTCTTCAATAGCGCGCTCGTAGTTTTTTAAAAGTACATACAAATCGCCTATTTGAGAGATAATTTCAGTATTTGCTCTGCCCTCTTCAAGCTCAAGAGCTTTGTAGAGCATTTCAATTGCTTCTTTATACAACTTTGAATTTTTTAGTTCAAAGGACTTTTTTATGTAATCTATAGAGTTTTCTTCTTGTGGGCTCATAGCTCTTATTATATTTTTTTATTTAATCATTTGCAACTAATTAAGTTTACAACTAAAATATATGTATGATAAACAACAAAAAAGTCGTAGTTATAATGCCTGCATACAATGCGGAAAAGACCCTTGAAAAGACATTTTCCGAGATATATAAGGGTATTGTGGACTCTGTTATTCTTGTTGATGATAATTCAATTGATAAAACAAAAGAAATAGCAAAAAACCTTGGCATTACTACAATTGTTCATAAAAATAACCTCGGATACGGTGCTAACCAAAAGTCATGTTACATTGCAGCACTAAAGGAAAACGCCGATATTGTAATTATGCTGCATCCTGATTATCAATATACGCCAAAACTAATCCCCGCTATGGCGTCTATGATTGCTTTTGGGGAGTATGACGCAGCTATTGCCTCAAGAATGTTAACAGGCTCGGCAAGAAAAGGTGGTATGCCTTTGTATAAGTATGTTTCAAACAAATTTTTAACCGCTTTTCAAAATATTTTATCAGGCAAAAGTTTATCCGAATATCATACCGGCTTTAGAGCTTTTAGTGCTGAAGTTTTAAAAACTCTCCCTCTTAGCGAGTGTGATGACGATTTTATTTTTGACAATGAAATGCTTGCGCTTTGTTTTTACTACGGATTTAAAATAGGTGAAATATCTTGCCCTACTAAGTATTTTCCTGACGCAAGTTCAATAAACTTCAAGCGCTCGCTAAAATACGGTCTTGGCGTTCTAAAAGTAAGCATTGATTATTTCCTTGCAAATACAGGTATTTACAAGTCAAAAATATTTGAAAAAGATGCAAAGAAACTAAATCTTAACGAAGAGCTTGAGTATTATCACATCTAAACAGTAGTTGACAGACTTGGTGCAATTACAATAAATTGTCTTACAAGTTCTTTATCCCACTGTACACCTGCTCCAAGCTTAAGGATTTCACAAGCTTTTTCTACACTTAAGCCTTTTCTGTACGGTCTGTCTGATACAAGAGCATGGTAAGCATCTGCAATAGATACAATTCTTGCATTGAGCGGTATTTCTTCTCCTTTTAAACCGCAAGGATAGCCTGTACCGTCCCAGTGTTCGTGGTGATATTTAACCATAGGTATTAAGTCGCGAAGTGATTCGTTTGGAGCAAGAACTTTTTCCGCACCGATTACAGGGTGCTGTTTCATAATTTCCCACTCTTCATCATCAAGCATGGCCGGTTTTCTAAGTACATTTTCAGGTATGCCTATTTTTCCTATATCATGAAGCAGTGCACCCAGCTTAATACGCTCAACTTCAGCTTCAGGCAGATTGATAGCTCTGGCAAGAGCCTCACTGTAGCGTGACACAAGTGTCGAGTGACCTTTTGTATATGGGTCTTTAGCATCGATTGTGCCCGCCAGAGAAGTTACAACCTCAAGCATGTGTTTGCTTGATAAAATCTGCTCATTGTGGAATTTGTGGATAAGTTCTTCTTCAAAGTCCACACCGATTTGCGCGTGTTTTTTGGTTAATACTTCTGCAAAGCACTTAAGAGCCTCGTCATCCCAGAAGTTGTAGTCTTCCGATGTTACAATTACACAATCGCCGCTTTCATAGCATTTGCTTTTTGAAATATACATTGCCTGTTCTGCAAGAAGCACGAGTTTTTCGTGATTTTTTGAAGTTTGCGGATATGTTGCTATACCGCAGCTTAACTTAACAGGGCCTACATCATCTATAAGAACGCAAGAAAGAGCGTAAGATAGGTATTCCGCAATGTATTTTGCCTCATCTGTAGATGTATTTGGCATAATGATGCTTATTTCATCTCCGCCGTAACGGCCAGCAAAGTCAGTATTTCTGATGTTTTGTTTAATTTTCTTTGCAACCGTTTTTATTATCTCGTCACCCTTGGCGTGGCCGAATTCCCTGTTTATTTGAGAAATATTTAATACGTCAAATATACAAACTGAAAGCGGTGAGTTTGACTTGTTGCAGCTTTCTATTTGTCTTATAAGTTCTTCTTGGAAGCACTTGTGGTTAGCAAGACCCGTAAGTGAGTCAATGTCTGTGTTTTTGTCCACAAGTTCAGCCAGATTTCTGTTGTGAGCAAAAATTGCAATATAGTTTGCCAAGAATTGATACAACTCTGTACAAGTGTTCAGATGATTATCACCTACGATAAATACTCCAAGACATTCTCCAAAAGATACAAGGGGTAAAATTATACAAGGAGAGCTGCTTAAATAGTTTGCTCTTAAAAACTTATTATCCTGACAAGTTTGTATGGTTTTTGTTAAATATGACTTAATCAGAGGGTTTGTGTCATCATTTAACATGATTTTTGTATTGTAAATTGAACCTATTTTATCAATCAATTTTACATTAACGCAGTTTGATTGAGCATTTAGAAGCCCTATAGCACTAAAGTTTGCCTGCATATTTGCGGATAAGACGTTATGCAGCATATAAAAGAGCTGTCCGATATCGGACTTTTGCATAAGTACTTCATTTATAATTTTTAGGGTTTGTTTATAGTTAATATTAAGATTCTTTGTGTTTAAATTTGAAGAATAGCCGCCATAGAGTCTGTTTGCGCTGGTTCTGTTGTTCTGCGGCATAGCTTTTTGAGCGGTAATGGGGTTTGAAAAAAGCACACTCAGCTTAGAATCTTCTGATTTTATATCTGTTTCACCCGTCTGATTGGTTGGATTATGGGGATTTTTGTAAAAATTCACGTCAACCTTCCGAAAAAATTCTTCACTTGATATTTATAAATCAAATACAGATTAATAATTGCTCTTTTGTTAAGAATTATAACATAACTTTTTTAAAACATGAAGTGTATTTGTTACTATTGTAAAGTTTTGGGCGTAAAAAGTAACATTTTAAGAGATGATTTTTCTCCGTTGAGAATTTTAATATTATTTTTAGGTAAATTTAAAATATCACTTAAAAAATTTATTATCTCTTTGTTTGCCTTGCCATCGACCGCTGGTTTTGATATTTTAAGCTTTATATAATTTTCACTAAATTCAATGGAGTTTTTCTTTGAATTGGCGCAAACTTTAATTTGAAACTTTATCCCGTTTTGATTGTTGTTAATTGTATTTATCATTCCCTCCAAGTCTTTTGGGATATTATTTTCATTTACATCATTTAGCATATGGTAAAATCTCAATCAAAGTTGTAGAATTCATATATTATATAATTATATAACAAACTATGTCCTATCTTGTAATTTTTGAAGAATTAAAAGAACTTCTGCACAGTCAAAATCGCTCCGAGAGTGATATTGCAGATATTGTGCGTGCTTTTGAATTTGCAAGAAGGCTGCATGAGGGACAATATAGAATTTCAGAAGAGCCATATATTGTCCACCCCGTTGAAGTAGCAAAAATTTTAACCGAACTAAAGGCGGATAAAGACAGTATAATTGCCGCTTTTTTGCATGATATTTTAGAGGACACCGATACAAAACCCGAAGAAATTGAACAAAACTTTGGTGCAGATGTTCTAAAGCTTGTTCAGGGTGTTACAAAGCTTGGAAAATATCAGTTTAAATCCAAAGAAGAACGTCAGGCGGAGAACTTTAGAAGAATGTTCATCGCTATGGCACAAGATATTCGTATAATCTTTCTAAAGTTGGCAGACAGGCTGCATAATATGCGCACACTTGGGTATATGGCGGCAAATAAGCAAAAAAGAATTGCTCAGGAAACCCTTGATATTTTTGCTCCGCTTGCAAACAGATTAGGTATCGGGAAAATAAAAGCAGAGCTTGAAGATTTGTCCCTAAGGTATATAAATCCCGAGAAATATTATGAAATAGCCAAACTTGTTGCTCAGACAAAAAACGACCGTGACGCTGCAATTTCTGTTTTTATAGACAACATTAGAGCAAGTTTGGAGGAAAACGGCATACATGCTCAAATTAACGGCAGGGCAAAACATTATTACAGTATTTATAAAAAAATGGAGCGCTTAAATGTCACTTTTGACCAGCTTTACGATATTAGCGCCATAAGGGTCATAGTGGACGATGAAAAGACCTGCTATGAAGTTTTAGGTATAATTCACTCGCACTTTAAGCCAATCCCCGGTAGATTTAAAGACTATATTGCAATGCCCAAGGGCAATATGTATCGCTCATTACACACATCTGTCATAGGTTCAAAAAATAAACCCGTTGAAATTCAAATACGAACAAAAGAAATGCATGAGGTAGCAGAATACGGTGTCGCTGCTCATTGGCGCTATAAAGAATCAGGTTCTGTTAAATCTGACAATAAATACGACCTGCAATTTTCTTGGATGAGAAAAATGATGGAAATAGATAAAGACTCATCCGATGCTAAAGATTTTGTCGAAAGTGTTAAAATTGACCTTTTTTCAGACCAAGTATTTGCATTTACTCCCGCAGGGGATGTTATTGACTTGCCTGCAAACTCAACCCCTGTTGATTTTGCCTATCGTATTCACACGGAAGTCGGTCACAGAACTGTTGGTGCACTAATTAACGGCAGAATAGCCCAGCTTGACACAAAGCTTAAAAACGGTGATATTGTTGAGATTTTAACATCTAAGCAGTTTATGCCAAAAATTGATTGGTTGAACTTTGTTGTTACAAAAAGCGCTATTTCAAAAATAAGACTCTGGTTTAAAAAATATAACAGGGAAGAAAACATTGAAATAGGCAGAGCTAATCTTGAAATTTATATTACAAAGCCTGTTTTTGATGAGCTTTTAAAATCTGGTGAAATTGAGCGTGCTGCTCGCGAAATGAACTACAAAAGCCAAGATGATTTATTTGCTGCTATAGGATACGGTGAAACAACTCTGCATAAGGTTTCAAATAAACTTAAAAGACCGCAGACTATTGCACCGGATGTAACTTCAATCCCCGATAAGACTCAACAGGATACGCAAAAGAAGAAAAAAGACTCTAAAAAATATGATATTGTGGGGCTTGAGGATATGCTCTGGAGTCTTGCAAAGTGCTGTACTCCAATCCCCGGTGAACCTATAGTGGGTGTAATTACCCGCTCTAAGGGTGTTTCTGTTCACAGGCTTGACTGTAAGTGTCTATATGATGTTGAACCTGAGAGAATGATGGATATAAGATGGGCAGATAAGGTATCAAAAGGCACTTATGTTGCTCATATCAGAATAGAAACTCAAGACAGAGTAGGGCTTTTAAAGGATGTATTGTTGAAAATAGCAGATACAAATATTACCTATGCTAACAGTTACTCAAAAAATAAAAAATTCGGTATAATAGATTTAGGAATCGAGCTTGATAACATAGAAACTCTTAAAAAAGTTATTGCCAATATTCAATCCATTCCTGATGTATATTCGGTTAGAAGATTGCAGCAAAAAGACCAAAGTTTTGGCCCTAAGCCAAAAAAACACCAGCAAAAACATAAACCCCCTCATCGAGAAAAGAAAAATGAAAGTATTTAAAAGTATAAATCATAATCCCGACTTAGCCCTTGCTTTAGGGTTTTTTGACGGTGTGCATCAGGCTCATCAAAAACTTATCTCAAAAGCGGTTGAGTTTGCGCAACAAAACGGTAAAAAATCTGCAGTTATTACTTTTGAAACAAATCCGTCAAATTATTTTAGAAAAGATAAAACGCAAAATATATCTGCTAATGAGGAGCGCCTTGAGAGAATTGAAGCACTTGGTGTGGATTTTGTTTATTTGCTTGATTTTGAAGAGTTTATGCAAATGGAGGCGCTTGAGTATCTTCAGGATGTAATTGTAAAATCTTTCTCCCCCTGCTGCATTGTAACGGGGTTTAACCATAAATTCGGGCGCGGGCGACAGGGTGATACAAATCTTTTAGCAAAATATTCGGAAAAATTTAACTATAAATTTATAGAACTTTCCGCTCAAAAAATCCAAAGCTGCCTTGTCAGCAGTTCAAATATAAGAGAAATGATTGCAAACGGGCATATCAGAAATGCAAATCTGCTTTTAGGGCATTCATTTTCTTTGAAAAATAACGTCGTTAAGGGTAATCAGATAGCTCATACTTTAGGTTTTCCAACGGCAAACATTTATTGGCCAAATAACATTATACATTTGCCCCATGGGGTGTACTTCGGTTATGTTGTAGTGGATAAAACTTATCCGGCCGTTATTAACTGGGGTGTTAAACCGACTTTTGACGATGACAGTGAAGAAGTTGTGGAAGCGCATATTCTAAACTTTGATTCAAAAATTTATGGCAAAATTATAAAAGTTATGTTTCTGATGAAAATAAGAGAAGAAATGAAGTTTCCTAACGTCGAAGCTCTAAAAAAACAAATAGAAGAAGATGTTGAAACAGTCAGAAAACTTGCAAGATTATCTTAAAATTAAATTTGTGAGCACAAAAAATAATATATAGCAGTATAAAATATACGCACCGCAAAATTTAGAAATACTCATTAATGTCTCCTTTTTGACTGTTGTTAATAATCTATAAATAAAATATTCTTTAAAAAAAATCTGTGAAGTGCCCGTTTGGGCTATAAGAATTGAAAATTAACATAAGTTAACAAATCTTGCATTGTTTTGGTGTAAATGTTACAATACTTTCCGCTCTGTTATTCAAGAGTTAAATGAGCCCATCACAATATCACGTATTTTGTAAAAAAACTAAATAAAATAAGCACAAAAGAGCAATTTTTATTTTATTTGATTTTTTTAAAAGGTATCTGATGTGTGGCAGATAGAGGTTAAATGAAAGTTAGAAACATTGAAACTTCGGCACATGGAGCCGTAAAAAGCAACAACAACAAGTATTTAAGCACCAAAAAATCCGATACCTCGTTTAAAGGTGTAACGGACGGACTTATTAAGTTTTGGGAAGGTGTAGACAGAGGCGGACTTGCGGCAAGCTTTACCGTTCAAGATATGCTTGGTACAAACATACCGAGAACTTGGGCTGCAAGGAATGTAGGCAAGGAATACACCGGCAAAAATAACTGGGTTGCAGTTATTGAAAACGGTTTAAGAGAGTTTTTAACCGGCCCCAGTATGTTTGTAGTACCCGGTGCGGTTCTGTACGGTTCTATGAAATACGCAGGTAAAGCCAACGGTGTGCCTGTTCAGACTATAAAAGACTTTAGTAACATAATCTCAAACAATATTGATAAAATTGATACAAGTTCTATAGAAAAATTTAAAGAAACATTTTATTCAAATGTATTAAACAAGGCATTTACAAAGTTTGATGCACCAAGTAAGGAAATTGATGTTGCAGACTACGTAAAAAGAATCTTGCAAATGGAAAATGCCCCTAAAAAAGGGCTTATAAATAACATTGCAGGTAAATCAATGCCTGAGAGCAGGGAAGAAATACTGCAGGGTATTGTTAATACCTTTGTAAAAGATAAAAAAGCAAATACAAAAGGTTATCCTAACTTTTTAAGCGCTCTGATAACAGATGTAACAGATGCCAAAAGTGCTGCAAAACATGAAATACCTATTGATGATTTGATAGGCAGAATGGGCAAGTACTCGGATGACTTTTACAATATGCTCAAAAAATCCGGCGGCGAATTGTCGTCTGAATTTCTTGAAAACTTTACTAACAAAAGAATGGGCGGCAGATTTGCAACAAACATTGCAATGGGAGTATTCACTGCAGCTGCTATGTGGTTTATTCCGAGAATTTATACAATAGGTAAAACAAATCCTGAGACTGACCCTGTAAGACAAAAGGCAAGCGAACTTAAGGGTGAAGTTAAGCAAGATAGTACCGAGAAAAAAGATGTAAATTTCTCGGGCGGCGGAATATCCAAAATGATGGCGGACTTAGGTAAGCAGGTTTCCCCTGATGCTACGGGTAAATTATCAAAGGCTGCCGCAAATCTTGAGAGCGATTGGATAAATGTAGCCCGTCCAATGTTTTATACTTTAATTACTTGCTTTACATTAATTCCGCGTGTAATTGAGTCTACAAAACGTGATATTGAAAGTTCAAAGAAAAGCGGCGGCCCTATACAGTGGGATGAAACCGCAAATAACTTAAGACGTGATGTTACAACAATTCTTACAATACTTTTTGCTATGAAAGGTCTTGGCGCTGTTATGGCGCATAAGGCTTCAAAGGGTAGCGGTATTGTTTTGACAAATAAAATTCTACCTGATAATGCAAATTTTATGCAAAAATTCAAAAACTTCCTGAGTCCCGACCATGGTGTTCAGGTGTTGTCTAAAAAGCAAAACACGGCTCAGATGTCATCTTTTGCAAATATGGATGAACTAATGAGATTCTTTAAAGATACTCAAGAAAAGCAAGGAAATCTCTACAAGTTATTACACATTGACGCAAAACCTCAAAAGGGGTCGGAGCCATTGTTGTACAATGCTGCTAAAAAAGTCTTTGGTGATGTCATTGAGAAAAAAGACTTAAGTGTAGATGATTTGGCCAAAGTTCTTGCAGATTCTTCAGACAAAATTGATAAAAATGCGGTTGACGAGCTGCTTAATGTATTGAATGATACGAAAAAGAATCCGCTCCTTAAGTTCGGCAACAAGATTAATGCCATATTTGAAACAGTATCTTTGGCTATTGTTACAGCGTTCTTAGGCTTTGGCTTGCCAAAAATAAACGAACTTATTATTAAAAGAAAATACTTGAAGGATAATAATACTCTTCAAAAGAAATATCAAAATCCCGATGTGCAAATACCTGATTACAGTATATTAAACAATCTCAAACCGATTGAAAAACAAACATATCAGTATTTCTTAGGAAAAATGAAATAACCCCCAAAATGCATACAAATGTTATTAAGTGTTAAAAAGAGTAAGTATTGGACTTACTCTTTTTTACTTAACGACTCTGAGGTTTCCTTTTTTATCTCTTTTTTTGCTGTATATTTCACAAATTCTGCCTACAAGAGATTTTGTCGTGTCAGAGTGAGGCTTTCTTGCTATGTATTTTTTATAATACCTTATAGCGCTTGAGAATTTGTTTAATTTATCAAAACATATGCCAAGCCCCAAGTTTGCCCTGTAGTATGCGGGGTTTACTTTTAAAATTTCATAAAAAAGTTTTGACGCTTCTCTGTATTCTTCAAGCGTTATGTGTAATCCTGCCTTGTGGTTGTAGGCGGGGATGTATCTTGGATTTTCTTCTATTACTTTTTGATAAATGCTAAGTGCCATATCGTACTCTTCCATAAGTTCGTGTGATATAGCAAGCTGAATTTGTGCGTTAACATTGTCTGGGTCGAGTTTTATTGTGCGGATAAAATTTTTTCTTGCTTCATCAGAATTTGCATTCAAAAGATGATTAAGCCCGAGTTCGTAGTATATTTCTGAGTCAAATCTACTCATGGTTTTTGCTTTTACAAGGTGGCTTATAGCCTTGTCGTAGCATTTAATTTTTTTGTACGCTTTTGAGACTTCTTTATATACCAGCGTATCGGGTTTAGTAAAAATCATAGACATAAGATATTCTTTGATAGCTTGTCTGTAGTTTTTTTTGTTCATGAATTTTCTTGCAAGCTTAAAGTGCTCACACTCGCGCGTGTAAACAGGTTGCAGGAACTTTTCCAGTTTTTCTTCACTATTTGTAAATTTAATACCCATCTATCGCCAAATATCCCTTTAATATATTTTTAGTTTATGTTTATTTAATAAAAAATAGATTAACCTTTTGGTTGAATTTTTATTATCCATAGGTTTATTTTTGATATAATTTTAAAAAATCTTATAAGGAGGCAATGTTGGATATTATTTTGTTTCTTAAATCGCTCAAGTGGCCCGTAATTTTAAACATATTTTTTACCCTAGTATTTTTTGTGGTTGCTATGAAATTTACAAAGACATTCATGACGCATCTTTTTGAAAGAATAAAAAGCCGCTCAAAAGATATAGAAGCTGCAAAAAACTTTGACACGCTGAAGGTAATTTCAATTCATATAATAGATTTTATTGTTTTTATATTTGTTGCGATAAATATTCTAAATCTTCTCGGTGTGGATGTTCGCCCGATTATAACAGCTGCAGGGGTTTTAGGTGTGGCTATAGGCTTTGGTTCAAAAAGATTTGTAGAGGATTTAATCTCAGGTTTAATAATCCTTTTTGAGGGGCAAATAAGGGTAGGCGATGTTGTAGAAATTCAAAATGTAACCGGCACGGTTGAGAAAATGACCCTTTCAATACTTGTTTTAAGAAGTATTGACGGGGCTGCGCATTTTATAAGAAACGGTATGGTAGATATGGTTACAAACTATACAAGGGGATATTCGTATTCTCTTGTTGATATTCCCGTAGCGTACAAAGAAAATATTTCATATGTTATGGAAGTTATAAGGCAAATTGGTGAGGACTTGCGCTCTGAGCCTGAGTATGGAGAAAAAATTCTTGGTGAAATTGAGGTTTTGGGTTTAGATAAGTTTAATGACAGTTCAATATCCATACTTGCTCGCTTTAAGACTCTTCCTCGCCACCAGTGGGAAATTAAAAGAGTTTTTAACCTTAGAATAAAAGAAAAATTTGACGAGTTAAATATTGAAATACCGTTTAATCAACTGGTTATTACCGAAAATAAAAACTAAAAAAGCGGGGGTTTTAGTCCCCGCTAAAATTTTATAATGACATTATATAATTTGTCAGAGTCCTTACCATAACGGCACTTGCGCCTTTGTTGAGTTCTCTGTATGGTTTATCGATAAAGGCAGTTCCTGCTATATCGATATGAGCCCAGTTTTTGCTCTTTGTGAAGTTTTGCAGAAATCTTCCCGCTACGCTTGCACCTGCAAATCTTGAGCCTGTGTTTCTCATATCTGCAATGTCGCTTTTAAGCATTTCTTGCATATCATCATAAATCGGCAATTCCCAGAGATTTTCACCTGACTCTTTGCCTTTTTTGATTATTCTTTTAATCATATCAGGGTTATTGCCCATAATGCCTGTTATATTTTGTCCCAACGCCACAATGCAAGCTCCTGTAAGGGTTGCAATGTCTATAACTTCATCGGCATCAAGTTCATCAGCGTAGGTTAGAACATCGGCCAGAGTTAATCTTCCCTCGGCGTCAGTGTTATCAACCTCAATTGTCTTGCCGTTTTTAGCCGTTAGTACATCACCCTGTTTGTATGATGTTCCGCTTGGCATATTTTCGCACAAGGCACTAAGTGCGTGGACTTCTATATCGGGTTTGTGTGCTGCTATTGCCTGAATAACACCAAGAACGGTAGCGCAGCCTGACATATCTGTTTTCATTGTAAGCATTGAATTGGCGGGTTTAATATCTAAACCGCCTGAGTCAAAAGTTATACCCTTACCTATAAGGACAATTTTTTTCTTGGGTTTATTTGGCTTATAAGTTAAATGAATAAACTTAGGCTCGCGTTCGCTTCCTTGTCCTACTGCAAGAAAAGCGTTAAAGTTCATCTGTTGAAGTTGTTTTTTATTGTAAACTTTAAAAGTAAGCCCTAAATCTTCACTAAAGTTTTTTGCAATTTCTGCTATAGCTTCAGGAGTTGCATTTTGCGCAGGTTCATTTATAAGGTCTTTTGTAAAATCCATAGCCGAGCATATAATTTTAGCGTTATTTACACCTGATTTTGCTGCTTTTTCATCTTTAATATTATCTGTTGCTATGCGGATTTTTTTAATCTGCGGTGTGGATTTTTTGCTTTTGTATTTATCATAATCATACATACCGACTAAAATACCGACTGCAGTTGAATAGGCACATTGCTCAACATCCATATTTTTACTGTCTATACCTAAAAGCTCAAAAGACACGTTTTTTGCACCAAGGGTTTTATCAAGTTGTTTAATTATTTTTGATGTAAGTTCGGTTAGTTTTGTTGAGTCAAATTCTTTCTTTTTACCTAGTCCTACAAGCATTAGCTTGTCTGAGGGGATTTTTAGCTGAGTGTGAACGGTAACACTGTCAGCAAATTTTGCTTTAAATCCCTCTTTTTTAATAAGTTGCTCGCTAATAAGACCATTAAGGGTATCATCAACTTTCTTCTGTGCGGCGTTTAGGTTTTTGTCATCTTCAAATACGCCTAAGACAAGCACATTACTTAAAATACTTGTCAGTTCTTGATTTTTAGCAGAAATATCCATTTCTTATCTCCTTTATGTACTCAAGTGCAATGCCTGATAGCAGTGCGCTTTTCTCTTCTTTGTTTTTTCTTAATTTTTTATCAATCTCGGGTTTTTTTAGTATCCCCCAGTTGGAGTTTATGGGCTGCAAAGACTTGTGACCTTCAAATGTAATATACTCTAAAAGTGCGCCCAGCATACATATAGGCTCAAGCTCAATTAATTTTTCTCCTTTTAGGTGCTTTAACATATTAATACCTGCAAAAAGCCCTGTGGTAATGCTCTCGCTATACCCCTCCACCCCTGTTATTTGTCCTGCAAAGAACAAATTAGGGTTTGCTTTTGTCTGCAGGGTTTTATTTAGGATTTTTGGACTGTTTATAAAAGTATTAGCATGCATTACCCCATAGCGCACAATTTCAGCGTTTTCAAGCCCGGGGATAGAGGATAGCAAGTGTTTTTGCTCACCCCATTTTAAATTTGTTTGAAAACCTACAAGATTATACAAATCTGCCTCTTTATCATCCTGACGAAGCTGTACAACTGCGTAGAACTGGTAGTTTTTGTGTTCGGGTTTTCTTGTTCTTGTGTCAAAAAGCCCGACAGGCTTCATTGGTCCAAAACGAAGAGTATCTTTTCCTCTTGAGGCAAGAACTTCAACGGGCATACACCCCTCAAAATATTTTGCCTCAAAGCTTTTTAGGGGGATTTTTTCTGCCGTTGTTATTATATTGTAAAAATTTTCATACTCTTCTTTATTCATCGGGCAGTTGATAAAATCAGCATCCCCTTTATCCCAGCGTGAGGCATAGAAAGCTTTTTTAAAATCTATTGATTCTTTTTTAACAATTGGTGCTATAGCGTCAAAAAAGTGAAAGTTCTCCTCACCTGTCATTTTTTTAATATCGCTGCACAGTTCATCTGAAGTTAGGGGCCCTGTGGCAACTATTGCAGGAGTGTTTTTTGGAATTTCTTTTATTTCTTCTCTTATTACCTTAATGTTAGGATGATTATTGATTAGCTGTGTTATTTTTGAACTAAATCCAAATCTGTCTATCGATAAAGAATTGCCTGATGGCACTTTGTTGTTAAATGCTTCTTTAATTAGCCTTGAGCCGAGGATTTTAGCTTCTTCCTTAAGTAAGCCTGAGGCAGATGATGTGCCGATAGAACCTAAACTGTTTGAGCAGACAAACTCTGCAAAGTCCGAGCTTGTATGCGCGCCTGTGCTTTTGTTGGGGCGCATTTCATAGAGCTCTACTTCTATATCATTGTCTGCAAGATATAATGCTGCCTCTGAGCCTGCAAGTCCCCCTCCTGCGACAATAACTCTCAAAATTTAAGCTCCTCAAATGATGTTGTATCTCCGTAACTTAGCATATGTACAAAAGCGTAGAGAGGTTTTGGAGAAAATGCTCTGCTGCCTGCTTTGAGCAGTGCCCTTAGTGCTTCTCTAAAGTTTGAGATTTCAAGGTTTGTTGCAGATGATGTCATATTATCAAAATGGTTGCAAACGGCAATAATCTGCGCATATTCGCTAATCATTGTTGAAGAAATACCATAAGGCCAGCCTGTGCCATCCATTCTCTCATGGTGCTGAAGAGCTACACGGGCTATATTTTCACTTAATTTTAACTCTGTCTTAATGAGCCTGTGACCTATAAGCGGGTGTTTCCTGTAGGCTGTTTCTTCATCTTTTGTCATTTTTGATGTATCTGTAATCTCGCCTGTAAGTTTGATTTTTCCGATATCATGTAAAAGTGCACTGAGTGCAATTTCCATGATTTGCACTTCGTTGTACTCAAGCTTATTTGCGAGAAAAACACTAAAGATAGCTGTATTTAGGGGATGAATATTTTTATGTTCTCCAAGGAGTTTAAGTTCGGAGAAAAACTGTACATTTTTTTTGATTAATTGAGAGTCCTTTATAATTCTGTCTCGAACCTCAAGTATCATAGCCTTTGCGCGGCTGACATCGTTTTGGTTAAATACGCTAAGAGCGTTTGTATAACCTGATTTTAGTTCTATTTGTGTTTCAAAATCAATTTTAGATTTTTTATTTAGCGGGCCGTATTTTTTTACATCTTCTATGGTATCTGAGTACGGTGCTTCGTTGTTGTTGTAGCTTTGCGTCTTACGTGGTGTATCCGTTTGGGTTTGTTTTTTATCTTTTCGATAAAGTACTTCGTGGTTTCTGACAAGCAAAATTTTGCCGGGGGTAAGTATTTCCCCTGCTTCAAGTATTTTTATGCCCGCTTCATCATACAGGTCGTATGGAAGCACTTTTTGTGAAATTATTTCTTCACTGGATACAACTATCATTCCTAAATTATACCCATATTTTTTACAAATTACACACGTTATTTGTATGATTGTGCTAAAATTTCACTATGGAAGTACTTACTAAATTAAATTTGTCACAGTTAGAAAATTTTGTAGAGTCATTGGGTGAGAAAAAATTTCGCGCAAGACAGCTTTTTTCTTGGATTTATTCAAAATCTGCAAGTGATTTTGAGCAAATGAGTGATATTAAAAAAGATTTTAGAGAAAAATTAAAAGAAAATGCGGTTATTTTAGATACAAAAATCAAAAAAAAGCAGGTTTCATCGGATGGTACTATAAAATACCTGATTGAATATGTTGACGGTAATTGTGCTGAAACTGTTCTTATGCGTTTTGATAACCGCTCAAATCTTAGCGCTTGTGTAAGTTCGCAAGTTGGCTGCTATATGGGTTGTGATTTTTGCGCAACGGCCAAAAGAGGTTTTATAAGAAATCTTGAACCCTACGAAATAATGAGCCAAATTTTAACTATTCAGCAAGATACCGGTTTAAAGATTACAAATGTTGTTTTTATGGGACAGGGTGAGCCTTTAAATAATTTTGACAATGTTTTTAGTGCAATTGAGGCTATTAATACAAATTTGAATATCGGTATAAGGCGAATAACAATATCTACTTGCGGCATAGCAGATAAAATAAAAAAAATGTGTGAGTCGGATTTTGTTCCTACGCTTGCAATATCATTGCACTGTGCTGATAGTGACATAAGGAAACAAATTATGCCTGTTGAGAATAAGTACCCGCTTGACGAGCTTAAAAAATCACTTGTTTACTATTGCGACAAGACAGGTAAAAGAGTTACCCTTGAGTACATTTTAATTGGCGGATTAACAGATACCAAGCAAATGGCTCAAAAACTCTGCGATTACATTAAAGATTTAAAATGCAATATAAATCTTATCCCATACAATCCTATAGGTGTTAATAAGTATAAAAAACCAAATAAAAAAGATACTATGATTTTTAAGTATCTGCTTGAATCTCAAGGTAAAAAAGTCACAGTAAGGCTTGAGCGCGGGGCAGATATTGATGCTGCTTGCGGACAGTTGGCGGGAAAATCTTAAATTTAAAATGCGCTCCTATTTGGAGCGCATTAATGCTTTTATGGGATTGCATAAGGTTGTTAGCTTAAAAATGAAGCATACTGTTGTTGCAGTTTAGCTATCATTTCATCCATATACTGAAATTGTTTAGTCAGTTGTGATTCATAAGCATCAAGGTTTTCATAAGCTCTTGTGATTCTATCTTCCTGTGTTGATATTAGTCTTGATATAGAGTCGCTTTTTACTGTAAACATACCTGTTGTGACGTCAAGTGTGTTATTGACCTTTTCAACCATCTTGTCGAAGATGCCGTTTTTGTTTCCTGATGAACCGCCTGAAATGAGGTTTTTTACAGATGTTGAATCTTTTGCCCAGGCTTCATCGAACGCTTCTTCGTCAAACTTCAGAGTGGTTGCATCATCATCCACAGATAGTCCTGCTTCACCTGTTGAAATGCCTATTTGAGATAACATACCAAATGAACCGTTGTCACTTACAAAAGAGCTCAACATATTTCTAAGCTCGCTCTGCAAGCTTCTTAGGTTAATATCCATTTCAAGATAACCGTCTTGTGCGGTTGCTTCTTTTATTTGACTTGTTACTTTATTGTACGCATCAACAAATTCGGTTATTGCGCTTTTAACATCGGTTAAATCGCTTTTAACATTTAGGTTTATCTCTGTTGTTTTGTCATCATCTGTGCCATCGGTTACTTTTTTTGCGGTAATAGTTAAACCCGAAACACCCGATGATTCGCTTGTTATTGTATTTGAAGACGAAACAATTTTATTGCCATCCACAGTTATTATGGCATTTTGTCCAAGTGTTTGAGAACCCTCGGCGAGTGCACCGTCTTTTGTAAGGCCAAAAACATCAAAGAAATTGGTTCCTTCGGCTTCAAGGCTTATGTTAAATTCACCTGTTTCTTTTGATGTCAAAATAAGTTTATTGGTAAGTGTATCATACTTGGCGCTTACTTTGGCTTCTTCTGTTGAATTTATTTTGTTTATTACGTCTTGAAGGGCTGTAGATTCTGTTATTTCAAATTCTACACCGTTTATTTTTATTGTACCTGTAGTAACAGGCTGGCTGAGTCCGCTTTGTTCGCTGCTCATTGCTTTATTTGTTAAAAATGAAGTGAGAGTATAGGCGCTTTTATAGCCTGTATCTGTTGCTTCGGTCAATTTCATTATGTTTGTAAAATTAGAAGTATCAGAAAGGCTACCTATTGATATTTTTTCTCCGTTTGTTGCAGCGATTTCAAAAGTACCGTCATCGTTTATTTTTGCATTAACTTTGCCGCCTGCGGCGTCATTTATTTTGTTTGCAATGTCGCCAAGCGTGTCGTTAGTTTTATCAATTTCTATTTCATATCTTTTGTTATCGACATAAAAAGAAAAAGTTCCGCCCTTTGCTTGGTTGTTGCCGATTTCAGAGTATTTTGTATCTTCACTTATTAGTTTTCCCGGCGTAACAACACCTTGTGCAACAGTGCTTGTTGCAAGTTGCTCAACAGAAATTTTAATATCTCCTGTTGCAAGTCCGCTTGTGCTTGTTGCGCTTACATAGGCGTCATTACTTGAGGTAACATTTGTTTTACCCCAAATATCATTACTTGTGCCGTTTATAACACTTGTAAAGTTTTTAAGTGCACTTTGAAGTGATGTAAAAGATGTTTTTATTGTACTTAAAGCGCTGTTTTGATTTTCAAGTTCTGTTTTTTTGGTTTCAAGTGGGGTTACGGAAGATAGTTTTTTTGCTTCTACGAGTTGCTCAATCCAAGAAGCGTAATCCATTCCCGACCCGAGGCCGCTAAATTGTATACTCATATTTTTGATTCCTTATCGATAAAAAACAAATAAATCCTTTTATATTTTAGTATATTCCACAATAGTTTTTTTATAATCGTATAAAAACAGGAAATGTAACTTTTTGTTACTTATCGGCACATTTACAATATGGTTCTGCATGTATTATTATATCACAGTTTTTAAGGTTTTTTCTGATTTGTGTTTCAATTTCATCGCAAATATTATGTGTCTCAAGAAGTGTCATACCCGAGGGTAGAAAGATTATCATCTGAATAAGCCTTTTTGAGCCGGATTTTGACGTTCTTATTTGTTTTGTGCCGATTACGCCGTGCGCCCAGAAGCTTTTTAGCACTTCATCTATTTTTTCTTTATCTTCTTTGGGTAATGACCCGTCAAGCAGGTTATTTGAGCTTTGTTTAGTAAGTTTTATTCCTGTCTTTAAGATTATTGCAGCAACAAAAATTGCAATAATCGGGTCAAGGATGTTTAACCCTGTCACTTTTACGGCAATAAGTCCTAGAATTATCCCTAATGATGAATAAATATCAGCTCTTAGATGTTCAGAGTCTGTCTTTAGAGCTATAGAGTCGGTTTTTTTGGCTATTTTGTCAAGATAAGAGCTTATAAGCCAGTTTACAAAAACTGACAGACACATTATTAAAATACCTACGGTTGTGTGTATTTCATAATTTCCGCCATGTGTTATGATTTTTTCGCAAGCTACATAAAGAATGTAGAGAGCAGTAAGTATTATAAGAATGGCTTCAATAAAGCCCGCTAAATCTTCGTATTTGCCATGTCCGTAGGGATGGTCATCATCAGCGGGTTTTGCGGATTTTGAAACAGAAAAATAAGCAAGGCAAGAAGCGCTTAAGTCTGCAAAAGAATGTAGTGCCTCAGATAACACGCTGATACTGCCTGATAAAATTCCCGCCAGTACTTTGATTAAAATCAAAACCGTGTTTGATGCTATTGATACGGCTGCGCCGAATTTTTTTTCTTGTGCCAGTTCTTTTGTTATCATTATTCTATTATGTCTATCGTAGAGTATGTTTCGGGCATTTTAGAAAGATATGCCCCTGTTATTTTTTTACCTTTTGCCACCTTTTGAAGTTCGTTTTTTATCAGTTCTTGTTTACTTTTTAAAAGCTCAATATTTGATTTTTCGTATTCTTCAATTTTTTTTCTGAATTCAAGTCTTTGCTCTTCTTCTTGCGGAGTTGCTTTTAGTGTTTTTTCAAATCTTAAAATGCTTTTTAAAAGTTCACCCTTGTTCCTTAAAATGTTGTCAAGTTCTTGAATTTTACCGCTTTCGATTATTTTCTCAACCTGCTCACACATTTTGTATGCTCTATCATACAAGTGCATAAGATGTTTAAAATTTTTATTCGTCATCGTCATCTTCATCATCGTCTTTGTCGTATTCATCTTCATCTTCATCTTCATTTGCAGCTCTTATTTTTGCACTGAGTTCAGCCCTTTCTTTTTGTGCAATGGCAATTGCTTTCTCCCAAGTTGATTTGAGTTCTTTTAAAAACTTTAAAACTTCATCTATGGGGGCAATTTCATGTTTAATATTGGCTTGAACTAATCTTGAAATAAAGTACTCATAAAGGTTGATTAAATTTGTTGCAAGCTCGGGGTTGGGTTCTTTATCTATTGTATTAATGAACTCTTCAAGTATCCTTTGAGCACCCATAAGGTTGTTGTGCGATTGTTCATAGTTTTTTTCATCCAATGCTATTTTTGCCTTATTCAAAAATTGAATAGCGCCGTCATATAGCATTATGAGTATTTTTTCATTTGATGCTGTTTCTACTGTTGTTTTTTGATATTGCTTGACGTATTGGTTCATATGCTTTATATCCTTTTGTTTATAAGAATTCCACTTGGGTTTTTTAAACTATCTACAAGTGCAGACAGCTCGTTTGGTGATATTTCCTGTACAATTTTGTTTTCTTGTTTATTGTAGATGGAAAACGAACTTTTGCTCTCATCTACTTTTATCTCGTATAATTCTTTGTTTGTTAAGTCAATTTTGGGAAAGTCAAAACTCTCTTCTTCATTGTCTTTTTTTTCCTCCTGCTCTTCTTCTTCGCTTGAGCTTTCTCCGCCGAAGAAAGATGTGTTTTCTTTGTCATCTGTATCTATTGCACTTTTTTTGTCAAGAGAATTAACACTTCTTGAACCGCTTCCGATGTTGGCAAGCATTTGAGAGTTTAGAGTGTTTTCTTTCGAAGTATTTTCTTGAGTTATTCTTAACTGGTTTACGGAAATTCCGTCAAGTCCCATGGTAATTATTCCATCTTACAGGTATATTTTACATTATCGCATAATTTTGTTATAAATTAAATGGTGTATTTTATTTATTTTTATTATAAACTATAATTAAACTGTATTTATAGGGGTTATTTAGTGGAACAGCAAAAGAACTCGGAACTTTTTCTTAATAATGTTTATGCTCTCCCCCTGTGGGTTAGGCAGGTTGTATACATTAAAACAGAACAAAAGCTCTCTGAAGAGCTGGATGATTTTTTAGAACTTTTGAACCCTAAAGAACCTTTGCAGTTTGTAGTTCCAAAAATTACTTTCAAAGGCAAAAAAGAGCTTGAAGAGAGAAGTCATAACTTTAGTGAACAGTTTTATATTTTCTTAGAAAATTGCATAGAAAAATTTGATATATTTGAAATTACACTGAGGAATTTTTGGACACTATCTGAAACAGCTGCTATTTTTGTTCGAGCTGTTGAAAAAGAGTTTATTGAGATTCCGGATTGTGAAAGAAACTATGTAATTACACAATTTTTGGCAAATAAAATAAGAACCGGCGAGCTTTTAAAAAGACTTGGAAAAATTGATGTTTTTCAATTGGAAAATGCTATTCGTGAGCAAAAAAGAAGAGTTGAAGCAGGTAATAACATAAGAATAGCAGATGTTATGATTGAGCTTGGCTATATAACCGAAAAGGATGTCAAAATCATTCTGCTCTTTAAAGAAGAGTCTAAAAAACGCTTTATTATGGGCTTAGGACTTGCATCATTAAAGATGGAAAAACAGGCAACCGTGGCTCAGGTTTATCAAAATATGCAAAGAGAACTTAAGCGTCTTGAACATGAAAACAGAATTTTAAAATCAAGACTTAGAAAACTTTTAAATATTAAAGGCTGATTATGCGCAGTATTTTTCCTGAAGTTCTTTTATCCTCTTATAGAGAGGATGTAGTTGACGAAGAGTATTTTGGCTTTATTTTTTTATATGAAAAATTTAAAAGGATAAAATCATTTGGTGATGATAATGGCGCACAATTTTACCTAAGGTCGCTTTCAAAGCCAATTCAGGCGAGCCTTATGGAAGATTTTAATCTGCATAATATTTTAGGTCTGACTCAGGAAGAAATTGCAATCTGCTGTGCATCCCATAGCGCCACAAAGAGGCATTGTGAGCTTGTTAAATCTATTTTAAATAAAGCAGGACTTGATGAATCATATCTAAAATGCCCAAAAGCCAGTGCTCTTGATAAAAGAGATTTTGGCGAAGAAAAAAAAGAAATCTATCACAACTGTAGCGCAAAACATGCTCTTATGCTCTGTATAAGTAAAGCCAGAGGCTGGAGTTTGGATGATTATTTAGATTTTGAGCACCCCTTGCAGCAGCTAATTAAACAAAGACATTTGTTTTTAAGTGGAGCTAATGATATTAAGGTTTCTCTTGACGGGTGCGGAGCGCCTGTATTTGCGCTTAGAATAGATGAAATTGCAAAAATGTTTTTTAACTTTTTTAATGATGAAAAATATTCTTTTATAAAAGAAGCAATTGTTAATAACCCTTACGTTTTTGGCGGGTTTGACAGGTTGGATAGTGAAATAGTTGAACTTGGTAATAAAAATCTTTTGGCAAAAGTCGGTGCGGGCGGATTTTTGCTTGTTTATAACATAAAAGAAGATAAGATTTTGATTATAAAAATGTCGCAAAACAATAACATACCAAGGAGAATAATTGCTCTAAATGCGCTTTATCAACTCTCTTGGATAGATAAAAACCCCTCACCAAAATCATATTTTAACGATTGGGGTAAAAAAGTAGGGGAATATTTTTGTAATTTTTCTTTTTTGTAACAATGTGTGGAAAAAAAACACCGACCGCGCTAAAATCAGTCTATGCAGATGGAAAATGTAAAAACATTAAGCAAAGACAACCTTAAACAAAAGGTTCAAAAAAATCAAAAAAAGAAAAATACAAAAGTTCGCTTTTATCATTCTTTTTTGACTATTGTTCTTATGTTGTGTGTTTTTCAGATAAGCTACAGTGCGCTTTTAAACATTTCAAAAATCGTTATATATCAAAGTAAAATTGTTAAATCCCGCCAGTTGCTTGAAGTGGCTCAAAAGAGAAATAAAACTCTAAAAAAAGAAGTTGAGAATTTTAACTCTATGGAAAAAGTAGAGTCAATAGCCAGAAATAACCTTAAGATGGCCGCAAAAAACGAGGTTCTGGTTATTATAAACGAACCCGAGAAAGAAAAAGTTGTACCGAAAACTTTTAAAGAAAAAGTCGTTTATTTTTTTGAACAAAAAGTTGCAAGCAAATTTATGCTCAATGAAAACAGCCCTCTTTAGCTTATTTTACAAGCTTTATGTTTGGCGCAAAACCAAGACCTGCATTTGCGGAGTTTATTGCGGCAGATGCCAGTCTGCGGCGTTTTTTAGCACCTTTTAACATTAAATCAACGCACTCAAGAGAATTATTCATCGGTCTTGATAATTTTTTAAGCATAAACACATCCTTATCCTATGCCTAAAATATCGACACATGCGCTTTTTTACTTTAGAGTGCGTTTGATTTTTTTAATAAAAATTTACAATTAAAATTTGATGCTGCCGCTGTTGTATGTTTCCATTAAGTCGCTAAAGCCGCCTATTCTTTTGCCGTTAATAATAATTTGCGGTACGGTGACATCGCCTTTAATATCATACATATGAGCAAGTTTTTCTCTCCATAGCGCCTCGTCTTTGTCGATTTTATGCTGAGTATATTCAACATTGTGCTCATTTAAAAACGCCAGTGCTTTTTTGCAGTACGGGCAGTAATCAACGGTATAAATTTCTACATTCATTTTTCTATCCTTTTTAGAACTTTTTCTACGCTCTCTTTTTCATCTTGCGCTACGTCTAATTTCAGATAGTCTTCAAAATATTCTTTTGCGCTTTCCATATCATTTCTTGCCATAAAAAGCATACCGAGTTTTTTATATGCGAAAGGAAATTTTTCATTAACCGTAAGGGCTCTAAGGTATGAACCTATTGCCTTATCAAGCTGATTGTTGCATTCATACGCTTCACCCAAGTTATAGTAAATAATTGCACTTTGGTGGTGTTCAATGAGCTCTTCATAGTTGGCTACAGCGCTTGCATAGTCACCCAGCTCAAACTGCAGTCTTGCAAATTCATAAAACAATTCCCAATTGTCAGGCTCTTTTGCCTGCGCAACTTCAAGTGCTTCAAGTGCTTCGTCGTACCTGCAGTCTTTAATAAGCTCTCTTATGTAATCTATTCTTGAAAGTTCGTTTTTCATATGGTTTAATTATATAGCAAATAAGGAAAATAAGGAAATAGTATGTCAGGACATTCTAAGTGGGCAAATATTAAACATAAAAAAGCAAAAACAGATGCGGCTAAAGGTGTCAGTTTTGCTAAGTTTTCAAGAGAAATAATAATCGCCGCTAAAATTGGCGGAGGGGATATTAACGGTAACTTTAGATTAAGAACTGCGGTAGAGAAAGCAAAAGCTGGCGGTCTGCCAAACGATACAATTAAAAGAGCGATTGAAAAAGGCGCAGGCGGCTCATCTACGGAAAACTATGAAGAAATCACATACGAAGGCTATGGTGCAGGCGGAGTTGCGGTATTTATTGAAGCTGCAACGGATAACCGCAACAGAACCGCAGGTGATGTCAGAAGTTATTTCACAAAATTTGGCGGTAACTTAGGCGAAACAGGTTGTGTAGGCTGGATATTTGAACCTGTGGGCGAAATTGTTATAGAAGTTCCAAAAGAGCCGGATAAAAAATCCAAAGAAGTTGTAAAAATGTTCACATTTGATGAGCTTTTTGAAGATTGCATGGAATTTGACCCAAAAGACGTTGTTGAAGAAGACGGCGAGTATAAAATTACAACAACTGTTGAGGGTTTTCAAAATGCGGTAGAAGGTCTTGAGAAGCTTGGTTACAAGCTAAAGAGTTCAGAGCTTACAAGAGTTCCATCTAACTCATGCGAGGTAACTGACGCTGCTATAGTGAGAAAAATCTTACTTCTTTTAGATAAACTTGAAGAGCATGACGATGTTCAAAATGTTTATTCTAACTTTGAAGCTGATGAAGATTTAATTGCCGAAGTGAGCAAAAATCTTTAGTTTATTTAAGTTCTTTAAAACCGTTATCAAAATGTTCAACCCTGTAGGTCTTGCCTATGGGGTTTGAAATTTTTATAGCCCCGAGTTCTCTTGTAAGAAGTACTTTGGTGTCTGATTTTTGAAGAAGTTTAACGGTTTCATAAGACGGATGACCGTAGGTGTTGTAACCGCCTAAAATTATTGAGTATTTTGGTTTTAATATTTTAAGCATGTTTTCATTGACTGAATATCTTGCGCCGTGGTGACCTACTTTTAGAATATCAACGCTTTTATGTAATTCTTTTATTTTAGAAAAAGTATCCGCGCTCACATCTGCCATAAAAAGCGCACGAGTGGAGTTTGATTTTACAAGAGTTATTATAGAATTTTCATTATCCGCTTTATTTTTCGCCATATTATTAAAATTTGCCACATATGTTGTTAACTCCAGATTATCCTCTTTGTAGATAATTTCATTGTTTTTGGCTATTTTATACTCTATATTTTCCTTATTTAGTTTTTCTAGAATCCTTTTTCCTATGGGTTCGCTTGGGTTAGAGTTTTGAAGATAAACTTTTTTAACTTTAAAATCATTTAAAATATCGACTGCTCCGCCGCAGTGGTCTGAGTCAAAGTGAGTTATGATTAAAATTTCCAGTTCTTTTATGTTTTTATCCTTAAGGTACTCGCTTGTTATGATTTTTGCATCAGATAGTCCCTTGTAGGGCATTTTACCTGTGTCTATCATTATGTATTTGTTCTTTTGTGTCTTAATTAACGTGCAATCGGAATTTCCCGTATCAAAAGCAAGTATCTCAAAGTCACCCTCGGGCAGTTTGATAAAAGTTAAACAAAGTACTAAAACGCAAGCTAAAAGCCCGTATAAAATCTTTTTATTTTTAAAAGATAATTTTATATTTTGAACAATTAAAATGAGTATTATCCAAAATAAAAGCATTTGAACAATATTTGGTGAGGGTGTTGTGATTATTGAGTATTTAAGGGTCGAGAAGAATTTTGATATTTTAACAAGTAAAACTAAAAGCGGGTTAGAAACAATATCAAAAAATGCTATAAATTTTATCCCTATAAAAGGAATAAAACCCAAAATCGAGCTTATAAAACCAAGAAAGCTTATAATCCCTATAAAAGGTACAACACAAAGATTTGCAAAAAGACTCCAAGGTGTAAAAGTGTTAAAGTAATACATCTGTAAAGGACAGACAAAAAGCTGCGCGCATAGTGGGACTAAAACCATTGCAAACAGTGATTTTGGCGATATTATCATAAGAGGAATTTTAAGAGCTTTAGGATAGTCCTTAATTCTTTTAATAAAATCTTTCTGCAAGGTGCTTGCTTTTTGCACTATCGGTTCAATTGATGAAATAAGCCCTATAGTTACGATAAATGAAAGCTGAAAACCTACGTCAAGAAACATTTTTGGGTCAAATATCAACATAATAAACCCTACAAAGAAAATAAGAGCCACAGGTTTTGATTGCCTGTCGATTAATTTACCCAACAGTACAAAAAGAAGCATAATAGAGGCTCTTATAACAGATGGCGGAAAGCCTGTCATAAAAGTATATAGCACTACAAAAGCTATACCGCCCCAGATAGAAATAGTGTATGGAAGTCTGAGGTTTTGCGCCAAAAACCACCAGATTCCAAAAATCAGCGCGACATTTAATCCGCTTGCAGCTAAAAGGTGTAAAAGTCCCGAGTTTATAAAGCTCTGTTTTATTTCATCGGGCGGATTTATTGCTTCATTGCCAAAAACTATTCCGCCAAGTATTTCAAGCTGCGGGCTTTTTACATATTTTGCGTGTTTATCTATTATCTTTTTTCTTGCACTGTCTGTTTTATTCAGAATGTACCACCAAAACTCTTCAAGGTTTTTGTAACTGTCTGCTTTGCTTAAAATCTCAAAATTTTTGCCGTTTGAATATAAAACAGAAAAAGTGTCATGGTATTTTAGGTATTTAGCGTAGTCAAACTGGGAGGGATTTGTCGCAGCCTTTGGCTCTCTTAAATTTCCGCAGATTTTTATTTTATCCGAGATTTGAATTTCATTAAAACTTTTGTTGTCGTCATTTATTGTTACAAGGGCTTTAGAATTATTTATTTTATACGTTTTTTGATAAACTTGCGCCCTATCGACATCAAGGTAAAATTTTGCTCTTGTACCTTCCCTTGTTTTAGTAGGAATTGATGTTACTCTGCCATAAAGACAGACGTTATTTGCATGAGTGTTAGCAAGCTGGTTTGTGTCTTTTATTGAATGTTTTGTGTTTATAAAACCTGCTATAAAAATAAGAAAAATAAAAAGTGTGTGTTTTGGTTTTATTAACCCTAAAAACATAAAAGCGCATAAAATTAGCGCGCACAAAATCGCATACATTTCACTATGCACTGTGATGAACGAACATATGCCAAGAATATAAGATATAGTTACCGTAATTATTAAAATGGTCTTGTAATTTGTTTCCACAAGACCATTTTAAATTTTTATTCAAATTATAACAAATTAATTAATTATTGTTACACCGCAGCCGCCTGAAGTTGACCTTAAGTCTTTGTAGTACTGTCCGTCAGTGTAGTACATTTCATCTCCGCCGTTATCCTGAAAAATATCTCTGTAAAATGTGTTGTTTGCTCCTTGCGGATTTGCATAAGGTTGATTTGTGTTTATATTGTTCCAAGCTCTACTGTACATATTTTGTGCTGGGTTTTGATAAGCGCTGTATGGTTGATAATAAGGGCTTGAAGTTACAGGAGGACTAAAGCCTGTCATTGAGCCGCCGGAAAATGGCGAGAAGAAATTTTTCACCATATTTTTTAGCCCGTTTTGCGGTCTGTATGGGTCATTTTGAAAGTTATACTGCTGCATGTTTGCAAGTTGTCGGGATTGGTCTTCAAGAGATGAACTTGCGGTTTTAAGAGTTGCGATTCTTGAGTTTAAATCTCCGCATTGATTTGCTCCAAGGACTGATTTTTCAAGTCTTTCCACTCTTTCTTTAGCACTTTGATTACAATAGGTTTGGTTAAATATTTTTTTCTCAAGTGAAGTAAGGGTGTTTTTTTCTTTGTTACTTATGCATTTTTCATCAAGGGTATTTTCTATGGTTTCTACCCTTTGGGCGAGCGAATTTTGGGAGTAGTCTTTTTTGTATAATTTACTCTCAAGTCTGCTTAACCTTATTTCAATGGGTTCATCTTCAAAAGTTTTATTAAAGGTTAGTTTTTCTATTTCGCTGATTTTGGGGTAGCTTGCACTGTTTGGTACAAACTCTGTTCCGTCAGGGTTTCGATACTTTAGTTCTGGCAGACTGTCAAATGCAATCTCGCAAAATGCGCACTGTATGGTAGTTATGAGTGTTAAACATAAAATTAATTTTTTCATAACTCAAAAATAGAGTTATCAAAAATAATTTTCATCACCCTATTGGGCATTACCTATTTCAAATATTGTTTTGTCTATTTCTTCAAGTAATGCGTTTGATTGTGCTTTTATGTTTTGAGGAGTGTAGATGCTATCTTGCAGGGGCATATAGCGTGAGTAGAAATTTGCATCAAATTTTAAGTTGCCAAGGACTTTTGCACTGTAGTTTACATGTCTTATGGCGTAGTAACTGTTTGTCTGTGCGTTGGATGTATATTGGTATTTTCGCTCAAGGTTTCTTGTCTGCAGGTCGAGCACATTGACATTTGCGTTAAAAAACTGAATAGAGGCGTTGTTGTTTATGCACTCTCTTAGTTTTTCAAGGGTTTCTTTAATTTTTACAAGGTCGTTGACGTACTCTGAGTTTTTATCTTTTTTAATTATTACATCTAAAAACAGCGGGTCATCAAGAGGCGCATCAAGCAAAAGCCCGTCTTTTAAGTCTTTTTCACTGTATTGTTTTTTAGGGGCGCTTTGTATGGTCTCTTTTTTGTATTCAAAATCTCCCTCAATATCAGGCAGCGTACCGTAGTATCCTTTGCCTTCAAGGTTTTGTGCGGGTTGTTTTTTCTTTTTTTTGAAAAAATCAAAAAAACTTTTTTTCACCGGCTGGTTGTATGAACCGTCAGGATTAATGATACTTTGCTCTGTTTGTGCGCTTATGGGGGCACTTAGCAGGGTAAAACAAAATATTAAAAAAACTACCGCAATCTTTTTCATATATAGATTATACTTTTTTATAAAAAAAAGACAAAACTTAGTAATGTTTTTTATTGTATTTATTTTGCACTTGTGCGATATCTGTTTTTAAATACTCTTCAACAGCCTCTGCTGCAAGGGATGTAACCTTGTTGAGTTTTTCCTGTTCGTCTTGTGTAAAATTACCCAGTACAAAATTTTCAATGGGAATATTCTCAGGTATCGGCCCAACACCTACTTTTAGCCTGTCAAAGTCAGATGAGCCCGTTAGGTTTATTATGGACTTTAGTCCGTTATGACCGCCGTGAGAGCCGTCTTTTCTAAAGCGCAAAGTGCCAAGCTCAAGAGTTGTATCGTCGCAAATTACTATAATATCTTTAATGTTTAGTTTGTAAAAATTCATAAGCTCAATAACAGCACGACCTGAGAGGTTCATGTATGTTTTTGGCAAAAGATATAATACATCATCTTTTTTGCCAAAGAAAGACTGAAACTTCTCGCCTAAGGTTACGTTATTTTTTTCAAGCAATTTATCTACTACCATAAAACCTATATTGTGCCTTGTTTTAAGGTATTTAACTTCAGGATTTCCAAGCCCTATAATTGCTTTCATTTTTTACCTTTCTTTATATTTACCCTTTTGTGTACTCCTTTTGCTAATTAAAAAAAAGAGCTTTAGGGGTATCTGTAAAATATCATATTAGACGGAGTTGAATTATGTCAATGAAAAATAAACCTATAGTAAATGAAAAAAGTTCGCAAAAAGTAGCAAAATTTCTTGAAAAAAACAATCTTCATAAAAAAGATTTTGCACAGATGATTGGTGTCACGCTTTCTTATGTTTATAATTTAATTGACGAAACTATACCTTTTTCTTCCCGTGCCACAACGCTTGAGAGAATTGCCACGGTTATGGATATAAGGCCTGAAGAATTTATTGAGTATCAAATACCGCAAGACCCTGCGCTGTATGATGATAATCTTGAATTTTTAAAGGATGCAATAAAACACAATAACCTTACAACGGTTGAATTTTTAAAGAAATTTGAAAGAAAAAAGAGACTGCATCTTGTAGATATTTTGCGCGGTGCAAAGCCTTTGCATATAGATTTTACCGAATTAAAAACAATATCCGATGCACTTAATTTATCTGACGAAGAGCTTTATGAGCTTTGGCAGCGAAGAATGAGCGAGTTTTTAGATGATGGCGGTTTTAATATTGAAAAAAACAGAGAACTTACTCAGGCTATGTTTGACGGTGCAAAAAAATATCTTAAAATAGGCAATTAGCATTGTAAATATTTCTTAATGTTGTATTTGTTACAATATTGACTTCAAGACTACTTTTCCAATATTATTCATATTGTAAAAGATTAAGAGGTCTTATGAAAAGTTCAACTTTACACAGAGCAGGTCTTACTCGCGAGAATATGTCGGCGCTTGAGAGTTCAAGAACATTTGACTTGGACAGAAGTGAATACCTGCGCTATGCAAAACCTACAAAAACCCCAGAACTTGATGTACTTTGGAGAAGCGTTGGTAAAACAAATACTGATACAAGAGTTACAAAACAAAAAGCTCCGGGTGTTTACCTTGCGATAGGCTTTGTATGCGGCGCTTTGTTTATGGGGTTGATATCTCTTATAGCAGGTTTTTCTAACTTTGTAGGAAACCAAGGAACTCAAGAGATTGTTGTTCAGCAACCTGCAAAGCCTAATGTCGCTGTAATTGGCGCTGATGCGCAAGTTGCACCTGAGGCAGCAGCAGTTGTATCTGAAGAAAAATACGAAGTAAAAAGCGGTGATACTTTAGATAAAATTGCATACAGATTTTATGGCAAGTATGATACGCAAAAAATTGAAGCAATACAAAAGCTCAACAATATAGTAGACCCTGCTTCACTTCAAATAGGTCAGGTTATTCTAATCCCCGTTGACACTGCAAGATAAAAAACTTTTAAATTTATGTAACAAAATTGGCTCAAGCATTTGTCATTGAGCCTTTTTTGTGTAATTATAGACAAGGTCTTTTTTTACAAATAGAGAGTAGTTGAATGTATAGTCGATTTTTATTGTTATTAACAACATTATTTTTTGTCCCCCAAAACGCTCAAGCTCTTGGTGTGAGCGAGTGTGTAGATAAATATTTTGCGCCTTTTTCGGACGCTTTTTCAAATATTATTTTCACACCTATAAAAATAGGCTCAGTAAGTGTGCCTATTATTATCATGTTTTTAATAGTATCAAGTATAGTTTTTACAATATATTTAAGATTTATTGGCATATGGGGCTTTAAACACTCGCTGCATCAGCTTTTTGGTAAATATCATAAAGAACATGATAACGACAGAGATGGCGAAGTAAGCTCAATGGGTGCTTTTGCAACGGCGCTATCAGGAACTGTGGGTCTTGGAAATATCGCAGGTGTTGCAATAGCTATTTCAATAGGCGGCCCCGGTGCTATGTTTTGGATGACTTTTGGCGCTATTTGCGGTATGGCATCAAAGTTTCTGGAGTGTACTTTAGCTGTTAAATACAGAAGATTTAACGCAGACGGCTCTGTTTCAGGCGGGCCAATGTTTTATATTGCCCATGGTCTGACAAGAAAAGGTTTAAGGTGGCTGGGGCAACCTTTGGCGTTAATTTTTGCACTAATGTGTGTCCCCGGTGCGCTTGGCGGCGGCAATATGTTGCAGATAAATCAGGCAACTCAGCAGGTTATAAGTATTACAGGCGGCCAAAACAGCTTTTTTGCGGCCCACAGTTGGGTTTTTGGCCTGATAGTAGCAACAATTGTAGGTTTGATTATAGTTGGCGGTATTAAATCTATAGCAAATGTAACTTCAAAAATCGTCCCTGTTATGTGCGGTATATATTTGCTTGCTGCTATTGTAATTATTCTTATGAATTTTCAACATATACCTCATGCAATTGTTACCATATTTAAAGAAGCGTTTTTCCCTCAATCTGTTGTAGGGGGGATAATAGGAACTATTATTATAGGCTTTCGCCGCTCTGTTCAATCAAACGAAGCAGGCTCGGGCTCTGCTCCTATAGCATACGCTGCAGTTAAAACAAATGAACCTGTATCACAAGGTTTTGTATCTTTGATGGAGCCTTTTTTGGATACAGTTGTAATATGTTCAATCACGGCTTTTGTAATTATAATCACAGGCGAATACCTTAACTACCGTGAGGGTATAACGGGTGTACAGCTGACTTCAGCTGCTTTTGCGGGTACGTTTTCATTTTTCCCTTATGTCCTTGCTATTGTTATAATTCTTTTTGCAATTTCAACAATAATAAGCTGGGCATATTACGGACAAAAGGCTTGGAGCTATATATTCGGTGAGGGCTTTAAGCGTACAAAAGTTTATCAATTAATGTTTTGTGTATTTATTGTCATTGGTTCTTGCATGAATCTTCAAAGTATTATTGATTTTACCGATTCAACAATGCTTGCAATGGCAGCACCAAACTTAATAGCGATATTTATATTGCTTCCTGAAATAAAGCAAGATTTAATTGCATATTGTAAGAAATATAAAATGATAAATGTCCTTAACAGACCGTGGTTCAAAGATGAAAAAGCTATATAGTTTTTATCAAAATGCAATTCAAACACAAAAAGACTCACTTAATTTTCGTTCCTTAAAACCTCTTGAAATTGAGGGTAAGTATATTTTTCAAGACGGGAGAAAACTCCTAAATCTCTCGTCAAATGACTATCTTGGAATAAGTACAAAAAAAGAAATCTACAGGGATTTTTTAAGTTCTTACGATAAACCTCTTGATGTTCCGTCAGCAAGGCTTTTGTGTGCAAATACAAAATCTTACACTAAGCTTGAAGAACTTTTGTGCGAGAAGTTTTCAAAAGAGGCGGCACTTCTTTTTAATAGCGGCTATCACGCAAATGTGGGTATTTATTCTTCTCTTGCAAAAAACGGCGATGTGGTTTTTTGTGACAAGTTAAACCATGCAAGTATAATTGACGGCATTCGCCTTTCTAAAAGCGAACTTATACCTTATAAGCACTGTGATTATGATGATTTAGAAAATAAGCTTAAAAAATACAGGGCAAAGTACAACAATGCAATAATTTCAACAGAGGCGCTTTTTTCTATGGACGGGGATTTTTGCGACATTAAAAAACTCGTTGAATTGAAAGAAAAGTATAATGCCATACTTGTAGTGGATGAGGCGCATTCTTTTGGAGTTTACGGCTCGGGGCTTGGTTTTTGTGCGCAAGAAGGCATGCTTGATAAGATTGATTTATTAATGGCTACTTTTGGAAAATCAGTAGGCTCCTACGGGGCTTTTTGTGTGGGCGATAGGGTGCTTATAGATTATTTAATAAACTTTGCGCGCTCATTTATTTTCTCTACCGTTTTTCCTCAAATTAGTGCCGAGTTTTCTTATTATGTGCTTAAAAACTATATCTTTAAATCAGATACCCTGTCAAAAAAGCTGCTTGAGCTTACGGATTTTGTGCACAAAAATCTTAGAGATTTTAATGTTTTAGGCTCAAGCTACATTGTACCTGTGGTATTAGGGGAAAATAAAAAAGCTCTTGACGCTTCAAAAAAACTCTACGATGCGGGGTATTATTGCCTGCCTATAAGATATCCTACCGTTGCCAAAAACTCGGCGCGGCTTAGGATTTCTCTTAATGCCTCAATAGATAATGCCGAGCTTACGGGGCTTTTTGAGGTTCTTTACCAACTAAAATAAAATACAAACAAGGTGTTACAAGAAGTGTGGCGCATACGGATGTTATTAGTCCAAAAATAATAGCTACCGCAAGAGATGAAAACATCGGGTCGCGCCCTATCCAAAGCGGAAGCATACCGCCTATTGTTGTAACTGCGGTTAAAAATATAGGCGTAATTCTGCTTCTTGCTGCTTTTTGCAGGTTTAAAAGCATATTGTCGTTAGTGTTTTTTTCTTCTTTTACTATAGTATCAAGAAGTACAACCGCGTTATTTGTTGCTATACCGACAAGGCAAATGTAAGCCAGAAACGTCATAAAACCAAATTCGCTTTTTGTGATTAAAAGCCCTATATTTGCTCCGCTAAGTGCCATAAGCGCACTTAAAAGTATAATAAAGGGGATTTTATATGAATTAAAATACCCTATTAAAAGCAAAAGTATTATACCAAAGGCAATTGGGATTTTTTGTGCTATTGAATTGTTGCCCTTTTTAGAGTTTTCGACACTTCCGCCTACTTCCCAACCATAGCCGAGAGGATATTTGATGTTATTGAGATACGGTTTCATTGTTTGTATTACTTTATGTGCCGTGGTTTTCTCATTATCAATATAGCCTTGCACGGTTACTGTTAAAAAGCCGTTTTTCCTGAAAATTTGCGGGTAGTCAAACTCAAGTGACACCTGTGCGCTTTGCGAAAGGGGCATAGTGGTGTTGTAAAGAGATGAATATACCCCTATTGTGCCGATTTTATCCATATTATCCCTTGAGGTTTCATTTAAGCGGTAAATAATCGGTATTTTTGTTCCGCCTCTTCGATAGGAGGATACTTCATATCCGCTAAGCCCTGATTGCAGGGCATTTGCAATATTTTCATTTGTTATACCGTATCTTGAGGCGCTAAATTCATCTACATTGATTTTTATTTTGGGTACTTTTACACCCCAGTCGTCTTTTACAAGTATGACGCCATCGAGTTCTTTTAATTTAGTCTGCACTTGTCGCACAATTTTAAAAAGTTCATTCTCACTGCTGCCAAAAATTCTTATCTCAACAGGCGCGTCATAAGGCGGGCCTAAGGGGACTTTTCTTACAATTGTATTAGAATTTGCAAAAGTTTCATCGCAGTAGTTTTGAACATCTTTTACAAGTTTTGTGACAACTTTTCTGTTGTCCGTATTTACAAGAATCATTCCGTAGTTGCTTTTTATGGGTTCAGGGCTTGCTGATAGTACATATCTTGGAGCTGAAGTTCCTGCATATGTTGAGAAATTTTTTACACCTTTTAAGGTTTTTAGGTATTGCCCCGTTGTTTCAATTATATTTTGAACAACTTTTATGTCTGTGCCTTGTGCAAGGTTAAATTCTACTTCAAACATTGCTCTATCTGAGTCGGGGAAAAATATTTTCGGTACAAAAGAAAATGCAACAAAAGAAAATCCTACAAAAATTATCGCAAAAAACACGGTTCTTTTAGGTGCATTTAGTGCAATTTTAATAAATCTTGCCATATATTTTGAGATATTTATTTCTCTAAACTTACCTTTCCGGTTTTGATTTTTGTAAAATTTTTCAATAAGGTAAGGCAGAAAAGTTACGGATAAAAGCCAAGAAATTAAAAGCGCGCTTGCAACAACTTTAAAAAGGCTTGATGTGTATTCGCTTACTGTTGAATTAGCAAGATATATGGGTAAAAACGCACATGAGGTTGTAAGAGTTGAGATTAAAAGCGGGGTTTGGAATTTTTTACATACCTTAATTGCAGCACTTTGAATATCTTGCGTGGTGGTTTTTATTTTTTTTAAAATCCCCTCAGAGATAACAATTGAATTATCAACAAGTATTCCAAGAGATATAATTAGCGCACTTAGCGAGATTTTATCAAGTCCTATGTTGAGATTTCCCATGACAAAAAATGTACCGAGTATTGTAACGGGAATAATCGCGCCTACAATAAGCCCCATTTTTACCCCTAAAATAAGCAAAATAAGCCCCACAACGATAGCTACACTTTGAAACAGGCTGTCTGTAAATTTATCGGTCAGATATTTTACATAATCAGGCTGAAAAGCTGCTATTTGTATGTTTATGCCAAGAGGGAGAAACTCTTTTAGCTCTTCTATTCTTTTTTTAACCTCTTTTCCAAATTCAAGTATATTACCGTTTTCTTTCATAGAAAGAGCTACTATAAGCGCTTTTTCTCCGTTAAACCCTGTTATTGTTGCGCTTGGCTCTCTGTAAGTTTTCTCAACGGTTAAAATATCCCCCAGTTTTAGCGTTCCGCCGTCTTTTGTAAGTGAAATAGGGGTATTTTTTATGCTCTCAACGCTTTTGTAGTTATCTTGCGTCTGTACAAAAATATACTTATCCCCGACAAGTATTTCACCGCTTGGGGTAATAAGGTTTGTTGATGAGAGTATTTTTTGCAGTTCTTGTGCGTTTAGCTTGTACCTTGCAAGTTTAGCGTTGTCATAGTATAGATAAACAACCTCTTCCTGTGCGCCCAAGACTTCTGCTTTGGCACAGTTTTTTAAAAGTAAGAGCTCGTCTTTTACTTTGTCTGCGTAGTCTTTCAGTTTCCAATAGTCAAATTCTTTAGCGCAAACGGCAAGAACTATACCGAAAACATCACCGAATTCATCATCAACAGAGGGTACTACTCCTTGCGGCAAGTCACTTTGTGCTCTTTGGACTTTTCTTCTTAATTTATCCCATATAGGCTGCAGGTTTTTATAGGTTTCATAAACATTTACATAAATAACGCTTTTCCCGTTGTACGAGCGGCTTTTTATGTCCTCTACTTCATTCATTTGCTCTATTGCGGATTCTATTTTATCCGTAACATATTCATCAACCTGCTTTGCGTTAGCACCTTTATATAGGGTCGTGATGACTGCCGTTCTTATTTTAAACCCGGGGTCTTCATTTCTTGGAGTGTTGAAGTAGTATGAAATTCCCCCGAGAATCACGATTGAAACAAAAGTAACGAGGAGAAATTTATTTTTTAAGAAAAACTCGGTAAGGTTCATTGAAATTTTACCCTCTGCCCCTCTTGCACCTCTTGCGTGCCTTTTGTAATAAGGTAATCACCGCTTTTTATACCGCAGGTTATCTCTATGTTATTACCCTCTATTTCTCCCGTTTGGACAATATTTTTTTTAACCGTTCCGATATTTTCTTGCCTGTTTTCAATTGTATAAACAACTTTTTGGTTATTTTCTTCAAGTATGGAATTTATCGGCACAAAAAGCTTTTTTTGAGGTGTTTTTTCAAATACAAAAACAGCGCTTGCGCTCATGCCGTCTTTAAGGTCTTGGTTTTGAGCATCCAGCTTTAGCCTTACTCTGTAAGATAGTCCCTCAAGACTTGTTTCACTGATTTCTTTAATAGTGGCACTAAAAATTTTATCTTTTATGGCGTCAATTTTTATCTTCGCTCCCTGTCCGCGCTTTAGATAGTTGATGTAGTCTTGAGGTACTGATATAAAAGCTTCAATGTCATTATTGCTCTGAAATTTTACGACAGGGTCGCCTGCCCTTAGGTATTGTTGCTCGTTTGCGAGTTTTGTTACTATTATTCCGTTTGCAGGGGCAAATATTTTTTCATACCCTGATTGATAGCTTATGTAGTTGTAGCGCTCTCTTGCGGCTTGAATTTGATAATTAGCGGATTCCATTTTTGTCTTTGCGCTGTCCATGTCATTATCTGAAATACCCCCTGCGGCGTGGAGTTTTTGTATTCTTTCAAAATAATTTTTAGCATTTTCATATTGAATAACGGCATTTGAAAGATTGTATTTGGCTTCTTGCACCTGAATTTTATACAAAGGTGCGTCAAGCTGAGCGATTAATTGTCCTGCTTTTACTTTTTGACCCTCGTAGGGGAATATTTTTTTGAGTTTTCCCTCAATTTGAAAACTTAAATCGGTAAGCGAGGCGGATTTAAGATAGCCAAAAAATGTCTTTTTTGTAATATCGTTAGCGCAGGTTACAATAGTATATTCAACAGGGCGGATTGTTTCTTGCGTTTCTTTAATACATCCGCACAGGCTAAAAATACAAATAAACCCTATAAAAACAAATATTTTTTTCATCAAAATGATGATAGTACAATTTTTTATACATAGTTATTGCCTGTGTAGGCTAAGTGTTTAGGCTCTTGGGTGGGTGCTTTCGTATACTGATTTTAGCCTTGCGCTTGATACGTGAGTGTAGATTTGAGTGTTTGAAATGCTGGCATGGCCCAATAGTTCTTGCACAATTCTTAAATCTGCGCCGTTTTCGAGCATTTTTGTAGCAAAACTGTGCCTAAATACGTGCGGTGTGACTTTTTTAGGGAGTTCTATTTTTTCAACCACCTCATTTAGCGCTTTTCTAATGCTTTGGTTTTGCAGCCTAAAACCGTTGTAGTTTATAAAAAGCGGTGATGAGGGCAGTTTTTTTGTTTTGCATATAAGGTCAGAGACGTTTTCTATATAGTTTATGAGGCTTTCTTTGGTTCTGTTTGGAATAAGGACTATGCGCTCTTTTGAGCCTTTACCAAGAACTTTTATTTCATTTTGTTCAAGATTTAAGTTTTCATAATTAAGCCCCGAAAGCTCGCTTATTCTCATTCCCGAAACCCATAAAAGCTCAAAAATCACCCTGTTACGATATCCTGCGGGGGTTTCTATTTTTACGTTTCTCAGGATGTTTTCAACTTCTTCTTCGCTCATAAAATCAGGCAGTGATTTTGGACGTTTTGGTGCGTGGATGGCATCAGAGGGGTTATTCTCTATAATTTCTTCCTGATACAAAAATTTGTAAAAAGCTCTGATTGAGGCGATTTTCCTTGCTATTGTGGTTTTTGTGTAGTTAATTTTTTGAATAAAATAAAGATACTCGCTGAATTTTTTTGTATCAATTTCACCCACATCAAGGTTATCCGCCCAAATCAAAAAAGTGTATACATCGCTTAAATAAGCGCGCACTGTGTGGGGCGAAAAGTTTTTTTCACTTTTTAAATATATTTCAAAATCTTCCGTATATTTTTTGGAATTATTATTAACTCCCATAAAATTCCCCGATGTGTCTTTTTTTAATTATACACTTAATTTCAAAAAAATAATATAAATCCCGTATTCTAAAATGTAAAGAATAATATTATTCTTATATTAATTATCCCCGTTTTTGTTATATCATTTAGATATCTTCTCAGAAAGGCTAAAATAAATTGCAGAACAATTTTGACAGTCTTGACAATCTTGATATACAGGTTCGTAAGTCCTCCGTTGTACAAGAACGTGCAGGGCTTGTTGCCGTGTATATGTACAAGCAGTTTCTTGATTTTCAGCAATCAACACAATTTACTCAAGAAACTTTTATTAAGATGCTTGACACTATGCAGTCTGTCCTTGAGTACCTTAAACAGTCTTTTAAAATAAGAAATATCCCGACACAAAATGTATTTTGCGAGATAGATAATTCTCAAACGCTTGCTTGTGTGAATATTTTATGGCATAAAATAACCTTTACATCTCGTTTTAATATTTCTCCAAAAGCCTTGCCGCAGGAGGGCAGAGCGCCGTTATTTTGCGGAAGAATTTTTGCACTTAACGGTAACTACGCAACTATTATGAAAGGTGCTGATGATTATGACTCGCAAATGAGAGCACTTTTGGATAATGAAATTGCGTCACTTTATGTTCCTGCGGAAAAAACTCAAAGTTCTATTATGACAATAAGACACAAAGATAATCAGGAATTTTTGATAAGCCCTATTGATGCCCCAAGAGAGTTTTTACTAAAAGTTATTGAGCTTGTCTGCGCAGGCGGCCAGTTCCACGAGCAAGGCAATAAAAAATTATTCTAAAAAAGCCCGCATAGCTTGCAGGCTTTTTTAATGGGTTTAGTTTTGTGCGGAGGTAAGGAGTATAATTCTTTTCATAAATCCTTGCAAGAAAGACATTTTAGGATTTTCTACACTTTCAACAAGGCTTCTTAATTCGCTCTCCAGTTCTGCGCTTCTCGGGTTGTATTCGCACATATCCGGATTGTACTCCCCATAGTTCAAATAATCATTCATAACACTTCAACCTTTCTGCCATATACACTAATATCCTTGTATTTATGTTCTCGTCACATGCTTGATTGAACTTTAGGTTTTGTGTATTTATGTTAAAATTAATTTATGAAAATCGAGTGTAAAAATCTGGATGACACAAAAAGGCTTGCTAGGGCATTTGCAAAAAATCTGCCCGACAGCGGCTGCTTTGTATCACTGTATGGCGATATCGGCGCAGGTAAAACAGCCTTTGTAAGATATGTTTTAAAAGAATTAGGTGTAAAAGACAAAGTCACAAGCCCCAGTTTTGTTATATTAAATGAATATTTAAACTACAAAATGCCGATATACCACTTTGACCTCTACAGGCTTGAAAACGAGGGTATAAAGACAATTGAGCAGGAGCTTGCAGATTATTCCAAAAGAAATGTTTTAACTTTTGTTGAGTGGGCGGATTTTGGCGCCGGCGCACTTTCTCTTGACAGATTAAACATAAAAATTTTATACCCTGATGTCCTTGAATATGGTGAAAACGGCGACCCGAGGGTGTTTGAGTTTGAACCTTGGGGAGATGAAAACAAGATATTTGCGCAAAATATTTTAAAAGACTACGAGGTGATTAAGTGAAAATCCTCTGTTTTGATACATCTTTAGATAAAACATACATTGCTTTAGGCAATAATGACGACTGCGAGTGCTGCGAGATAAAAAGTGATGATACAAATTATCACAGTGCTTATTTAATTCCTAAAATTAAGCAAATGCTTGAGGATAAAAATCTTACCTTAAAAGAGCTGGACGCCCTTTGCGTAAACTGTGGCCCCGGGAGTTTCACAGGCATTAGAGCAGCGCTTAGTGTGGCAAAAGTTATGGCGCTTGAGCTTGATTTGCCTGTTGTGACGCTTAACTCTTGCGAGATTTTAAAAAGTGCTTCAGGTGATGATAGCGTCGTTTTGCTTGATGCAAGACGTCTTATGTATTATTACTATGAAGATTCTAAAATTGAACTTATTTTAAAAGATGATGTTGAAAACAAAATAAAAAATAAAAAAGTTATATGCGATAGTGGGGTCTATAGGGATTTTTCAGGTGCTTTCGGTGCTGAATTTATAAATTATGAAAAGCAAAACTACCCTCTTGCAAGCGTTATGTATAAACTTGCGCTTGAGAAATTAAATGCTTCAAAATGCCCTAAAGAAGATTTTGCCCACGCCAAATTAAAGGCAAATTACATACAAACACCGCCTGTGTTTACTAAAGGTAACTAGCCTGTAATATCAAGTGTTTCGCCTCGTCTTGCACTATCTTTTTTAAGGCTTTGTGCTTCGCTTAATAAAACATCTGCCTCTCTTGCAACATTTAAGTCTGCATCAGATAAATCAGACCCCGGGGCAAGCGCTGCTCTTTTTACCTGTTGCGCTTGAGAAATTGTCTCATCGGGATTTGCTTTGTTTAGTGATGGTATTCTGATACTGACATGGCCTGAAACGGGTATGCCCTGAGGATTGTACTCAATTACAATAGGCCCGCCCAAAGAACCTGCCGCCGCTTTGTGTGCAGCTTCATGGGAGTATATTCTGCTGTAGTTTTCTTTTTTGAGTCGTTCAATCTCCTGTTTTTGGCTCCTTTGACCCAAAAAAGGATAATTGTTCATTTCTATCATTTTTCCACCCGAGGCAATCCTTCACAACTACTATAATTATAGCATATTTTATATTTTTGCAACAGGGTCATGGTAAATATTCTTTGACCATAAGTCCGTTTATTGATAATTCAACAGGCATGGGGTCTTTTGATATCAACTGTACCGAGGCATCAGCGCAGTTAAGTCCCCAAAGACCTAAGAATATTTCTTTTTTGTCTTTGTCCCAAGCGTATGATTCTACAATTATGACGTCGGGGTTTTCCTTGCTAAACCCCAGAGGCTTTATGTCCCATCTGTAGTTATCAAGCGCTATATAAGAATTTTGAGCATGGTATTTTTTTATTGTTTCATTTAAGTTGTTAAATTTAATTGCAAACCATTCAATTTCATCTCCCTGCATAAAATATACCCAAACATAGTTCCTGAAAATCCCCTCTTTGTTCGAGCCTATTTTTTCTTTTACAAGCAGTTTTTTTGAATCTTTAGAAAAGTCAACTATGGTAAGGGTAGAAAATAAATCTTTTTGAAATTCTTTTGTGCCTGTTTCAATTGCAGCTGTTCTATGGGTATTAAGAGGGGTGGCACTCAGTGCTTTTTGCATTCTTGTTGCACCCTCTTTTAGTTTTTGCACATACACTTCGCTTGATATTTGATTATACAAAGGTGTGTAATAGTACTGAGTGTAAGCAATGTATTTAAAAGACGGGTCAAAAACCCCTTGGCTTTTTATGTCTTTTTCTCTTATTATTTTTGATAAATCCGCCTCCCTATACCCTGGTGATACGTTATATTTTACAAATTTTTTAAGAGGAGGATTTTTAGGTTTAAAGTCTTTATCCTCGGGTCTTTGGTAGGGGGAGATTTTTCTTTCTTCAAGGTCGATGTTTTGAGCTTTTTCTTCCCATTCCTGTTTTGTTTGAACCATTTTTTCAGCTTCCTGCTTACTTTTTTTAGAAAAAGGATTATGCAGAGAGAAAGCAAAACTGCTCTGTGTGCAGATGAAAAGTGCAACAGCAGCAAGCACCAGCGTAGAGAATTTTTTCATCTAAACAAGTCCTTCTTTAAGCGCCGTGATGGCTGCTTTTGTCCTGTCTGAAAGGTATAATTTTTGCAAAATACTGTGTACGTGAGCTTTTGTCGTAGACAATGAAACAACAAGTTTTTCTGCTATTTCATTATTTGAGAGCCCGTCAACTATTAAAGACAACACCTCAAGTTCTTTTTTTGTAAGCCCGTATTTATTTTTTGTGCCTTTATTTGTTTCTTTGGCGTTTTCTTTTTGTTCGTTTATGCCGGACAGTACAACTCTTGCAATCTGAGGGTCAAGCCAGCCTGCACCTTGGCTTACGGCTTCAATAGCGTTTATAAGTGTCTGCTCATTTGAGCCTTTCATAATATACCCGTCGGCTCCTGCTTTAAGTGCTGCAAAGACATCTTCATTGCTATCTCTTGATGTGAACATTAAAACCGCACTGTTAAGTCCAAGTTCTTTTATTTTTCTTGTTGCTTCAATACCGTCAATTTTAGGAAGTCCTATGTCCATTAAAATTACATCAGGCCTTAGTTTTTGTGCCAGCATAAGACCTTCTTGACCGTCTGACGCTTGTCCTAAAAGCTCTAAGTTAGGGGTTTTTTCAACGACAATAGCTATCCCCATTCTTGCGACCATATGGTCTTCAACGATTAAAATTTTTATATTTTCTTTGCTCATAATAAAACCTTGCTTTCAATTGCTGCATTTTTAAGAATAAAAGTAAAGGTTGAGCCCTTGTTAAGCTCGCTTTCGACAAATATAGTCCCGTTGTGCGCTTCAACAATTTGCCTTGACAGGTAAAGTCCAAGACCGGTTGAGCAGGAGCGTTTTTTGCTTGTGCCTTGAGAAAATCTCTTAAAGAGTTTTTTGCAATCTTCTTCACTAAGTCCTGTGCCGTTGTCTTTGACACTTACTTTAAGGTCTTTATTTTCTTGTCTTGCTGATATTGTAACCTTTGTATTTTCGCCCCCGTGTTTTATGGCGTTGCCTAAAAGATTTAGAATAACTCTTCTTATCTCGTTTTTGTCTGCGTTAATTTCAAACTCATTATTTCTTTCAAAATCAAACTCGACTTTTGTATTGTTCTCTCTAAGAAGCATTTCAAGCTCTTTTGTGCACTCTCTTATAAGTTCATTTATGCAAAATCTCGATTTGCTCAAATAAATTTTGCCTGCTTCATACCTGTAAACTTCAAGAAGTGCATTTGTAAGCCCCAGCATATCTTCGTTACTTTTTTTCATTGCTTCAAGAAGCTCTTTTTGTTTTTGTGCAACTTCACCTAATGTGCCGTTAATAATAAATTCAAGACCACTAATCGCTGCAAGCAGAGGGGTTCTTAAATCATGAGTGAGTGTTGCAATAAAATCATCCCTTAGTCTTTCGTTTTCCTTTTGATAGGAAACATTCCTTATAACAGCCACCACAAAAGGTTCACTGTCATTTTCTATTTTTGCAAGACTTATTTCAATAGGAATTTTAGTGTCTTTTTTGTAGTTTACAAGGCTAAAATCCCTTAAAAACTCTGCACCCTCAAGGCTTAGAGGGTTTTGAACTTTTTGATTTTTTTCATTTATAACAAGCTCAAAAAAGTTTTTACCTAAAATATCTTTTTCTTCAAGTCCAAAAAGCTCGCATGCTGCCTGATTTAGCGAGTTTATCGAGTAGTCTTTTTTAAAAGTAACTATCCCGTCTGCGCAGTTTGTAAAAATGGCGTTTAGTTTTTCTCTGCTCTCATAGAGTTCTTTTGTTCTTTTTTGCACAAGTGCTTCAAGGTTTTTAGAATATTCTTCAAGCTCGTCATTTGCGATTTTTAACTGTATTATTTTTTCTTTTAACTGTTTTTTTAAATTTGTCCGCTCGATAGCGTTTTTTATATTCAGTATTAAATCATCATTATTCCAAGGCTTTTCAATATATTTAAAAATTCCTACTTCATTTATAGCTTTAATAGCGTTTTCTTTATCGGCATATCCTGTTAAAAGAATTTGAGTTGTGTCTTCTTGCAGCGGAATTTTTTTTGCTTTGGATAAAAACTCAATGCCGTCCATTTTTGGCATGATAAAATCCGAAACAATAAGGTCGCAAGGGTTTTCCTTAAGGTAGCTTAGTGCTTCTTGCGAATCATTAAAAGCTATGGTATCCTTAAACCCCTCCAGCTTTAAAAGTGTTGAGAGGGTCTTTGTAACCATTACTTCATCATCTACAAGTACAATTTTCCCGCGTGTATCCATATTTACAGGATAATTTATTTATTTGTTTCAGACAAATATTTTACAAAAATATAAATTTTGTTACATTTTGGCAAAAACCAATATTCATTTGTTTTATAAATTTGACTGTGCGAATTTGAGAATAATAGTACTTGAGTTTTGCACAGGTGTGTGAAATGATTTTCTAAACCAGGGAAGAAATGACTCTCAATATACAACAAGTGAATATTGCTGATAAACTACAAAACCGCAGTAACTTAAAAGACAAAAGCGCGGTAACATTTTCTTCTCTGAATAAAAAAAATAATATATCAAATTCGCATAATTCGGATGTTTCATTTACGGGGGTAAATAGAGCACTAAAGGGTGTTGTAGACAAATTAACAAAAAGTTCTGTAAGTTTTAGCAACTTTGAGGACAAAAAAGTTGTATTAAACGAGCTTTTTGGTAATGAAATTGCCAAGATGGAAAAAGAACTCCAAGAAGGCTGGGGTGCAAGTGTTTATGCTCATAGAGTAATGCAGAACCGTAACGGCTCGGTCACTTTTGTTGAGGATGGAATTTTGCCTAAGTTCTTTAAAAGTGCCATTTATCCTGTTAAGGACTTATGGCTTGACCTTGCAAACTGGGCATTGGGTGGCATATCTAAGTTTGAAAAATTTCCAAAGCTTTCTGAATTAGCTAAAACCGGTCTTGAATCGGATATTTTGAAGAAAAGGGCTAACTCAAAAAGACTGGAAGATGTTTTCTGTATCATTCAAGGTGCTTTTTCTGACCTTGCAAAAGGTGAAGAACCAAGCCCTGAATTACAAAAAGCAATAAAAACCGTTGTCGAAAAAAATGCCAAAAAAATTAACAATAATAAAGTTGACGGTGCAAAAACAATCCTTGAAAATATGCTTCATTCAACAGGAAGTGTAAAAGGCAACTATAAAACCGCAGATGAAAGAACAATTAACAGGATATGCACAGGTCTTGTAAGTTCTACAATGGCAGGTATAGACTTTTATAACATTTCAAGAATGCAAAATGACAATGATGAGCTTGCAAGAAAATCTCAAAACAAGCGCTTTAGACAAGAATCTTCCAGAATAATGATGAGTGCCGGTATGACATTTTTGACTTTAGGTGCCCTTTCAAAATATGCTAACGCAAATAAATACATAGCACTTGCCACAATTTCAGGTACAACGCTTGTATCTGAAGTTTTATCAAGACTTTTAAGCGGTATGCCGTTGCACCCGCTTACACCTGATGAGGCAAAAATATTTGCTAAAAATCAGCATGATAAAAAAGCTCAAAAAGAAAATAGGCAAAGCGGAGGCGATACGGCTTCAGAAATTGCTAAGGCTCAAAGTGCAGCTGTTCTTAAAAATACACCGGATGTATTTAGTCAATTTGCACTAAATAAGGAAGAAAACACTTCTAAAGCCACGGAATTCAAGGGTTCTTCGGATAATAAAGAAGAAAAACCCAAGAGTTCTTCTCCCTTAAATCTTCATAATTTCTTAAAAGTTGTTGGCGGATTATTTGCTGCAGGCATGGTAGTCTGTTTTGCAAGAAGCAGAAATGAAAAATTCAACAGTTTTCTAAAAGATGCAAGAAAAGGTCTTGATGATGCCTATAATATGATAACCAAAGAAGATTATAGCGTCCCTGCTAAAAAAATTAACTCAATGATTGATAAAATTGATAAAGATTATCAACTTCATGCTTATGCTGAAAAATTTAGAGAAGCACTTGCTGATGACTCTACGTATAAAAGATTTGTTCAAAAAATTGATGGCAAAGATGTGGAATATATAAAACTCGGCTCTGTTGATAAGAAATTTGTTGCACCTTTTGTAAAAGCAGTAACTTATCCTTTTGCATTTATTTGGGGTGCTATAAGATTCCCTGTTAAAACAATAAGGGGCTTATTTGAAAAAGAAGTTAAAAAAGACGGATGTAAAGTTAAGCCTGAAGATATAATGGGTCTTTACAAGACATTTGACAAGGCTTTAGACAATGTAAAAGCAGGTAAAATGTCTGCTGAAGAGCTTGAAAGATTTATTAAAAGAAAAACTATAATTGGCATAGAAGATAAGACAGGTAAATCAACATACAAAAACTCTTCTCTTGCTGCTATTTCAAGACCAATAGTTACACTTATTGCAAGTTATTTCTTTGTAAATGACTATCGTAACGAAGTGTTGATAACATCAAACGGTAAAGATGTTGAAGGCGCAAATGCGGTAGCTAAAGAAAGAATTATGCATAAAGTTTCAAACTTCTTCTTTAATGCAATGTTTATGAACTTGTTTAACTCTGTATTTGAAACAGCTTACCATGGCAGCTTGATAGGTGCAGGTGCGGTTGCTGCAGCTACTGAATTTACAAATGAAAATGTTATACGTAAGTCAATCGGTGTTCCGACAACAAAAATGACAAAAGCACAAATAGAAGAACATGACAGACAGAACCTGACCCGTGATGACTTCTGGGGCAAATACTTTAGGTTTATGTCAAAACTTACGGGTAAAAAGACAATTTCTCAAAAAGCTCAAGACGAAGAAAAGAAAAAAGCAAAGAAAGCATAAAATCTTTAAATAATTTATGTTAAAATAGTTCCAAACCGATATAGGAAGGAACTATTATAATATGAGTAAACAAAACCCCTCTCAGCTTGAGAAATTGTTAATAGACGGTGTTGAGTCAAATACACCGCAGGCTATAAAAGAAGATAAAATTTTTGATTATAACAATAAAGACAAATTTACTTTTACACTTACAAAAGATATTGTTGACAGATTAGAACTTAAAAAATGGTTTGAATCATATAAAAAAGAAGCAATGGTTTCAACGGCGGGTATCAGAGGTCCTCAAAACATTATGTATCCTCACGATACGCGTTTTCCGATTAACACTATAGGTATTACCCTTGCTACACTTGCAAAAGCACTTGTTTTAAAAGAAAAATATCCAAACTCGGAACTTATTAAGCTTGTAGGTTCTGAGGTAAGATACAATTCAGACATTTACCTTGATATTATCGCAAGAATACAAAGCGCTCTTGGTATCAGAACTCTTGCAAATGTTGATAGAAAAACCATGCCAATCTGGCTGGCGTCTTTTTTGGCTTTTAAGCTTGACCTTGTAGGGGCTGAGTATATTACAAGTTCTCACGGTATTAGTGTTAAAAACGCAACAAAAGACTTAAATAACCAAGGCTCACAGTTTTTGCCCGACGAGAGTATGGAATTTGTTAATAAAATCGAAGAAATTCTAAATACCGTTGAAACAAAAGGCGAATATAAGATAGAATTTGCAGCATCAAAAAATGATTTAATAGATGAAAACACCATGGCAAGGCTGAATAACGGTATCGACCTTTATGTTGAATACCTTAAAAACGGTGTTGCAAACGAAAAAAATATAGAACTTATCAAAAATTTTGATAAAAAAATAATAATCGACGCCGTGGGCGGAGCTGCTTACAATACATTAAGCAAGATACTTGATAAACTGGGCGTTGCAGCTAAATATGACTGGCTAAATATCGAAGAAGACCCGTTTTTCCACTCTATCGGCAAAGATACAAAAGACGGAAAGTTCTATGACTGGTCGCTTGATATTACAGTTGTAGCCAAAAAACCTGATGGCAGAGAGTATTTCCCTGTTATAGAAACTCTAGGTTACAATGAAAAATTGAAAAACTACCCAATAGGCACGGTTTGCTTTGTAACTGACCCTGACCATGACAGATTAAGTGTGGTGCAGGTTGAAGATATTAAAAATACCGATAAAATAAACGCTTCAGGTGTTGATACCGTTAAATTGGATGATAACAGATTGCTTTGCGTCTTTAGTGCAAATCAGGCGTTTTTGATGATTATGGACTTTTGGGCGCAGCAGCTTAAAAAAGACGGAAATTTTGACAAGCACAAACGCTTTATAGTTAAAACTACCGCAAGTTCAAAAAGCTGGGACGAGTGGGCAAAAAATAATAATGTAGCCGTTATTAATACTCCTGTCGGTTTTAAAGAAATTGCAAATGCTGCAAAGAAAATCGAATATCAAATAGAAAATAACGTATCAGACATAAAAATCAAAGATATTTTCTCAAATACAATATCTCTTTCTTCATCTCCGAGAATGCTCTTTGGCGGGGAAGAATCAGGCGGCATGATAATAGGCTCTCAAGAGCTTATAAAATCCCTTAGCGGAAGATGTGCTCTTGCAATGCGTGAAAAAAGTGCAACAGAGGCAATTATAGTAGCTTCTGCTCTTGTTGCAAGCTTAGATGTTATGCTCTGGGAACACTTAAATTCTGTTTATAAAAACAATAACATCATTGCAAAATACGACGTAAGAGAAGATATAGCCTACTACAACGAATCTGAGCCAAATATTGAAAAATTAAAAGAGGCTAAAAAAGTCGGTGAGGGCATGAGGACAAAAAATGATATATTTTACCTTGCTCTTGCGGTAGCTAACGCTCAGGGTAAAATTTCGCTTAATGAAATAAAAGAAATTTTATCGAGCACTTTTTCAAATCTTGATTTTTCAAAACTGCTTGATGTGAAGTTTGTAGGTGACGGTACTTATCTTGATTTTGAAGATAAATTTGTTGAAATAAGGCCATCGGGAACTGACGCCAAGACAAAAGCCTATGCAGGCGGTGCAAATAAAGACGAGCTCTCGCTTTTTGCAAAAACGCTTGGTAACTACAGCGGTGAGTTAAACGATACTTATTTAAAATATTTATCTAAAGACTATGTTGAAGTCTCAAAAGCAAAATCTCTTGAAATGTATGAGGAATTTGCGCTTGATGGTGAAGATAAAAGAGTCTTTAGGGTGCCTGATTACAGGTCGACTTTTCTTAAATAAATACTAAAAAAGAGGCGCTTAGTTTAGCGCCTCTTGTATTATAAAAAGTTTTTATAGTAATTTTTCTATGTTAGAAATAATTGCAGATTTTGGCATAAGACCTACCATAACCTCTTTTGCTTCTCCGCCTTTAAATAAAAGCAAGCTTGGAAGTCCGCTGATTTGATAGTCTTTTGCGGTTTTTAAGTTTTCATCCGTGTTAATTTTTACTACTTTTAATTTACCTTCAAATTCTGAAGCTATCTCATCAAGCACGGGGCCCATTTTTCTGCAAGGGCCGCACCAAGGTGCCCAAAAGTCAACAAGTGTAAGACCTTCGTTTTTAAGCACTTCTGATTCAAAAGTAGCGTCATTTATGTCTTTTGCGTTACTCATATTCATTTTCTCCTTTTTTAAGGTATTATAATCATAATTACTATCTTATGCAAGTTAGAAAAGTGGATATAGATAAAATAGTTAAAAATTTAATTGATGACAATAAGACAAATTCTGTTGTAAGGACTGAGTTTGTCGAGTTTATGGAACATGTTGGTGACCCCTACATTGTCCTTATATGTTGCATTTTGAGCTTAAGGACAAATGATAAAACAACATACCCTGCAGCAATGCGCATGCTAAAGTTAGGTAAAACGCCAAATGAGATAATGAAACTTGATGTTGATACATTGAGTGAAGCTATTTATCCTGTAGGTTTTTATAAAAATAAAGCAGCGCAGATAATAGAGTTGTCAAAAGAAATAGTTGAAAAATACAACGGCAAAGTACCTGATAGCATTGATGAGCTTACTAAATTTAAGGGTGTGGGCAGAAAAACGGCAAATCTTGTACTAACAAAGGGGTTTAACAAGCCCGCAATATGTGTTGATGTACATGTGCACAGGATTTCAAACCGCCTTGGATATGTCAAAACAAAAACTCCGGATGAAACAGAATTTGCGCTAAGAGAAAAGCTGCCTAAAAAATACTGGATAGATTTTAATACTCTTCTTGTAACGCACGGTCAAAATGTCTGTAAACCCCGAATGCCACAGTGTGACAAGTGTTCAATAGCTGAATTTTGTAAGAAAAAAATAAAATAAAGACGGGATTATTCCCCGTCTTTATCAAGTTCTCGATTTATTGCCTCAATGGTGCAGCTGCACTCGTCAAAGGCTTTGATTTTTTCTTTCAATCTTCGGAACTTATCTTCTTCTTCTAGTTGTTCCTCTATAAACCAATTTATAAGGTTTTTTGTTGCAAAATCGTTTAATTCTTTAGCTGTTTTTGCAATTTCAAAAATTTGTGATGTGATAAATTCTTCATGTTTTAGTGCGCTATCAAGTACATCCTGCGGGTTTACCCAGTCTGTATCAGGGGCTTCAATTCTTTTGTATGTTATTTTTTCATTTCTTAAAATCAAATGGTCGTAGATTTTTTGTGCATGGCTTAATTCTTCTTTTGCCTGATTTTTCATATATTTTGCAAAACCGTCCATATTGATTTCACTAAAATATGTAGACATGGCAAAGTAAAGATAAGCGCTATAAAACTCGTGATTTATTTGTGTGTTTAAAAGCTCGTTTATTTTCTGCTCCATACTAGTTTTCCTCCTTAAAGTCGTTACCCCAAAGGCCATGAAGGTTACAGTTTTCAATAGCGCTAAATTTATGTTCGCACTTGCATTTGAACTTCATTTCAGGTTCTTCGCCAGCTGAAAGGTATTTTCTTTTTACCCATTTGTGGTCTTTAGAAATTACTTCGATAAATTGAATATGATGCTCATCTGTCATAGGGTGAGGCATTGAACCTACACGAACAATTTTTTCTTCACCGTTTTGCTCAAGTACGGGGACGTGTTTTTCTGCGGTTTCTTCGTGTTGTTTAGGTACTAAATGTTCCATTTTCTGCGAGCAGCAAACAAGTTCTCCGCCACCTGAAATAACCACTTCTACTATGTTTCCGCAAACATTGCACTTAAAAATATCAAGCTTATTTGTCATTTTATTTCCTTTCTTTAAATGAGAGGTTAAATAAAACGACAAAAATATTTATTCCCCAAAAGGAGAGTCTTATCGGTGTTTTTTAGGGGTGTTGGATTTTAAAAGTTTTTTTGCATGCTCAATTGCTTCTTCTTCGCTGTAGAAGATGTTATGCTCGCCCAATTGCTCGGTGATTTTAAGTTTTTCAAGCTGGTCAAAAATTTCTTTATTTTTAATTACAAGTTGAGCAGAGATTTCCTGTGACTTAAGCCTTGTTATAATATCTTCAAGGGCAAAAATTGCACTGATATCAAGTATATTTTCCGATTCATAGCAGATAATTATATATTTTGTTCCCAAGACCTCTTCAAAATGCGAGATTATTTGAGTTGCACTGCCAAAGAAAAATTCTCCGAAAATGTGCACTACTCTTATTTTGTAGCCCATTTCATCTTTTAATTTTTTCTCAAGAAAAATAGCATGCTCGTCTTCAATATCTTTTATTTTTACGTTTGCCTTATCGGCAATTTGTTTGGCAAAAATTAAAGCCGATAATACAATTCCCGTGCTTACGCCAAGGATAATATCGTAGAATATAGTAAGTACAAAAACGCTAAACATTACAAAAAGGTCTTGTTTTGGCGCATATTTTATAACCTTTAAAAGTTTTGTGTCAATTATGTCCCATCCTACTTTAAAAAGCACTGCGGCAAGCGCGCTCAGAGGGATTTTATTTGCAAAATCGCACCCGAAAAGAATTATTAAAAGCAAAATAACAGAGCATATAATTGCGCAAAGTCTGCTTGACCCGCCTGCTTTAATTGCTGCAGCAGAGCGCATAGTGGCTCCTGAGCCTCCTATTGCTCCAAAAAGCGAACAGACAATGTTTCCAATGCCTTGAGCCAGCACCATTTTGTTGCCGTTGCATTTGGTTTTTGTCAGAGAGTCGACTACAAGATTGCTCAAGAGGCTCTCCGATGAGCACACAACAGCAATAATTAAAGCGGGTATTATAAGGGTTTTTATGTTGGAAAAATCTGCCTGAACAATCTGCGGCAGATGTGAACTTACACCCTGAACCGTCGGCAAATCAAGCCCGTAGGCTATTGTGACTATGGTAGCTGCAACAAGAGCGAAAATTTGCGCGGGGATGATTTTTGTTATAAATTTTGGCGTCCAAAAAATTAACGCCAAGGTCAAAATTCCTGCAACAAGAGCGTTTTCGTTTATGCTCAATAATGCCTTTGGTGCACTCTCAAGTGCCAGAGCCGGTGTTGCAAGGGTTTTTGCTCCTATAAAGGGATTGATTTGCAAGATTATGAGTATCATCCCGACTGCGTTCATAAATCCTGAAATTACAGGGTATGGGATGTATTTAACTATGTCG
>CASDXV010000007.1:0-36255 GCA_949285255.1 uncultured bacterium | reverse complement strand
GTGCGAGAGATAATTATCTGAAAAATGCCCGATAATAATATTATCGCAAAAAGTGCCTCAATATTTCCGTTTACAATAGCTAAAGCCGATGCGGTGACAATTGCTGCAGGGCCTGTCGGGCCTGATAAAAGCGGCTGGTTGCAACCAAACGCTCCGACCAAAAAGCATAAAATAACAGCACCCCATAATCCGCTTGCGGCGCCTACTCCGATTGCTACACCAAAGGCTAAAGCTTGAGGCAGCGCTATTACCGCCCCTAAAAATCCTCCGGTTAAATCTCCTGACACTTTTAATTTTTTCATAGTATAATGCAATTATACCAAAAACTAATGGAGAGAAAACATGGCTAAAGAAATGTTCACGGGCGCACAAATATTCCTTAAATCACTTGAGGCAGAGGGGGTTGATGAGATTTTTGGCTACCCCGGCGGCGTCATTTTGAACATTTATGAGGCATTATATAACCAAGATAAAATTAAACACTACTTGGTGCGTCACGAGCAGGCTGCAATTCATGCTGCAGAAGGTTATGCAAGAGTTTCGGGTCGTCCCGGTGTTGCGCTTGTTACATCGGGGCCTGGGGCATGTAACACTGTAACAGGTATAGCAAACGCTTATTATGACGGCTATCCGCTTGTTGTATTTACAGGTCAGGTGTCAACAGAGCAAATTGGTAATGACGCTTTTCAAGAGGCTGATATAGTTGGAATTACACGCTCTTGCTGCAAGCACAATTACCTTGTAAAAGATGTAAAAGATTTGGCAAGAATTATAAAAGAGGCATTCTATATTGCTACAACAGGTAAACCCGGCCCTGTTGTAATTGACATGCCAAAAGACGTATTAACTGCTAAAGCTGCTTTTGAATACCCAAAAGAAGTTAAACTTGTCGGTTATAACCCCACATACAAAGGCCACCCGCTCCAGATTTCAAAGGCGCTTAAGCTTTTAAGAGAAGCTCAAAGACCTGTTATAATCTCAGGCGGCGGAGTTTTGCAAGCCGGTGCTCATCAAGAGCTGACAAAGCTTGCACAGTTGCTTGAAATGCCTGTAGCACACACCTTGATGGGCAAGGGAACTTATCCTGAAAGTTCTCTTCAAAGCCTTGGTATGCTTGGCATGCACGGTAATTACTGGGCAAATTTTGCAGTTGTCCATGCGGATGTTATTTTTGCGGTAGGTACAAGATTTAACGACAGGATTACAGGATGCCTCAAACGCTTTGCAAGAGATTCTCAGGTAATCCACGTTGATATTGACCCATGTTCAATTTCAAAAAATGTTAAGGTTGATATTCCAATTGTTGGTGATGCTAAAAATGTACTTAGCGCAATGATAAAAGAGCTTTCATCAAAACCCTTTACCATTGACCATGAAGCAAAAGAAAAGTGGCTTAAACAAATTGACGAATGGAAGCAAAAAAGAGCAATTCCCGAGTGCCCGTCAGATAAACTCAGTGCTGTTAAGGTTATTGAGACAATTTATGAGTACACAAAAGCCTTTAAACCTATTGTTTGCACGGAAGTCGGGCAACATCAAATGTGGTGTGCTCAGATGTTTAAGTTTGATGAGCCAAGACGCTTTATAACATCGGGCGGTTTAGGTACTATGGGTTTTGGTTTCCCTGCTGCAATGGGTGCTGCCGTTGCGGATAAAAATGCCCTTGTTCTTAACATTGCAGGCGACGGCTCAATTCAGATGAATATCCAAGAGCTTGCAACCTGTATGGATTATGGCTTAAAGGTAATAAACTGCGTTATAAATAACGGCTATCTCGGTATGGTTCGTCAGTGGCAGGAAAAACTCTTTAATAAACACTACAGTGAAACAAAAATTTCTGCTCCGGATTTTGTAAAATTAGCGCAAGCATATGGTGCTAAGGGTATAAGGGTAGAAAAAGAAGAAGACATTATACCTGCGTTAAAAGAGGCTATGGAGTCAAATTGCTCTGTGTTTATTGATTTTGTTGTAGAAAATTTTGAGATGGTTTATCCTTGGGTGCTTGCAGGGCAGCCTTTGAATAAGGTTTTACTGTCAAATGACCAGAAAGTTTGCTAGGAGAGATTATGAGCACATTACATACAATATCTATTTTGGTTACAAATGAAGCAGGCGTACTGTCGCGCGTTGTAGACTTGTTTTCAGGACGCGGATATAACATAGAAAGCCTTACCGTTGCTCCTACAATTGACAGAAACTATTCAAAAATAACAATTACAACTGTTGCAACTCAGGAGGCAATTGAGCAAATCTGTAAACAGCTCCACAGGCTGATTCCCGTTCTTAAAGTGTCTGATTTGTCCGTAAATGAGGCAATAGAGCGTGAGATTGTTATGATTAAAATTCAGCCTAAAGACGAAGATGCAGATAAAATCCTAAGAATAGCCGAAGTTACGGGTGCTAAAGTCATTGATATTACCGATAAAACCTACACTCTTCAGATAGTTGATGATGAAAAACAAATACAGGCTTTAATTGAGTTAATTAAACCCTACGGTTACAAAGATTTTGTAAGAAGCGGTAAAGTTGCTCTGTCAAGAAGTTAGATGATTTTATTATTCTCATCAACATGAACAATGCTTGGGCTGAATGTCTCAGATTCCTGTTCGTTTAATATTGCGTAGGCGACGATTATTACTTTGTCGCCTTTTTGAACTTTTCTTGCGGCAGCGCCGTTTAGGCAAATTACTCCTGAGTTTTCTTCACCCTCGATTACATAAGTTGAAAATCTCTCGCCGTTATTTATATCAAGGATTTCTACTTTTTGGCCGACTTTAATTTTTGAAGCCTTAAGGAGGGCTTTATCTATTGTTATTGAGCCTACGTAGTTGAGATTAGCGTCAGTTACGGTGGCTCTGTGTATTTTTGCGTATAAAAATTCCATTAACATAGCTCAACTATTGTAGCAGAAAAATAAAAATCAAACATAAAAAAAACTGACCCAAAGAGCCAGTAAATTTACCACATATTAGAGAGAGGAATTAGAGAGAAAACTTTATGAAACTTATTTTTCATATTATCTTTACACCCTTACTATTCCCCCAATAAATTTTTTTATAACAATGCGGGTAATTTTATTTACATTTCTTTACAAAAATTATTTGCCTATGCAGAAGTTTTCAAAAATATTATTTAAAATATTGTCCGTAATGACCTCTCCGCTGATTTCTCCAAGGTTTGTAACGGCAGCTTTAAGGTCAATGCTTATAAGGTCTTGTAACTCTTGAGCTTTAGCGCCGATAAGGGCGTTGTTAAGCGCTTCAAGAGATAGTCTGAGGCAGTGCTGGTGTCTTTGATTTGTCAAAAACTCGCTCTCTGCGGGATTTAGACCTATAATTTCTTTGTAAATTCTTTTTTTCAATTCTTCAATACCATCGCCCGTTAGCGAGCTTATTGATATTTCATTGTCCGCTTTTTTATTGTCACAAATGTCACTTTTTGTTTTTATGATTATATGTTTTTTGTCTTTTGCAAGGGCAAAAATTTCTTCGTCCTCTTTTTTGATACCCTCTGTGCCGTCATAGAGGCAAAGAACAATGTCTGAGTCGTCAATTGCTGATTTTGACTGCTCTATACCTATTTTTTCCACTTTGTCGGTGTTATTTTCTCTAATACCGGCAGTATCGATAAGAGTAGCTGAAATACCCTCTATTTCAAGAGTTTCTGTGATAGTATCTCTTGTTGTACCCTCAATTTCAGTAACAATTGCCCTGTCGATATTTAAAAGCTTATTAAAAAGTGAGGATTTGCCCGCATTTGGTCTGCCTGCAATGGCTATTTTTATCCCTTGTCTTAAAATATTGTGCATGCGGGCATTTTTTAAAATTTCATTAATTTCATCAATCGCGCTTTGTGTTTTTTTAATAATTTCCTCATGGTCAACTTCTGCAACATCTTCGGGAAAATCAAGGGAGGCAATGATTTTACCTAAAATTGATGAAATTTCATCTTTTATTTTTTCAATTTTTACTCTAAGTGCGCCAGATAGGTTGTTTGCTGCCCCTTGGGCTGATTTCTGCGTTTTTGCGTTGATTAAATCAAGTACTGCTTCGGCTTGAGATAAGTCAATTTTATGATTTAGAAATGCTCTTTTTGTAAATTCGCCCCTCTGAGCCAATCTTGCGCCGCTTTCAAGGACTATATTTAAAATTTCATTTATTATAACAGGTGAGCCGTGGGTTTGAATTTCTGCCACATTTTCTCCCGTGTAGCTTTTGGGTGCTACAAAGGGCAGGACAATTACCTCATCGATTTTTTTGCCGTCTTTTACTATCCAGCCATGGTTAATCACTTCGGGGGTGATTTTTTTGCTGAAAATTTTTTGTACAATTTCTATGGAGTTATCTCCGCTAATTCTTATTACACCTATCCCCCCTGTACTTATAGGGGTAGCTATAGCGCATATTGTATCAAATGAGTAATTCATATATGAATAATATCATGTTTAATGTAAAATTAAAATTATAAGCGCCCGATTGGGCATGGCAACATAGGAGAGAATATGGATTTTGTAGGATTTACCCTTTCGATATTGCAAGCACTGGCCAAAATTGCCGGTAACTGGGGTCTTGCGATTATACTTTTGACAATAATAGTAAGAGCGTGTATGTGGCCATCGAGCATTTCTCAGCAGCGCTCTATGCGCTCTATGCAGCTTTTGCAGCCTAAAATGAAAGCTATTCAGGACAGATACAAAAGTAATCCTGAGATGATGCAGCAAAAGATGATGGAGTTTTATAAAGAGCACAAATTTAACCCGATGGCAGGCTGCTTACCGCTATTATTGCAGTTGCCGATATTTATTCTTTTGTACACTGCACTTATGAGCCCTCAGTTTATACAACAGGCAGGCGATGCGAGCTTTTTGTTTATAAAAAGACTAGATGCAACCATTAAAAGTACGGCAGGCAGGTCTTTTGACGGTAAGTTTGTGGCTGGGCCTTATGATACATTCACCGCAGGCAAAACCGCCACAGTGTACATTGGCGACAAGGTTATAAACGATGTTAAAATCAGCCGTCCGACAAAGGCTATAACTGTTCAGGGTGATATTAAACCTAATCAAAACTTTGACCTTAAAATGTATCCTGATAGCTTAAATTTAAGCTTTGCTGAGCTTAAGGAAATTACAAAAGCTGAAATTAATGTAATAGATAATCAAACAAAAGAAACAGAAAAAGTAACATTTACGCCTATGGATAATATCCTCGTCGCAAATGTTCAAACGGCACAAGTCCAAAGCTCCGTACATTATGATGTTATAGTTCTTGTACTGCTTTTTGCGCTGACTATGTGGGTTTCTCAAAAAGTTATGATGCAAACGCAAAAAGGCGCTCAACAAGACCCCACGCAGCAGGCTATACAAAAGTCTATGGGTACTGTAATGCCTCTTATGATAGGTTTAACATTTGTGTTTATTCCAATTCCTGCAGGTGTTCTTTTGTATCTTGTAACAAGTAATGTTTTCCAAATTGTTCAAACCGTTATTATTAACAAGCAGCTTGATAAAGAAGATGAAAAGAAAAAGACTTCCGCTTCAGGTGACATTGACAACGCAAGGAAAATAGAAGCTAAAGAAGTTAAATAGAATATAGAAAATATTTTAAAACCGACCTTTTTAGGGTCGGTTTTTTATTGCTTAAAATTTCTTAATAATTTTATTGCACAGGGCAATTTTAAAACAGAAAAAAACTTTATTAAAGAGTAAGGGAATTCAAATTAAAAGGAAGGACAAAATAAGATATACTGCAAGTTTTGGCAGGAATCTTGAATAAAAAAGAACTATTTACTCTCTCTTAATATCCTCGTGTTTTAAATGTTTGTCTATGACAAACATTTTTTTTATAAAATAAGTATTTTATTATTACGTATGGCAAACAAGTGGGGCTTTTTTGTATTTTTTTGTCTCTAGCTCCTGTACTATACTTATTAGTGAGCGTCTTCGTATTATATCTGAATGACTCAATAAGTCGTTATCTGGTTTAAAACCCTCTTGCAAGTTGCATAAAACAGTTTGTATCCCGTTTATTCTTGCTGTCTTTAATGCTGGCTTCATATCTGAATCTTTGCTTATAACAAGGACTCTATCAACTAATTTATTATAAGAGATTTGAGAGATGTCAAGCCCCATAAGCATATCAACTTGTTTTTGGTTAAAGACTGGTTCGCCATCTTTTGAGATGCCCGATATTTTTAATGTACCAAGACGCAAGGCTACAAAATCCTGCCTAGATAAGTAATCTAGGAATTGTTGTGATTTATAAAACGCTTGTTTGCACCTTTCTTGGTTATATGCAAGATAAGATTCGTACAGTTCATAGCTATCTTTGCCAAATTTACCCTTAATTACCTCCTTAATCCGTTCAATTGGGAGACATCTTGCGGTATAGAAAAAAATTCTATAAAGGGTTTCATTGCAATTTTGGTCTAAGAATTTTTTTATTAAAAATAAAAGTTTTTCAACATCGTTGTAGTTAAATTTATACTTACCATCTGATTTGAGTTGTTTTTCATAAGTACTTGAATTTGAAATGTATGCTATTTCTTGTTTTAAATTATCCCAGTCTACAAATATTGCACATTTTATCATTAATATATACGCCTTAATACTTATACGGACGATGAATAATCATCGCCCGTTTGTCTTTTCTTGGATTTTGATTTATACGTATATAATACTTTAAATCTTTGATATTGCAAGTATATTAATTAAAAAACATATAGAAGTATTAAATTTCCTTAATATCATTTTTTGTTTACATTATTTATAAATATATTGTTTTTCCAGTTATATTTATTCCCCATAAGACTTATTTTCTAACATTAATTGTCCTGCAAGTTTATTAAATAATCGACTTGTTCATTCTCTCTGAGCGTTTAGCGCTTAGAATATTTCTTAATTTCATAATAGCTTGCGCATGCAACTGGCAAACGCGAGATTCTGAAACATTTATCGCCTCACCTATTTCTTTTAGGGTCATATTTTCATGATAATAGAACACAAGCAGCATTCTCTCGCGCTCTGGAAGTTTTTTAAGCGCTGCTTCAAGCTCTCTTTTGGCGTCTTTTTTCTCAACTTCTTCTTCGGGGCGTGCTGAGTTTTTATCTTCAATTGTGTCAATAATTTCAACACTGTCTTCGCCTGTACCTTTTTTATCATAAATTGAATCTATAGATGTATCTGAGGCTAAAATTTCTTCGACTTTTTCTTTTTCTAAGCCCATGACATCTGCTATTTCTTTTGTTGTAGCAGCCCTGCCAAGTTCTTGTTTTAGTCTTTCTGCGGTTAATTTTACGTCTTTAATTTTCTTTCTTATAGTACGAGGCAGCCAGTCTGATGAGCGGATTCTGTCTATTATAGAACCTCTTATTCTCATAAGGGCGTATGTTTCAAACTTTGCACCTTTGTTTGGGGAAAATTTCTCAATAGCGTCTATAAGGCCCTCAACACCATAACTTGCAATATCTTCGTAAGAAAAACTCGGGGGTAAATTCACCTTAACACGCCCTATTACATAGCGAGTAAGGTAGATATACTGTACAATTAACTTATCACGCACGACTTTGTTCGTACGGTCAGCATAATACTCTTCCCAAAGCGCTTTAAGCTCTTGGTCAGATAATCTGACTATTTTTTTGTATGAATCGACCTCAATGTTTTCCTGAGTCATTTCAGTATATATCCCAAGTCCTCTTTTGATATTATTGTCATTTAATCTTGTTAATTTGACATCATATATCTATATGAAAACACTCTTTTTTATTCGCTTTATCGGATGATGTTGAGGCGGGGTGAATTAAGTAGAATAAAACTTGTTACAAATGCGTAACAAATTAAATATCCCTAATCAGCCGCTTTATGCGGCTCTTCTTTTATAGGGCAATTTCTTCATACAACTCTGGGGCTTGATTTATAGATACATTTCCCTCAGGTACTTTTAGTATGCGAACTTTTTTTATTGTGTCTTTAAATTCTATTGTAATAACATCCCCTGCTTTCACTGTCTTAGCAGGCTTTGCAGGATTGTCATTTACAAATACTCTGGCGCTCTCGCACACAGAGTTTGCAACGGTTCTTCTTTTAATCAATCTTGATACTTTTAAAAATTTATCCAGCCGCATTTATAACTTTTACCTTATATTCAGGGTGTTTAGCAAGCCTTTTTTCTATCTGTTCAAAGGTTAAAAACCCTTCCTGTGCGCCAAATTTTTCAATAACCGCTGCAGCATTAACAGAAGCGTAAGAAAGTGCTTTTATAATATCTTCTCCATATTTTTGAACAGATGCAACAAGAGTTGAGCTAAAGGCATCACCTGCGCCAAGGGTAGATACAACTTTTGCGCTAAATTCCGGAGCATGGTAGAAATTTTTGCCATCATAACTGTATACGCCGTATTTACCGTCAGTTATAACTACAATTGAGTCATCTTTGCAGTGAAGTTTTTTGAGCATGGTAATAACATCGGGGTGAATTTCAGCGTCAGAGAATTTTTCATCTTTTGTATCGGGACGAACTTCGATTTTTGTAAGCATAGAGGCTTCTTCTTTGTTCATAACGACTATTTTTGCGGTTTTTAAAATATTGTTAAAATACCTCTCGCCCTTTTTAATTGCCGTGCTTCCAGCGTTAATTGCAAGGTTTATGCCGTTATTTGCCGCATAATCTGCTATTTTATCAAGAAGTTTGTTTGTATCTCCCGCAAGAGGGGCAACATAGAGCCATTTTGCTTCTTTGAATTTATTGAAATCTATCTCATTTTCGCTGATAGTGGCGTTTGCACCCCTGTGGGCAAGGACTGTTCTATCCCCTTGAAAACTTACAAGGATGATTGAAAGCCCCGTCAGATAGTCTTTAGAGTGAATAATGTTTGATGTGTCCACTTTGTCATGTTTCATTTTATTTTCTATAACAGGGGCAATCTCGTCATTCCCGAGTTTAATTATGGTAGATGTTTTTAAACCGAGGTTAGCAAAGTTTGCAGCAGTGTTTATGCCGCCTCCGCCTATGTTTCTTGAAAAACCGTCTATTTCAACTTTTGCTCCGTACGGAAATGACATAAATTCCGTTTTTTTCTTCAGTGAATTAACAGAAACGATATTTGCTCCGTCGCTTTCAACAAATATATCTAAAGTAGCCGAGCCTATTGTAATAACATCAAACATTTTTTCTCTCTTTTCTTTAAAATTGTCTTTTCTTTATTATACATACTATAATAACTTTATACAAAGGCTAATAGTATGTTTTTAAATTCTATAAAATTAAATAACTTTAGAAACTATGAAACACTTGAACATAACTTTTTAAAAAGAAAAACCCTCTTTGTGGGTAAAAACGCTCAAGGCAAGACTAATCTTTTAGAGGCGGTTTATTATTTAAGCGCGCTTAATTCTAACCGAATTAAAAAAGACTCCGAACTTATTAAATTTGGTGCAGAAAGCTTAAGTATATCTGCTCTTTGTACAAAAAACGATGTTGAAGTTTCTCTTGAGGTTCTTATAAATCCTCCAAAAAATAAAATCTTAAAAGTTAACGGACTTAAAAAAACAAAATCACAGGAGTTCTTAAGGGTTTTAAAAGTGGTAAACTTTTCAAGCGCTGATTTAATGCTTATGAGAGGAGAGCCTTCAAATAGAAGAAAATGGCTTGATTTAGCAATATGCCAAGTGTACGGCGCGCATTATGATAAACTTGCAAAGTTTAATAAAATAAGGCTGCAAAAGAGTAATTTTTTGTCTATGTATTCTCAGGATATGAGTTTGCTGGATGCTTACAATCTTCAAATGTCAATTGCTGCAGCTAATATTATTTATCTAAGAGTTAAGTTTTTGTGTGAACTTGAAAAAATTGCAAAAGAAAAACACAAAACAGTATCAGGCGAAGAAAATCTTTCTTTGGGTTATGAGTGTGAAATAGATTCAAGTCTTTCACTAAAGGAACTATCTCAAGCAATATATGAAAAATTATGCTCAATAAAAGATGAAGAAATGCGTCGTGCACAGTGTCTTTTTGGGCCTCATAGGGACGATATTTCTTTTTATATAAATAAAATTGATGCAAAAAAATATGCCTCGCAAGGGCAGCAGAGAACTCTTGTGTTAGCCCTTAAGCTTGCAGAGCTTGATATTATAAAAGATAAAACAGGCGAAGTGCCGATTTTACTTTTAGATGATGTCTTAGCTGAACTTGATAATGTTCGTCAAAACTATCTTTTAAGAGCAATTTCAGATGATACGCAAACAATAATCACAAGTGTTGATACTTTAGCATTTGATGAGGAGTTTTTATCTGACGTTGATATTGTAAAAATTTCTCAAGGTAAAAAGATATAAAAAAGGCTCTCATTTTGAGAGCCTTTAATTTTATTAGATTTGAAGCTTATTCTTGTTTTTGTTTTTCTTCTTCTTCTTTTTCTTTTTCGGCAGCTTCCAGGTATTCGTTTATTACTCTATCTGCTTCATCAATTGACATTTCAAGGTCAACCTTAGGAGCATCAGCGCTGTAGCCGTCAATGTGTTCTGCTGTTTGTTGAGCTTTGTAGCCATAAGCTTCATTTTGTGCATTGTTAAGTTTTGTTCTAAGTGCTGCTTTGATGTTGCCATATTCTTTAGCATCTTTAATTAAATCTGCAAATTCATTTAAGTTGCCAAGTTTATCGTCTGCATCTTTGAAGTTATCGTCTATTACATTATCAACAGTATCGCCGTCAAGTTCTGAGTATACATTTTCACCTAAAATCGGGTTATATACTGCTTCCATGTACTCTTCGGTTACGAATTTTTGGTAACCTTCGGCATTTTTGCCGTCGTTCATTGTGATGTTGAATGTTCCTGTTATTAATGAGTTGTTAATGTTGATGAAGTCTTCGCTGCCTTCAACGCCATCGCCTCTGGATTGAGTTTTTTCGGTAAATGAGCTTAGGTCAATGTCTTTGATACCCAGTTGTTCTGCGCTTAGGAATTCGTAGTCGCGGTTTGTGTGTTCGGTGTTAAGTACAAGAACATTTTTAAGTTCATCACCACTGATGTGACCGTCGCCGTCTGTATCAAACAGTGCAAGTTCTTCCATGCCGTCTACGCCATTTGCGCCTACCATTTCTGTGAAGTCATTCAATACACCGTCTTGATTTCTGTCTATTGCAAATTCGTAGCTATTGTCGCCAATGTGGAAACCTACAGGGTCAGTGTGTTTTACTTCATCTTTAACGGTTTCATCAGACGTACCTCTGTTTATTTTAACATCAGGATAGTTTTTCTTGATTTCTGCTTCAAGGGCGTCATAAGTACCTTTTGAGTTTTTATCACCTATAGGCAGAGTTACTTCTTTTTCGCCTAATGTGTAGCCAATGCCGCCGCCGGGCCATAGCCTTGTCAAAGTATAAGCGGTTTCTTTCCAGCTGAAGTTATTATTCTTCATTTCTGTGACAATTTTGTCGTTTTTGATTGCTTTGTCCATTTCGGCAACTTGAAGGTCATCTCTTTGAACTGCTCCTTCGACTTTGCCAAAGCTATCTTCAAATTTTCTGTATATAGCTTGCGCGTCTGAACCATGGCCCCAAGGTATAACAGGTCTGCCGTCATCTCCGTGAGAAATGCCTGTTGATGGGAAAAGTTCTTTTATTGTGTCAAGCATTTCTTTCTTAGAGAAGCCTGCATTTTGCATATCTTTTATTAGACCTTTGTCCAGCGCTTGAGAGAACGATAGTAATTGTGCATTTTTAGTGCTGTATTGGTCTACACCTTGGGTTTGTGCTGCAATATTTCCGCTATACTTGTCAATTACTGCCTGTTTATCTGCTACCGAAGGAAGGTTTGTTTGGTTTTCTCTGTTTGCCATACGAGATGTATACTGTGCCAGATATCCGTCAGCTAAGTCTTCTTTTGCAGGAGTAAATATAGGTACAGATGGGTCAGTGTCTGATGTTTGATAGCTGCCTGCTGCATCTGTCATGTTGTTTTTGGTTAATTTTAACAGGTCAAGAGTACTTTTTGTTGTAGCATATTGTGAGTTAAGTCCGTCTATATCATCAACAAGACCTTCCATCTCACCCACTATGCCGTTGAGTTCTGTTTGTGGTGTGCCGAGTTCTTCAATAGCTTTATCGATATTAACTCTGCCGCCTGTAATTTGACCCGTTACTAGGCCCATTTGTTCTATGATAAAGTCGCTAAGAGTTTTTTCGCCACCGTTTCTCTTTGAGTGACTGTCACTTTCATAATGATAAAGAGCGTTATCTATTGCTTGGTCAACTCTTCTTTTTGAAGTTGCTTCATATTCTTCTGTGTCTGCTACTATTTTTGCAACTTTATCTGCAATTTGAGTTTTTAATTTATCAAGTTCATCTTGCTTATCTGCAATTTGCTCTTCAAGTTCTTTTATTTTATCGTCAAATTCTTTAATTTTTTCTTCAAGAGTTTCGATTTGATTATTGATTGTAGCTTTTTGAGTTGTTGAGTTAAAATACTTTTGCTTAAATAACTGCGACAAGGCTTCTTGTTGTTCTGTTCTGGATTTTGAATAAATACTATTCAAGTTGCCTGTTACGTTAGTTAACTCGCTTGCCTTTTTCACCCCTAAGATGTTTGAGTTTAAATCTGTTCCCATATTATTTCCTTTCGCACCTGTTTATTTGTCGTAATTCCTTGTAAATTTATACTAAAACTGAGCGTACAAATTGTTATTCGTCACGCTCAGTTTAAAACTTTATATTTTTTTGTTTTAATTTTACATTTTGTAACAATAGGATTTACATTTTAGGTACTTTTAAGTTGTCTTCAAGCATGATAGGCAGTTTTTGCCCTTTTTTTGCTTTATAGTGAAGTCCGGGGGAAACAATACCCGAGATAAGCCCTACGCCGCCGCCAACAGAACCGCCTATAATAAGTCCTGTTATGACATTACCCCCTGCAACACCAATTGCTGCACCTAACCCTGTTCCAACTCCACCTATTGATATTGTGTAGGCTGCTATTTTTTTGGCTGTGTCTTTACCGGTCATCTGAAGATAATTCTTCTTTCCGACAATTTTGGCACACACCGGGATATTTTTGCCGTCAGGGAAGATTATATGGGTAAAATTAACACAAACAATAGCGTTTCTTGAGAACCAGCGAGGTTTTTTGATGCTTGTTATTTTTGCAATAAGGGATGATTTTTTAGGAATTATGCAAGTTCCTTCCTGTGTTACTAAGTTATCCAGAAATTCAAACTGTATAAAGTCGCCTTCTTTGTAGTACTTTGAGTTAAAATTTTGCGCAAATGATATTTCTATAACATTTTCTTTTTGCACAATACTTTCTACATCTGTTACTTTTACAAGATTAACCTTTGAATATTTATGAGGCGCAAGATGTTCAACGCTTACTTCTTTTTCACACGGAGGGTTTTCGTAATCTTGTGCAAAGACAAAACCGCTAAACATAAAATTGACAAAAGTAATACTAAGTAAAATACTGAAAAATTTTTTCATTTTCATAGATTCTCCTTATGTTTGCGAATCAAGCAATTTTCTTCTTTGTGCTGCTTCAAATTCAAAGCATTTTTTAACTATAAAATTTATTCCTTTTTCGTTTATGGTGATAAATGCAAGTGATGTGTCGTAGTAGGTTCTCTCGCCTATTTTTACGGGTTTTATTTTTACTTTTTTTGCAAGAGTTAATATGTTTTCTTCTTCAAAAAGCAATTTTAGCTCTATTTTTGAATAAATCGATATATCTTCTTCAAGCAAAAGATTAATGCCTTTAGCACTTATATTTCTTGATGTAGCTTGAATTGTTTTTTTGCTGTCGCCGATAAATAAATCAAGTAATGTTTTGATTTTTAAATCCACTCTTATATATTCCCGTCTTTGCATTTTCTCTACCGATGAAGGCAGGGTTAGCAGGCATTCGTTTTGCGAGCAGGATATAAATTTGCACTTAAGCTTAAATACGCCACCGTTTGTGTATGCGTATATTTCAACCGGTTGATTTGCAACACAAGAGAATGCAAGGTTTTTGCTGGTGGGTTTTGAAATTGTAATTTTATTTTCGTCTTGATTTTTAAATGTGCTAAAAAACCTTATAGGCCCGTTTGGGGTTCTTATTATAAGGTCGATTTTCTTTTCTGCGCTTATGTAATTTAAATACTCTTCCATATTGCTCTATTATATCAGATTGCTTATTTTTTGAAAATGCGTTTTAATTCTAAGGTTTATAAAAATAGCCTAAGTGGCTATTTACACAGAAATTTAAGACTTATATTATTTTTTTAGTGCATATTCCACTCTCACTCGTAAACTGTTTTGCCCGATAACATTTTTGTTATCGGTTTTTTTATTTTATAAGAGTAAATCTTCTTCTTGTATAGCTTCTTTTGTTCTCCATAAAATCTTCTTCACTAAAAAATATTTTAAGAGGTAATTTTTGCCCTAAGAGGTTGGCTTGCACTATAAGCTCTGCTTTTGCTTCGGCTATAGTTATATTTTCTTTAAATAGCAAATTAAGTGTTTTTGCGCAATCAAAAGCCTTAACTTGTTTGAGATTTAGTGCTAAGTTATTTTTGTTTTTTATATTTTTTTTGATAAACCCAAATATTTCAGTAAGTAGATTTGTGTCAAAAATATCTTTCTTGATATCAAGCAGGCAAAAATTGCCACGCTTTCTAATAACAAAATCCATTTTGTTCAAAATCCTTGCAAAATCTGTAAATAAATTATACATTTTTATTATCTTGAGTTTAATTAGTTTAAGGTTTAATGATTTTTATACTTTAGTTTGAGAGATGATTTGTTTTTTTAATTTTGTTTGTGTTAGTATTGTTTCATAATGGACTTATTGAGATTTTTTAAAAGACCCAATAAAGAAGATATGTTTAATAAATTTCCCGATGGAGTGCTGGTTGTATCCCTTGAGGGAAAGGTTCTTGATGCGAATAAAAAAGCACTTGAGATGTTCTGTGTTTCAAGAATAGAGATGGCGGGAGAGTTTTTTTCATCTTATATTGACGGCGGCTCGAATCTTTTAAATAAATGTGTAATGCTTAGAAAGCCTGTTGTATCAAAAGCAAAAGTAAAAAATTCTGATGAAGATTTTTATTTTGAAGTTTCCGCCATGAGAGATACTCAAGAGGGCAAGGTTTATGTTTCTCTTCGTGATGTTAGCCAAAACTACAAAATGCAAAATATGGTAAACGGACAGTTTGAAATTGCTCGCAGTATTATTGATGAAAAAAACAATTATCTGGTTAATATTTCAGGTGAAATTTTATCAAATCTTGCTACTATTGAGGGTTTTTCAAAGGCGCTCTCAGACGGAGTTGGTGGTGTTCTAATTGATAAACAGATGAAATATGTAAATATAATCAATAAAAACGCAAGAGATTTGACATATGATTTAGAAAAACTTTTTACAATTTTCAGACTTGAGTCAAACCTATACCAGTATGACTTTAGAAATTTTGATATTGTAAATCTCCTAAGTGCTATAGTTAAGCAGTATGAACCGTTTTTTACAAAAAGAAAAATGCTTTTTGAACATAATTTTTCTTCACTTTTTTCAAGAGGATGTTTCCTTGACCCCGGGGTGTTTGAATATGTTATAAAAAGCATTTTGGATGTGTTTTTACAAAACACTCAAGTGGGAAGAGTCATGTTAAGTGCGGGAAATCCGCCGGTTGCTTTTCTTGAAACTCATGAGTTTGACAGCAAGGGCGAGCTTGACCCTTCGCAGTATGTGCTTTTTGAAATGAAAGCAAGCGAGCTTTTGCTCGATGAAGAAGAGCTAAATACGCTTTTTGAGCCTTATACATATATAAACAAAAACAAGCGTTCAATTGGTATGAAATTAGCATTTGTTCTTGTCAAAAAGTTTATTAAATACTTCAAGGGTGATATATGGGTTTATTCAAAACCTGCTTTTGGTACTATGGTTAGTTTTGTCGTTCCTGTTGAGCGCAAATAATTTAGAGGATGAATTAGTTGGCAAAAGTTGTATTAAATAACATAACCAAATGTTTTGGTAAAAAGGTTATTCTGGATAATATTTCACTTGAAATTAATGATAAAGAATTTGTAGTGCTTGTAGGTGCTTCAGGCTGCGGGAAGTCAACTCTTTTAAGAACTATAGCAGGTCTTGAAAAACCAACATCGGGCGAGATTTGCATAGGCTCAAGGCGCGTTAACAACGTTTTGCCTAAAGACCGCGATATTGCTATGGTTTTCCAAAGCTATGCGCTATATCCGCACCTAAGCGTATTTGATAATATGGCATTTGGCCTAAGTGTCAGAAAAATGGCTAAATGCGAGATTAAAAGACGTGTAAATAATGCCGCTGAGATTTTAGGGCTTGAAGATTACCTTGACTATAAGCCAAGGGAATTATCAGGCGGGCAAAGGCAAAGGGTTGCTCTTGGACGTGCTATAGTTCGTGAACCTAGTGTATTTTTAATGGATGAACCACTAAGTAATCTTGATGCCAAGTTAAGAGTTTCTATGCGCTCTGAGATTAAAAAATTGCATAAAAAATTGAACACAACATTTATATATGTTACTCATGACCAAACGGAAGCGCTTACTATGGGCGATAGAATAGTTGTGCTTGATAAGGGTAAAATCCAGCAGGCAGATGACGCTTATAACATTTACAACAACCCTAAAAACACTTTTGTTGCAACTTTTATGGGCAATTACCCTATGAACCTTTTTAAGGCAACACTTAAAGATGGTTTACTTCGTTTTGCAAATGTATTTGTAAACCTTGCCACAACTCCCGTAAATTATCCGAAAAACGTGGAAGATGTTATTGTAGGGGTTAGGGTTGAAGATATTGTAGATAAGTCAAATGTGAATTATCCTTTTAACCTTATTAAGTTTAGTGCTACTCCTGAATTTGAGGAAACTTTGGGCTCGCACAAGGTTGTGTACTTTAAGTTGGGAGAGGTTAACTGCATTGCCAAAGTTCCCGCTGATTACAATTCAGGAAGTACAATTGAGTTTTCAATTGACCCGATGAAGCTTAAGTTTTTTGACGCGATAACAAAAGAAGCTCTTAATTAAATTCATCCTTTTTTGGCTCTTCTTTTTCAATCCAGATATAGGTTTGCTTAAATGCTCCCTTAAAAGGATTGTGTGAGTAGTCATAATCCACAAAAGGGTTTTTGGCTCTTTTATTTATCGCATCTGCCTTTTGATTTATGTCTTTAAAGTATTCTCCTAGTTTCATATTTTTTCCAACCATATATTCTTTCATGCTTCATTATGACATATGTAATTTTCTTTTAATGCCACCCGGGTATAGATTTAGCATTAGTACTAAAGTAGTACCGACTTGTTGATTGTATATATTTTTAATGGTAGTATTTTATTTGAGGAGAAGCATTTTGAGGATATTATGAAGAAAAAAGTAAGCATTGTTTTGCTTGTTATAATTGCTCTTGTTGCATTTCGCTGGTGCAGCGGGAAGTTTGGCGAGTTCATGCGTGCAAAAATGATGGGTGCCATGATGACGCCAAAAGTGAAGCTTTCTCAAGCCGGTGAAATTGAATATAAAAATGAAATAGAAGCCCCGGGCAGAATTGTTGCAAAGTACTCGGTTGACCTTGTTGCCAGAGTTGACGGGTATTTGCAGGAAAAAAGATTTAACGAAGGTGATTTTGTTAAAAAAGGGCAAGTCTTGTTTATAATTGAACCTCAGCAGTACTTAATTGCTCTAAATAAAGCACAAGCCGACCTTGCGACTGCAAGGGCGCAGGCAGTTAAAGCAAGTAAAGACTTTGCGCGCTCAAAAGAGCTTGTTGCAAAAGACTATATTGCAAAGTCAACTTACGATGATACGCTTGCTCAAAGAGATGTAGCAAATGCCTCTGTTAAAGCCGCAATTGCTGCGGTTAATGATGCCAAAAGAAATTATAACTACACAAGAATAACTTCTCCGATTGACGGTAGAATAGGTATGCTAAATGTTACTCAAGGTAACTATGTAAGCACTCAAAGCGGAGCTTTAGCCCGTGTTGTAAGTACTAACCCTATTTATGTTACGTATAGTGTTGATTCTAAACAATTTGCTAATTTAAGGGATAATGAAATTATTCCCGAGGATAAAAAAGAGCAGCCTATAAGTGTTGAGATTACTCTGCCTGACGGTACCAAGTACGAGCATAAGGGTGTAGAGGATTTTTGGGATAACCAAATCTCTCAAACTACAGGTACAATTGCACTTCGTGCAACATTTAAAAATCCTGACAACAAGCTTATCCCGGGGGATTTTGTAAAAGTAAAAGTTTATTCAAATAAACTAAATAAAAAATTAGTTGTTCCTCAAGACTGTGTCCTGCAAGATTCAGAGGGCAGATATGTATATGTGGTTGACAAAGATTCAATTGCAAGAAAAAAATACATAAAAGTTTCAAATGAATATCAAAAATACTGGATAGTAACTTCAGGGCTAAATGCGGGCGAAGAGTACATATCGCAAGGTTTGGTAAAAGTTATAGCAGATAAGCCCGTTGTTGTACTAAAAGAAGATGAACTTGTTAAGTTGAAGGATAAAAAGTAGCGGTATAGAGTATGTTTTCAAAGTTTTTTATAGACAGACCAAGATTTGCAATTGTAATCTCGCTTGTTATAACCTTAGCGGGTTTAATTGCTCTTAAGGGTCTGCCTTTTGAACAATATCCTACAATCACTCCTCCTCAGGTAATTGTTTCCGCTACATATCCCGGTGCAAGTTCTGATGTTATAGAGTCAACAGTTGCTGCTCCTATTGAATCTGCCGTAAACGGTGTAGAAGATATGCTCTATATGACATCCAGCTCCAAAAACGGCAGCTATAAGTTGAGTATTTACTTTAAAGTCGGTACAAATCCTGACATGGCGGTAGTAAATGTTCAAAACAAAACTTCTCTTGCGACCGCTCGTTTGCCTGACGAGGTTAAAAGATACGGTCTTACAATTAAAGAATCTACCGCAGGCGCAGGTCTTGTAATCTACAAGGTTTTTTCTCCTGACGGTTCAAAAAGTCTTGTTGACCTTGCAAACTACGCATCAATATTTATAAAAGATGAACTTGCCCGTGTTGAGGGCATTGGCGAAGTTGTGGTATTTGGCGGCAGAGATTACGCTATGCGCATTTGGTTAGATGCCCAAAAGCTTGCTGCGCTAAATATTTCGCCTGCCGATGTTAATGCCGCAGTTGCTGCTCAAAACGCTCAAGTCCCCGCAGGTAATATTGGTAACGAGCCCCTTGTAAATAAAAAAGACATGTCTATAGTCTTGAGGACTTCAGGCAGATTAAAGACGGTTGAAGAATTTGAAAATATCATTGTAAAATCTAACCCTGACGGCTCTGTTATTAAGGTTTCAGACGTTGCAAAAGTCGAGCTTGATTCAGAAACTTACGATTACTTAGGACGAGTTGACTTGCAGCCTGTTGCGGTTATTCAGGTAATTCAACTTGCTGATGCTAACGCGGTTGAGCTTGCAAATAACTGTAACAAAAAAATGCAAGAGCTCTCCAAGGGTTTTCCTGAGGGCATAGCTTATGAGGTATTTAGGGATTCAACAGATTTTATCAAAGAATCATTAAGTGAAGTTATAAAGGCAATTGTTCTTGCAATATTTCTTGTAATTATGGTTGTGTACCTCTTTTTGGGGGATGTCAGAGCGCCTTTTATACCATTTGTTGCAATTCCCGTGTCTTTAATAGGTACAATAATTATTTTTGCTATACTTGGTTTTTCGATAAATACCCTGACGCTTTTTGGCTTTGTACTTGCGGTAGGTACTGTAGTAGATGATGCTATTGTTGTTATTGAAAACGTACAAAGGCACATTGAGGCGGGTCTTTCGCCGCGTGATGCCGCTATAATTTCAATGGATGAGGTTTCAGGTGCGGTCCTAGCTACCTCTCTTGTTCTGATGGCAGTTTTTGTTCCGGTTGCTTTTATCCCAGGTATTACAGGTAAAATGTATCAGCAATTTGCCGTTACAATTGCTGTCTCAATAGGTTTTTCAACCCTTGTAGCTCTTACTTTGGCTCCGGCGTTATGTGCTACTATTTTAAAATCAAAAGATGAGTTGCCAAAAAGAACTTTCTTTAATAAATATAGAGAATTGTACAAGGATTACTGGTCGCACAATCAAAATCTTCAAGGTATAGCGCTTATTAAGGCTTGGGGTGAGTTTATTGCAACCGCTTGGGATATTACAATTAAAAAATTCAACAGAATGTTTGACAGGATAAGAGATACATATATTGAAGGTTCAAAATACTATATTGAAAAGCCTTCAAGAACAAAAATTACATATGTGGCTCTTGTTGTTGCACTTTTATTCCTCTTTAAAATAATTCCCACAGGCTTTTTACCCAATGAAGACTCTGGTGCTTTATTTACAAGTGTTCAGCTGAAAGACGGTTCTTCTTTGTCTAAGACTATGTCTATAACAGATGAACTTGAAAAAGATATTAAAAAAATCCCCGGCGTGCATAACGTCCTTGGTTTAGAGGGTATTAACGGTCAAAATACTTCGATGATTATTACCCACTTTGAACCTTGGGAAGAAAGGCGAGCAGTGCCTTGGTACAAGCAAATCTTTATGAGTAAAGAGAAAAAATACCAGTCTAAAAAAACTCTTGATGATATTCGCTCAAATGTAAATGCTCTAAGTGCAAAGTATCCTAATGCAAAGATATTTTCTTTCATACCTCCTGCAATTACAGGTCTTAGTATGTATGGCGGTTTTGAGTATCAGCTTTTGGATAAAGCAAACAGAACACCGCAGGAGCTTAATGATGAGGCTAATAAGCTTATTTATGAAGCTAACAGGAGTTCTGTTGTAACGGGAGTATTTACTCAGTTTAACGCTAACATTCCTCAGTTTTTGATTAATATTGACTATGCAAAAGCTCTTGCTCAGGGCATTCCTGTAGATGAGATATATACGGCTTTATCTTCTCAGTTTGGTCAGACTTATGTTAATGACTTTAACCTGTATGGTCGTGTTTTCCGTGTAGTTTTGCAGGCTCAGGAGGCTTTTCGTTCTGCACCTGCCGATATGAGCAAGGTTTATATTAAATCATCTGACGGTAAGTCATCTCCTTTAAGTTCTGTTGTAAGGATTGAACCCGTAACAGGGCCCTATGATATTACAAGGTTTAACATGTATAAATCCGTTCAGATAAGCGGTAACCCTGCAAAGGGAAAAAGCTCTGGTCAGGCGATTAAGGAAATGGAGAGAATTTCAAACGAGGTTTTACCTGAGGATATGACTTTTGCTTGGTCAGGTACAAGTTTGCAAGAGATTGAATCAAGCGGACAGACGACAGTTGTGCTCGCAATGTCGTTGATATTTGTTTATTTGTTCTTGGTTGCGTTGTATGAAAGCTGGATGCTTCCTGTTGGTGTTATGCTGATTGCACCCATTGCAATGCTTGGAGCTCTGGTGTTTCAATATATTGCAGGTTATTCGCTTGACTTGTACGCTCAAATAGGGCTTATTATGTTAATCGGTCTTGCTGCAAAACAGGCGATTTTGATTATCGAGTTTGCAAAAACCGCCCGCGAAGAGCAGGGAATGAGCATATTTGATGCTGCAATTGAAGCTGCAAGGATAAGATTTAGGGCCGTTATGATGACTGTAATTGCCTTTATTTTAGGTATGCTGCCTCTTGTCTTTGCCGTAGGCCCGGGGGCTGAGAGCCGTCGTTCTCTTGGTATGACGGTTTTTGGCGGTATGATAGCAGCTGCTATTGTAGGTACTATCCTTGTTCCGGCATTTTACGTTGTAATTCAACAGGCAAGAGAAGATGCGGCTAAAAAGCGACGCGAGAAAAACGCTAAAAAGGGAAACAACCACGATGCGTAGATTTTTGTCTTATTTTATAATATTAAATCTCGTTTTTCTTAACTGTTTGCCTGCTTTTGCGCAAGATAATGAAGCAAGCTGGCATGAGGGCATAAGTTTAGAAAACGAGTACCTTGCATATGCAAAAGCTCAAAATAAAGAAAAAAATGTAGGTTTTTTCAAAAAAGATAAAAAAGAAACTACAGAAGAAGCAAAGCGCGAGAAAAAGACATTTGAATTTTTCAAAAAAAGAGAAAAAAAAGATGTTGAACAGGTAGCAAAAGAGCCTGTAGAAAAACAAGAGCAAAACAAAGAAGCCGTTGCAAAAAAGCAAGAAGTTAAAAAGCCTAAAAAAGAAAAGAAGAAAAAAGAAAATAAATATGATGAATATCTAATCCCGATTGACGGTTATATGCCTGTCGGCAACAGTTCAGATAAATCCATAACTATAGCAGGTTCGGTGCAAAAAACTCTTGAATTAAATCTAGCAGATTGCCTTGAACTTGCTCTTATCAATAATCCAAAAATTAAAGCGGCTTATGCTAATGCTGAGGCTATGAAATTTAGAAAAGGTCAGACTTTATCTAACTATTCTCCCGTCGTAAATCTTCAGGGCGGAATATCAAGGATTAAGCCTGATATGAGCAACTTTAGAAGCAGAGGCTTTGTTATTGACCCGTTTACAAAATATGTAATGGGCTCAATCGGCATATCTCAGCTTGTTTATGACTTTGGCTATACCCAAAACCAATACACAATAGATAAACTCAACTGGGAATCTTCTAAGTCAAATATCGATTCTGTTGTAAATGAAGTGGTATGTCAATTGAAAGACGCTTACTATAACCTGATTTATGCAATTGAAGCAAAAAGAGTAGCCCAAGAAACCCTTGAACAGTTTGAAATTATGTATAATCAGGCGCTTGCTTTCTATGAAGTCGGAACAAAACCGAAAGTTGATGTTACGATTGCTCAGGTTAATATGGAAGATGCCAGAGCAAAGTTAATAAGTGCAAGCAACAATGTTGATATCGCAATTTCAAATTTGAATAATTTAATGGGGCTGCCTTTTATACCCCCTTATATTATTGATACATCCGCACCTTTTCAGGATGTTGATATAGATATGAGGCGTGCTGTTGAAATTGCAAACGAGGCCCGTCCTGAGCTAAAAATAGCAAAAATCAATGTTGAAACGGCCGATCAGGCTGTAAAACTTGCTAAAAAAACTTATTTTCCATCGCTTAATTTTCAGGCAAATTACTCAATAGGCGGGGTTAATAATACCGTAGCAGATACCAACTGGTGGGATTTTGGCGGGTATTTAACATTCCCTGCAATTAACCCTTTTCTTATAAGAAACCAGATAAAAGAAGCCCGCGCTCAGCTTGAAAAGCAAAAATACGACTCAAAAGCTACGGTAAATGATATTTACTATGATATTCAAAGCACATTTGTAAAACTTGTTGACGCTAAGCAAAGAGTTCCTGTGGCAAAGTTGGCGGTCAAAAAAGCAAAAGAAAATTATGAACTCTCTCAAGGCAGGTATAGAGTCGGTGTAAGTGATGCCATTGAGTACAAAGAGGCTCAAATCCAGTATTACGACGCCAGATTGTCTTATCTTAATACGATTTATCAATTTAACAGCGCTAAAGCAAACCTTGAGCGCGCAATAGGTCAGACTCTGCCGGCGCTTGATAATGCTGATGAGGATGAGATTTAGTCTGCAAAAAAGTTAATAAAAACAAAGTAATATAAAAACCCTAAAGCAGCCGCCAAAAGCTGCTTTTTGTATGTATTTTTGCTCATAAAATAAAAAGCCAGCACAATTAAAAACAGTGCTAAACCTATACTTCTGAATTTGTTAATTTCTATATAAAAAAACGGTATAAAGTCAAAAATTATCTTTGGTAAAAAGGTCAAAACAAGAAGCGCTGCGACTAAAAATAGCGTTCCTATCCAAAAAAAAGCGTTGTCTTTATTTTTTTCCATAACTACCTTTGTATGAATTGTAACACAAATTTTACATTTTTGTTAAATATTTGGTTTTACCTGTCACCTAAAAAAAATTTTCAACCAAAAATGCGGATAAAATCATTCTGTAACAAGTTGAAGGAGGTATAAATGGCAAAGAGTGAAGTAATTAAAGATGTTTTCTCAAAAATGGCAAATCTTGCAGGTACACTTGCTGAGTATGCTAAAACAAAGAACAAAAAAACTTTTATTTACAATTTTCTACTTGAGCTGATAGACATAAAAGGAGTGGAAGAAGAGGAGGAAAAAGCCCTTGTCGAAAGTTTGATAGCTTTTATCGAATCTTTTGTTAAATTATTTTCTGTCGCAAGGCAATGCTTTTCTAAAAAATAATCCTTCTGCTCATTTTGACCCCTTTTTGATATCCAAAAGGGGTCTTTTTAAAATTTTGACAAATCAACCAAGTGCTTAAAGGGCGGATGTTTTTTGCAAAGGCATTCAAGAGTGCCTGTGTCAACTATTTTGCCCCCATCAATATAAATAAGCTTGTCACAGTCTTTAAGGGTTTTTATCCTGTGAGCTATTGCTATTATTGTTTTAGTTCCTTTAATTTGCTCAAGTGTTTTGTTTATTTCGTTTTCCGCTTCAACATCAAGAGCCGCCGTTGCTTCATCGAGCATTATTATGTTTCTTTCAAAGTAAAATGTTCGAGATAGCGCAACTCTGTGTTTTTGACCGCAAGAGAGGTCGGATGGGTTTTTTTGAAGGTCAGAGTATATTTCTTCTTTCAATCCTGCATTTTTAAGGGCAAGTATTATTTTTTCAAAGTTGTAGTTTTTTATTTTATTTTCATCAGGCTCAAGTACCACATTTTGCCATATGGTATTAAATGGGAGTGAAAATTCTTGCGAGAGAATGCTTATGTTATTTTGCCATATTTTAGCGTTAGTATTATCAAGTTTTACATTGTCAATTGTAATTTCACCGCTACAAGGCTCTAAAAGTCCGCATATAAGGTTGAAAAGAGTAGTTTTTCCACTGCCTGATAACCCTGTAATGCCTACAAATTCGCCTTTTTTTATCTCAAAATTGATATCTTTTAGCACTTCTTTATTGTCTTCGTAGCAAAAATTTACCCCCAAAAAAGCTATTTTATCTTTAAAATCAAGAGGGGTGCTATTTTTTTCAGCTTGAGGGGTTTTAATATTTAGTGATTTTATAGTGTTTAAAAACCACTGAGCTTCGTATTTTGAGCTGTTTATGCCATATAGACAGTTTTGAGTTTTGTTTATTGTAGGTACGATTCTTAAAATTACCGCTGCAATTGCTGCAAGCCCTGCACCAAGGACGGCGCCGTCAGGGTTTTTTAATAACTGCAAAATAACAAACAAGACAAAAGTGCTCATAACGCCGATTTCTGTGAAATACATAGGCATTGCCCTATTAGTGCTCATATTGCATCTGCATTTTGTGTATTGTTTTTGTATTTTGTTTGCAACATCTGAAAAATCGTCTTTTTTGTTATAAATTATTACTTCTTTTTGAGAATCAACTGTGGCAAGGGTAAAGTTTTGTTTTTCTCTGTCTGTAATATTCAGTGCTTCACCGTATTTTTTTGCTTGGGTTTTAAAATATTTGCTCTCTAAAAACCAAATGACAAAAATAAAAACAGAGATAATAACTGCTGTTGTTTTAAATTTTACAAAAAGGTAAAGAATTATACCAAAAGCAACGATAAGATTTACTATAAGAGATAGTACCGCACCCACAAAATCGTTCATTATTATGTTTATTGATTCGCCTAAAATTCTTTGTTTGTCTGATTTTGAGATTTTTCTTGTAAGCAGATAATTCTGACCAATGAAAAGTTTATAGTTTTTTTCAAAAATCTTGTTTGTAATTCTTGCAATAAGTCCGTTTTGGAATTTTATGTATAAAATCATAAATATGTCTTTAAAAATGTATGTAAAAGCAACCAAAATGCCCAGCAAAAGCAGAATTTTGGGGCTATTTTGGATATTCAGTGCGTTTAAGATAGATATAGATATTTCATTTTTGCTAAGCAAGATTGCAAAAGTGTAGATAAGCGAAAGGCCTAAAAACTCAAATCCTGCGGCTATTAAAGATAACAACAAGAGAAAAGCCAGCCTAAATCTGAATTCTCTTGCAAAAGTGTTTATAAAATCTATAAAAACCGAAATAAACATAAAGGACAAAATTTTCCTTGAAAAAATGATTATAGTTAATTATACTCTTAAATATGGTTGAAAAGTCAAGAAAACAAAATTTCTTCATCGGTTTGTCGTTGTCAAACTCTTCTAACTACGACAGTTCCGTTTGTGTTTTAGACAGAAATTCAAAAATTTTGCTTTTGGACAAGTTTTATTTTGCTCAGGATATCGAGCTTTTTTTAAATACATCACCATATATCCACAACTCAATTATCTGTGTTTCCGTGCCTTATGATAACTCCTTGCTTGAAGGTAAATGGAGAATACATTCAAAAAATTATAAAATGCTTGGCGACTATTTTAAAATTAACAGGCAAAAATGGACAAAAAGGCTCTCTAATAGGTTGTGTGATGTGTTACTTAACATCAAAGAGGAGGGTTTAGAGGTATATAGATGTGACATTAACCAGCTAAGACAGGCTTATGGACTAAGTGCGCACTATCTTGCAAGGACTTCTCCTGATTGTAAGAGTTTGCAAAATTCGCTTAAGCTAAAATACGGATTTGACGAGCTTCCTGATAATATGCTCGCCGCATCTTCTCTTGAAGCAATAGTTTGCGCCATGTTTGCAACTCATATTGCCGATGGTAAGAAAACCAAGCTCCTATATGAGTTTGAAGGCATTAAAGCTCTTGCTAAGCCGTTTTAGGTTATTTCCTTTTTGGCAGACTTGCTTTATCTATATGCGGCCTAAAGAACTCTGTATTTATGTTTAACATTTGACCGATTTCAAGTATTTTAAGCGCAAGAGTTCTATCGGTGTTTTTATCATCCGATGTTTCAAGATGCTCTATCAAGATACTTATTTTTGAATATATCTCTTCAAAGAATATATTTTGCGCCTCATTAATATTTGCTTGAATATTTAGTTTTTCAAGAATGTTTAATAGACCTAAAATATTATCGGCAGTTGAAATTTGCATATCTGAGGCAAGTTTTTTTATAAGGTTTTCAAGTTTTATTGAAATTATTGAGCCTGCCCTGCATTTATTAAGATTGATATAAAATTTATCCGCATTATGCTTTATAAGGACTATTCTAGCTACTGCTTTTTCGTCGCAAAAATCTTCCATTTTTTCAAGTTCATTTTCAAGTTTCCTCAAAAGGGTAAATTTAGCGCTTACCCTAAATACATCAGGAATATCCATGCCCAAATCCATATAATATGAGACAGGTGCTTTAAGTTCATCGTAAAGTTCGCGGTATGTTTTTTCTGTTTTTATAAGTTTTGAGAAAAGAATTTTTTCAAGAATTACTTTTCTTCTGTCAATTAGTATGTCTTTAAGCGTGTAGTAAGAGCTTGAAATTCTCTCCTGTATCGTCTTTAGGGTTTCAATTAAGTCATTTGACATAAAGACGTCGGTGATTTTTTGTTTGTCGTCTGTGTATTCGTTTTGTCCTGTTAGTTTTTTAACACTACAGTAGTATTCACCGCTTGAAGTGTTAAAAATAACATATGACATATCAAACTTTTCAAAAGTGATTTTTGATGTAAATTCTATTCTGCCAAAGTTAATTGAGGCTTGGTTTTTTTTGAGGGTTTTTGTGTTTATTTTTTTAACTTTGTAGCAGTATATTTCATCTAAATCTTCGGGGTTTAAAAACTTGCTTGAAAATGCCCACTGTGCCGTTAAGCGCTCTATTGTAACAACAGAGGGCTTAACAAACTTTTCAAACACGTCTTTTCCCGTGCCAAAGCCTTCAATGTTGCTTTTTGCTTTGTTTAATATTGAGAGGAATTTCTTTTCTATATCTATATTTGTAAACTCTTGTGCTATCTCCATTGCTCTTAGGGCGTATTTCATTATTTGAGTTGTTTCTATACCTGAAATTTCTGCAAAGAACCAGCCGCAGCTTGTGTACATAAGCTGGCAGAAGCGCTGCATTTCCATAAGTTTTATGGCTTTTGTCTTTTCTTTTTGAGTGAGGTTTTTTATGGCGTTTTCTTTGAAGAATTTTTCGTAGCTTTCTTCGCTTCTGTCTAAAATGACATCTATATATTTGTTTCTTGCGTCCCAAAAATCTTTGTAATACTTTGAACCCTCGCAGGAGCAGACTTTTATAAGTTCATCCCTGACATAATCAAGAGCATCTCTTAGAGGTTTTCTCCATTTTTGATTCCACCCCGGTTGTGCTCCTGTTGAGCAGCCGCAGTCATCTGCCCATCTGCCTACACCATGGCAGCAGCTCCAAGAGGATTGGGGTTTAATTTCCACTTGAAATTTTGGTGGGAATTTTTCCAAAAACCATCCGTAATTTGTTATTTTAAAGCCGAGTTCTTCGGCTTTAACTTCAAGCACGTAAGACAGGGCCATATCGCCGAATTTTGTGTGGTGTCCGTAGCTTTCACCATCTGTTGCAATATTTACAAGCTGCGGATGATTTCTGTTTTGAACATAGCCGTCTTGCAGCCTGTTTGCAAATTTATTACCGTCACACAAAAGATTGTCAAACGCTACAGACTTTGAAATTGCTCCGTCATAGAAAAATAAATCTATGTATCTTTCTTTGTCGTCCTCATCAGGGAAATACCTGTATGGCATAGACGGGTCAATGCTTCCCCAGCTTACATCATGCCAAGTATCTTCTTTTTCAAGACTTTTGACACACTGTGCCTGATGCGGGGAGAGAATTGTATATTTAATACCGCAATCTATAAGCACCTCAAGGGTTTGAGCGTCAACTGCGGTTTCAGCAAGCCAAATGCCCTCGGGTTTTCTTTCAAATCTTTTTTCAAAGTCCTTAATGCCCCATATTACCTGAGTATATTTGTCATTAAGGTTGGCAAGAGGCAGTATTATGTGATTATAAACCTGGGCTATGGCACAGCCGTGACCCTGATGAAGTGACACAGAGTTTTTATCTGCCTCTATAATTCTTCTGTAGGCACTATTTGCGTGTACTTCCATCCAGCTTAAAAGTGTAGGGCCAAAGTTGAAGCTCATAAGCTCATAGTTATTTACTATGTTTAAAATTCTGTTTTGATTATCTACTATTCTTGAAACGGAGTTTGGTTCATAGCACTGCCAGCAAATCTTGTCATTCCAGTCATGACGAGGGGTAGCGCTTTCTTGAAGCTCTATTTCTTCAATCCAAGGGTTCTCCCTTGGCGGCTGGTAAAAATGCCCGTGGATTGTGAGATATTTTGTATGTTTTGCTGTTTTATTTTGTTTTGTTTTTTCACTCATACTCTTAATGCCAAACTGTAGTTAATATCTATTTTTTGTTTTTGTCAGAAGATGGTTTTTTCTGTAGTATTGTAATTTTACTAACATCTACCCACGGGTCGCCAAGAGCGTTTGAGAACACTTTTCCCGTAATTTCTATTTTATCGCCGGTGTCAAGCTCTATGAATTTTTCTGCATAATCTCTTTTTATAAAAAGTTTCATCTCTGAAAGCGGCACATTGTGGTCAATAACATCATCTCTTTGGATTAAAAAGCCTATGTAATCAGCAGATGAGCGCATTGCTTTTTTGTAGTCCAGTCCAAGTGTTGAAAACTTGTCAAAAGTAGCCTTCATAACAATTGTTTTATTAAGGTATTTTTGAGGCGCATCAACTACGCTAAGAGGCGCTGCCTTGACGGGTACAGATGACTGAGGCGCACTGTATACGGGTGTAAAGGCTACAAACATTGCAAATATTGTACAAAAAAGTGCTGTTTTTATTTTTATGTGCATATAAACTCCTAATTAAATATATCAATATTCTAGCATATTTTAACATTCTAACAATAGCCGATTTATGCTAAATTTTTTATATATTTTTCTTCTTCTTTCTCTAAATTTAAGTGCTCAAGAGGGTTATTAAAAACAAAATCCAAAACCTCTTTTTTATTTACAATTTTTTTATCAAGAACATATTTTGCTATTTCATCTATAAGTTTAACAGAACCTGCCAGAGTGCCGTTTTTGTCTTTACCTTCGGGCGATATTTTCTTGCCGCAAAATTCAATTTCTTTTTTGCTTCCTGCTGCAGGCAGTGCATCGCTTATCATAATAATTTTCTTGCTGTCTTTTACCTTAAAGAAAAGTTTTAGCATATTATCGCTCACATGAGCGCCATCTGCTATAATCTCGCAGTATATTTCATTATCCAATAGGGTATCAAGCGCAAGGTTTTCTCCTCTGTGCAAAAGTGGCGGCATAGCGTTAAAATGGTGTGTCGTTGCGCTTGCAAGGCCCTTATTTGTTGCTAAAGTATGACCTGCGTGCACTTTTATGTTTTTATTTTCAAGGTATCTGGTAAGTTCATTGTTTTCATCAAGCTCAGGGGCAATAGTCACTATTTTTATAATATTTTCAAAATCTCCCGCAAGCTCTGTAAAGTTTTTAATATTAGGTTTTAGAAAAACATTTTTATCCTGAATACCGGGTTTATCAGGGTTTAGAAAAGTTCCCTCAAGATGCAGCCCTATAATGTAGCATTCATCCTTTTTGTGTTCTTCTTTTAGTTTCTTAAAAAGCTCAAATCTTTTTTTAAGGTTTTCTATGCTATCACCTACAAGAGTAGGGCATATAGCTATTATGTTTCTCTTTTTAAATTCTCTTAGGAGGGTTTTTGTTTCTTTGTAATCCGAGGTGTTAAAATTTACACTAAAAGCACCATGGATGTGTGTGTCTATGTATTTCATAAGATTATTATACCCGTATTTTGACTTTTTTAAAATTATTATTAATAAGCTTGTATAAGGTCGATAATGTGTGGTTATTTGCTATTGGTTTTTGATTAAATGTTAAGAAAATGTAACAAAAATATTCAAAAATTAAAGTTGAAAAACAGATATGCCGATATTACTAACATAAGAACAATGGAGGCATAGAAAACAATGGGAATGGCAGCAAGCCAAGCAAGATTTTTAGGTCTTACGGCAAGAAAAACCAACGTTGAATATGAAGGACAACAAGTTAACCAACAAAGAACAGTGCTTGCAAATGAAAGCGCAGGTTTGTTTAACCAGATGTTAACTCTGCAAGTTCCTACTCCGCCGAGTGCAACTGATTACTATAACACTCGTTACGTATTTGATTCAATGGGTGAAGATTTCTCAATTACAAAATATGATACTGCAACAGGTGGTGCTGCAGGAGCTTATAACATTGTTATTGAATACTCTGAAGTAGAACGTAAAGGTTATTCTTCAAGCCCTATTACCCAAGGTACTCCTATGCAGTTTGATAATCAAACTCCTCAAAAAATATACATTGACGGCAAAGAGTATGAAATAACTCCTGCTGACGCTACAGGTATTGATAAAGGTAATATCGAAATAATAAACTCGGCAATTATAAGCAATGATGCTACAAGACGTCCGCAAGATGATACATACTACAAATATACGGTAAATAAAGGTGAAACAGGCGAGAGAACATATTATATCTCATCATATGATATAGCAAATGCTACCTTGCCTGATGACCCATCAGAGATGTACACAGGCGGTTTAACTCAATACTTTGCAGCTGATGCTACGGTTAAAAAGACTGCAAATGCCACAGCTTCATTTGACACAACAACAGATGGCAGATTTGAATCAGTAAAAATTACAAATGTTGATAATGAAGACTTAAACGCTAAACTTGCAGGTAAATCTTTTGAACTTGATTTAACTCAAGTAAACGATTCTGAAGGCTATGAAGCAGCCATGAAAGACTATGAATACCAAAAAATGGTTTATGAAAGAGCTATTCAAGATATCAACGCAAGAACAGAAATTATCCAACAACAAGACAGAACTCTAGAATTAAGACTAAAACAACTTGATACAGAACAAGAAGCTCTTAAAACCGAAATGGATGCGGTTAAAGAAGTTATCCAAAAGAACGTCGAATCAACATTTAAGACATTCGCTTAGTAAAATCAGCAATATGCACCATGTCAAAAGTTTGGCATGGTGCAATAATTAAAAAATACACGAGGGTTAGTATTAATGGTTTCTTACAAAAACATGCACTCACTTACAATAGCAAATAAGTATGGCTCGGCAAGCTCTATTGCAAAAGCTGAGTTGTATGAAACCTATGACCGCTTAAGGGATTTAACGGTTTCAAGCTCTGCTTCTTCCGGCAGCGGTTTTGGCACCGCAGGCGGGTTTTTGTGGCAATTAGCCAGCATGTTTTCACCCAGTATTTTTATGCCCGTAATGGGCGGCAGTAATATGATGAATATACCGGGAACTTCCTACTGGTCACCGATAACAGGTTCAACCGCATCTTATGATGGTGCAACTTCAGCCTTTGGTATAGGCAACCTTGGTTCTTACCCCGGCTTTCCCTCAGGTGCAGCAGGAATTACTCTTGGATTTGGCTCTGAAGGTACGCCAACAGGCGGTGCTGCGGGATTAGCCACGGGTTATGCGGTAAGCTCAGCAGGTATTGCCGCTATGAATACAGCGACTGCGGCACTAGGAACTGCATCAGGCGGTTTTAGTTTTGGGCAAAATATTGTACTTCCTCTGGCCGGCATGATATCAGGCTGGGGCGGTTTATTGCAGGCAATGTCGCCATATATGGGCGAATGGGGTCTTGGTGCGATTGTCGCAGGTAACTTAATGCAAGGTACAGGTAACGCTGCTGTTAGTGCTTATCAGAATGTAACTGGCAGAATTACATCTAACGCTGATGTTATTTTATCTGATAGGGTTAAAAACATAGAAACTGTTTGCAAAATGCTTGATACGCAGGCGGATATTGTTAGAAAAACTCTTAAAAACGATATTGAATCCGATCAGAAACTGGTACAAGATTTGTAAACTTTTGTAAAATTTATATTTCAAAAATAAAGTTTCTACTGACTTATGTCGTTATAAAATATAGATATAGGTTGGTTTTTAAGGATATTTATTTCTTTTAAATTCAGTGAGGATAATTATTCTTAGGCAATTTTATCTCGAGTTATGTTTTTATAAGTTTAGGGTTACCCCTAAAAAAGGAGTAAGCTCGTGCAACAAAGTATCCAAACAAATTTAAAAAGGATGAGAAACTTTCTTGGATTTTCAAAAAGTTTTTTAATCAGAAAAAATCCATTTAAGCTACTTTCTAAAGAATTTGTATCGATGCTAAAGAATTTCTTTTCAATGAACAAGAAAAGAAAAATGGTAAAATACAGACTGAATTACCAAATCTACAAGCTGAATCAAATGGAAAAACTTATTGCACAAAACAACGAGCACGTTTTCCTAAGGGGAAATAAGTTCAACGAAATGAGATAAAATGGGTTTAATTGTATCTACAATCAGATTAATTCAACTAAACAGCATGAGGCTTGACCTTGAATACAAGCTTATGTTGATAAACTCTTCGCGTTTGCAGCTTACTGCTTCAACAGGTGACCTTGAAACGTTGGGTACTGACCTTGACCCTGAGTCTGCTGAAGCTAAGGCGTTGCAGAAACGACAGGAACGCTTAAAGGTGGTTGAACAAAGACTTGAAGAGCAAGCACAAAGGTATCAGGTTCAACTCAAGATGATTGAAAGTGAAATACAAAGCGTTAACTCTTCAATTGATTCAAATATTCAAATGTCCTACGGAGGACGATAATATAAATTTAAAAGGCGGTTTTAAAACCGCCTTTATTTCTATTTAACAACCAAATTAATCAATTTATTTGGTACAACGATTGATTTAACAAGCGTTTTGCCCTCAAGTGATTGTTTTATTTTGTCGTTTTCAAGAGCAAGTTTCTTTAGTTCTTCCTCGGGTGTATCAACCGCTATTTCAACTTTGTCGCGGATTTTTCCGTTTACTTGAAGAATGAAAGTTATATCTGCTTGTTTAGCTAAATTTTCATCATACTTAAGCCATGGTTCATCATGTATTGATGTTTTTGCGCCAAGCCCCTCGTAAATTGCCTCGCTCATAAACACTGCAACAGGCGAGATGAGCCTTAGAAGAGATAAGAGAGCAAAGCTCAAGACATTTTTTTCTATTTTTGATTCGTCGCGAATGTATTCGTATATGGCGTTTGTAAGTTCTCTATATCTTGATGTAACTGTGTTAAATTGAAATTCATTTTCAATATCGTTTGTGATTTTTTTGATAGATATATGTACTTCGCGAAGCAGCTTTTCGCTTTCTTTATCAAGGTTTTGAGGTATTTGATAATTTAGGTCTATGATATCTTGAAATTTTGAATACAATCTGTACACGCGGCATAAGAACTTATAGCAGCCCTCTACACCGGCATCCGACCAGTCAAAGTCTCTTGCCGGAGGCGAGTCTGATATAATAAATAACCTTGCCGTATCTGCACCGTAATTTGCAAATATTTCATCAGGGTCTACGGTATTGCCTTTTGATTTAGACATTTTTGAACCGTCTTTTAGTACCATACCTTGGGTTAAAAGGTTTTTAAACGGTTCGTCAAAATCAAGTAAACCAATGTCTCTTAGGGCTTTTGTAAAGAACCTTGAGTACAAAAGGTGCAAAATAGCGTGCTCTATACCGCCTACATACTGGTCAACGGGCAGCCACTTGTTCACAAGTTCTTTATCAAATGCTTTTTTATCGTCGCGAGCATCGGCATAGCGCATATAATACCAGCTTGAGCACATAAATGTGTCCATAGTATCTGTTTCACGCTTTGCAGGGGCTCCGCAGATTGGGCACTTTGTATCAATAAATGTTTTTGAAGTTAAAATCGGCGACTTGCCAACTACGCTAAAGTCAACATCTTCAGGTAATTTAACAGGTAAATCTTCATCAGGAACAGGGACTGTGCCGCATTTATCGCAGTAGATAATAGGAATAGGTGCGCCCCAGTACCTTTGTCTTGAAATCAGCCAATCACGAAGCCTGTATTGAGTTTTTGCGTATCCAAAGCCGCCATTTTCGGCGATTTGTGTAACTTTTTTCTTTGCTTCTTCGCTTGTAAGTCCGTCGCATTCGCCCGAGTTAATAAGTGTACCGTACTGCGGGTAGCACTTTTGAGGGTCATCACCTTCGCCTGTTATTACTCTTATAACAGGGAGGTTGTATTTTTTTGCAAAATCCCAGTCGCGCTCATCATGCGCCGGAACTGCCATAACAGCACCTGTTCCGTAGTCAACAAGTGCGTAATCTGCGGTGTATACAGGGCACTCACGTCCCGTTAAAGGGTTAATAATGTGTGTACCAAGGGCTACACCTGTTTTAATGCGCTCTGTTGAAAGTCGCTCTATTTCAGACATTTTTCTTGCGTTTTCGCGATATTTTTCGACTTCTTCTTTTTGTTCGGGCGTTGTAAGTTTTTCAATATCAGGGTACTCAGGTGCTACAACAAGATAGGTTATGCCGTATGCCGTATCCGGACGGGTCGTGTATACAGGTATTTCAAGGTTTTCAATTTTTTTAACTTTAAATTTTAAAATTGTACCTGTTGATTTGCCTATCCAGTTTGCCTGCATGGTTTTTACGTTGTCGCCCCAGCCTGTGAGCTTATCTAAGTCTTGGAGTAAAACTTCCGCATAATCCGTGATTTTTAAGAACCACTGCCAAAGGTTTTTCTTCGTTACTTCATTGTCGCATCTCCAGCATTTGCCATCTATTACCTGCTCGTTTGCTAGTACTGTCGCACAATGCTCGCACCAGTTAACTGCGGCTTGTTTTTTATATGCAAGACCTTTTTTATAAAGTTGCAAAAATAGCCACTGAGTCCATTTATAATAGTCTTCTTTGCAGGTTGTGACTTCTCTGTCCCAATCAACACTGAGGCCTAGTTTTTTCAACTGCATTTTCATATATGCAATATTTTCATCAGTCCACTTGGCTGGGTTTGCGCCGTGCTGAATAGCTGCGTTTTCTGCAGGAAGACCAAAACTGTCCCAACCCATAGGGTGAAGTACATTGTAGCCTTGAGATTTTTTAAATCTTGCAATTACATCTGTTATTGTATAGTTTCTGACATGTCCCATATGGAGCTTTCCGCTTGGATATGGAAACATTGAAAGGGCATAATATTTTGGCTTATCCGAATTGTCATATGTCTTGTGCGGATTTGTTTTTTCCCATATTTCAAGGCGTTCTTTTTCAATCTGCTGCGGAAAATACTCTTTTTCTAACACGTTCTAATTCCTTTTAATTTATTGTTTTACCTGTTCATTATACAGCAAAAATAAAAAAACGGGGTGCAATTTTTACCTGGAGAGCACCCCTAAATAAGATACGAACTTAGTGTAGAAAATTTTCTACGGGGCTTGTGCCCCGTTAAAATTTTCAAACGAGCTTTAGGATGTGAGCCCGTGGCGGCAAAGCGAG